>JAHAEW010000063.1 GCA_018374635.1 Clostridiales bacterium
CGTCAGGCCGGGGCGAACGGTGCGGACTTTGACCCGACGAAGTGCGCGCAGCGGCCTGCATCCCCTCGAAAAAATGCTTGCATTTTTGAGAAGCGTGTCAAAGTTTTTCGACACGCGGAGACTGCGCCGGCCTCCGAAAGAGGCCGGCGCAGTCATTTTTGCGCTATATTATGTTCTGCCGTCCCTGCGGACCTGAAGGTACCGGGTGCGCATCTCGCCCGCCATCTCCCGCAGGCAGTCCATGAGCTCGGGATTGAAGGCCCCGCACTCCCCGTTCAGGATCATGTCCACCGCCTTTTCGTGGGAGAAGGCCCTCTTATAGACCCGCTCGCTCACCAGCGCGTCATAGACGTCGGCCAGAGCCACCACCTGGGCCCAGATGCTGATCTCATCCCCGGCCAGGCCGTCCGGGTATCCGCGGCCGTTCCACCGCTCATGGTGGTGCCGGCAGATGTCGTAGGCATAGTCGTACACCGGGTTGGAGCGGACCTGAGGCACGCTGTCCAGCAGGATGCACCCCTGGGTGGTGTGGGTCTTCATGATCTCAAATTCCTCCGCCGTCAGCTTCCCCGGCTTATTGAGGATGTGATCCGGTATGGCGATCTTGCCCAGGTCGTGCATGACCGCTGCGTCTCCGATCAGGCACAGCTCTTCCTCCTCAAAGTGGTAACGCCGGGGATCGCGCTCCATCATCCCGCGCAGCAGCAGCATGGTCAGCTCCCAGATGCGCAGGACATGCTCGCCCGACTCCTGATCCCGGAACTCGATGGCGGTGGCCAGGGTCTCCAGAATGGAGCTGTTGAGGGAGCGGATCTCCTCAGCCTGCTCCCGAAGCATCTCGTCCTGGGTGCGCACCAGATTGTTGAGCTGGATCACATTCCCGATGCGCCGTTTGATGAAGTAGGGGGTGATGGGCTTCTCAATGATATCCACCGCCCCCAGGTCATACCCCCGCTTGAGCACATTGGGATCGTTCTCCGCCGTGATGAGAAAGACCGGCAGCTGCTCCAGCAGTCCCCGCTTCCCCAGTTCCTCCAGAACCTGAAACCCGTCCATGACCGGCATGACCACATCCAGCAGCACCGCCGCCAGTCCGCCGGGATGCGCGTCGATGGCCGCGAGTGCCTCCGCGCCGTTCCCTGCCTCCAGGATCTGAAATTCCTCTTCAAAGACCATATGGAGAATGGCGCGGTTGAGTTCCACGTCATCAACGATCAATATGGTCTGTCGTTCCTCCCGCATATCACGGCTTCCTCCTCGCTTCCGCTCAGCTTTCCCGCGTTTCCAGTGCGGACAAAATGGCCGCGTGGTCCTCCCGCACCCGGGCAAAGAGCGCGGGGACCGCTTCCGCCTTCCCCGTCCGCACCGCTGTCACAAGGGCGTCGCTGTGCTCCTTCAGCCGCTCCAGGCCCAAATTGGCCGCGACTCCCTTCAGGGTGTGGGCGGCGTGCTCCACCCCCTGCATGTCCCCCTGCTCCACCGCGGCACAGAGCGCCGCAAAGCTTCCATCCTGGGGAAATTTCTTCAAAAACCGCACCAGAAGCGCCTCGCTTCCGCCAAATCGCGCCAGGGTTCCAGTCAAATCCAGGCCCAGTGTCTGTGCCAACGCCTTCAGATCCATTCCCGTTCCTCCCATGCTCTGTGCGGCTTCTTCCTGTCTCAGTATGGTCCGTACAGAGCCTTTTTCCATGGGACTGTCAATGTTTTTCCCCCTTCCCGCTCTTTTCGTCACATTTTAAACCCAGTTCCGCCGAATCGGGGCGGAACTGGGTTTTTCTCTGTAACTTACATCTTGGATTTAATGAACTCGATGCGCCTCTGGCACTCGTCGATCAGGGCGATCTCATCGATCTTTGTGGACTTCTTGTTGCGCACCACGATCTCGCCGTTGACCATCACGGTGTCCACGTCGTTGCCGTTTGCGTTGTTGACCAGGGCGGACTCGGGGTGGTGGACCGGAGCGATGTGGGGCTTCTTCCAGTCCACCAGAATGATGTCGGCCTTCATGCCCGGGACGATCCGGCCCATCTGGCCCTCCATGCCCATGGCCACAGCGCCGTTGCAGGTGGCCATGGTGAGCACATCCTTGTTGGAGATGATGTGGGCGTTCAGGTTGTGGTTCTTGTGCATCAGAGCCGTGTACTTCAGCGTGCCCAGCATATCCTGGGCGTTGTTGCTGCCCGGTCCGTCGGTGCCCAGGGCCACCGGCAGGCCCATCTTCAGCATCTCGGGCACCCGGGCCACGCCGTCGGCCAGATAGGCGTTGGCCACGGGGCAGTGGATGGGCTGGCAGCGGCGCTGCTCCAGGATCTCCATCTCGTGGTCGTCCAGCCAGATGGCGTGGGCCAGCTGGGTATCCTCGTCCAGGATCCCCAGGGAGTCGAAGAATTCCAGATTGCGCATGCCGTCGTACATGGCGGCCGTCTTGGTCACCACATCCTGGTCCTCCGCCGTATGGACCTGGAACTTGATGCCCAGATCCTTGGAGAGCTGCTTGCTCTTCCGGAACAGATCCGGGGACACGCCCCATGGATTCAGGGGCCCCACGCTCAGGGAGAGGCGGCCATTCTCGGCGCCCGCCCACTGGCTGTGCAGGCGCTTGATGTCGTCCAGGATGCGGTCCTGGTCCTCCTCCCGGAACTTCTCATAATAGACGATGTTGGCGAAGCACCGGCACATATTGCCGCGGATGCCGGAGTCCCGCATGGCCTCAAAGATGTGGTCCCCGTTGTTCAGGGAGGTGAAGATGTAGTGCTGGTCGATGCAGCTGGTGGCGCCCGTCTTGAGGTTCTCCAGGCATCCGATGAGGCCCGCGTAATAGAAGTCCTCCTCGGTCATCCGTTCCGAGAAAGGCCACACCTGGGTGGACAGCCAGGGATAGAGCTCCAAATCGTCGGCCAGGCCCCGCATAAAGGTCTGGAAGAGATGGGTGTGGGCGCTCACCATGCCGGGCATCAGGATCTTGTCGGCCGCGTCGATGACCGAATCGGCCTCCAGGCTCAGCTGCGCCATGCGCACCGGGTCGGAACCCACCTCGCTGATCTTGTCCTCCACGACATAGACGTATCCGTTGCGGATCATCTCGAAGTCGTCGTTCATCGTCACGATCCAGGGATTGCGGAAGAGAGTGTTCATACCAATCATTTCCTTTCCATATATTTCGCTTCACGACGGCGCTTATTTACTCATGGCGTGGCCGAGAACGATGCGCTCCAGATTGGCGGGCAGCTCCCGGACCCGCTTTCCGCAGGCGTCGTCGATCGCATTGATAATGGCAGGGGCCACGTTGCAGGTGGCCGGCTCGCCCAGGCCCTTGGCCCCCAGGGGGCCGATCTCGCTGGGGATCTCCAGGGCGATGGCGTGGATCTGGTCGGGCACGTCCAGCGCCGTGGGCACGATGTAGTTTTCCAGGTTCAGGTTCCGGATGCGGCCCTCCTTGAGGTCCACCTCTTCGGTGAGGGCATAGCCGATGCCCATGGCCACGCCGCCCCGGATCTGCCCCTTGACCTCCTCCATGTCCAGCGCATGGCCCACGTCGTGGACGGCAAAGTAGTCGTCCACCGACACGGCCCCTGTCTTCAGGTCCACCGTGACCTCGGCCGCCGCCGCGCCGTAGACCCAGGACCAGTAGGCGTCTCCCACGCCGGTGCTCCGGTCGTAGTCAAAGGGCGGCGCAGCGAAGTAGCCCAGGGAGTTGAGATGGTCGGAGTTGTTGAAGGCGTCCCCGATGACCTCCAGAAGGGCCGCCGTGTTGGCCGGGTCCTTGGCGTCGGTGATCTTCTCATCGGCAAAGACCACATCCCGGGTGCCCAGGCGCTTCTCGGCGTAGCCGGTCAGCTTCTCCCGCACGCTGAGGCAGGCCTTCCACACCGCGCCGCCGGAGAACACAGTGCCGCGGGTGGCCACCGTGGGACCGGCGTCGGTGAGATAGCCGGTGTCCACCGGAGTGACGTGGATCTTCTCCCGCGCCACGCCCAGGGTCTCATGGACCACGCTCACCAGCATGTTGGGGCCGCCCTGGCCCACCTCCGCGATGGAGGAGGCCACGGTGACGCTCCCATCCGGCTGGAGGGCGATCATGCCGCTGGCGGTGTCGATGCCCTGACCGGCGGCGCCGAAGGATTCGCCCCGGTGCAGGAAGGCGATCCCCAGTCCCTTTTTTGTGCCGGTGTGGCTGGCGTTGTAGGCGGCGATGCGCGCCCGCCGCTCCTGGATCCGGGCCGCTTTATCCAGCGCCTCATAGCACTGCTCCAGGGTCACGTTGGTCATGTGCTGGCCGGTGGTGGAGGTGCAGCCCTCGTAGAGCATGTTTTTCCTGCGCAGCTCCACCGGGTCCATATGCAGTTCCTTGGCGATCTCGTCCATCAGGGACTCGGAGCAGAAGTCCACCTGGGGAGAGCCGAAGCCCCGCAGGGCGTCGGAGTAGACGTTGTTGGTGTAGACGCTGGTGGAGATCGTGTCGATGTTGGGCACGATGTAGGGGCCCGCCGCCTCGATGGCCATGCGGGTGGTGACAGGGAAGGTCTTGCTCTTGTAGGCCCCGCCGTCCAGCACCAGCCGGACCTGCATGGCCTGGAGCTTGCCGTCGCCGTTGAAGCCCACCTTGTAATGGGCGTGGATGGGATGGCGCTTGGTCCCCTCCATAATGGACTCCTCCCGGGTGAGCCACACCTTGCAGGGCCGGCCCAGCAGGGTGCTCACCAGCGCCGCCCGGCTGGAGGCCATGGCAATGTCATAGTTCTTGCCGCCGAAGGAGGCGCCGATGGTGGCCAGGACCACCCGCACCTGGGTGTAGGGTACGCCCAGGGTCTCGGCCACCGTCTTGCGGATGACAAAGGGGCTGTTGACCGGACAGCGGACGATAACCTCGTTGGTCACCGGATCGGTGTAGGCCACGGCCGCCTCGGTCTCGATGCAGACGTGCTGGACCCGGGAGGTCACATAGTCCCGCTCCAGAATGTGGTCGCAGTGCCGGAAGGCCTCCTCCACGTCCCCCCGCTGGGTCTTCCAGCGGCAGATGGTGTTTCCCCCCTCATGGATCAGGGGGGCGTCCTCGTCCAGGGCGTGGAGGGGATCGAAGTTGGCGGGGAGCTCCTCATACTCCACCCGCACCAGGGCGGCGGCCTCCTCGGCCTGCTCCCGGGTCTCGGCGGCGATGAGGGCCACCGCGTCGCCGATGTAGCGCACCCGGTCGCCGCAGATGACGGGCCGGTCACAGGGCTGGTTGGGGATGCCGGGGATGTCCTTGGCGGTGAACACCCGGAGCACGCCGGGGACCTGCTCGGCCTGGGCCGTGTCGATGGAGCGGATGCGCCCGCTGGCGATGGTGGAGCGCACGACCTTACAGAAGACCATACCCGGCATCTGGATATCATTGGCATAGATGGCCTTGCCGGTGACCTTGGCCAGGACATCCCTGCGGTTGTTGCTCATAAACGATCCCCCTTCTCAGTTCTCTTCCCAATCCCGGTAGGGAGAGCTGTAAATTTCCTTCCCCAGCGCGTCGCACACCGCGTTGAGCACCGCCGGATTGGAGGGTACCACGGCGGACTCGCCGATGCTCTTGGCGCCATAGGGTCCGTTGGGCTCATGGGCCTCAATGAAGTCCACCTGGATGCTGGGCATCTGGTCGGCGGTAAACATCTTGTACTTGCGGAAATTGTTGTACACGTTGCGGCCGTTCTCGTCATACTTGAGCCCCTCGCACAGGGCGTAGCCCAGGCCCATCTGGATGCCGCCGTGGAGCTGGCCCTCGATGCCCATGCGGTTGATCACTTTGCCCACGTCGTGGACGGCCACATAGTCCGTGACGGTCACCTTGCCGGTGGCCTTCTCCACCTTGACCCGGGCGAAGTGGGCGCCGTAGGCGGTGGGGCCGTTTGGCATGGGATAGGTCTCGGAGCAGATGATCTCCCGCTTGGACTTATCCTGGGCATAGACCACCACGTCGCTCAGGGAGACCGTTTTGTCCGTGGCCTTGGAGTGGACGCCGCCAAGGACCAGTTCCAGGTCCTCCTCCTTCTCCTCCAGGAGAAGGGCGGCCTCCTTCACCAGTTCCCGGCCCACCGACTCGGCGCACTTCTTGGCGGCGCTGGCCACCACGAAGATGCCGTGGCTGGAGTAGTCACCCAGCTGCCAGGGGCAGGCGTCGGTATCGGCCTCCATGGTGGTGATGGACTCCAGCGGAATCCGGAGGGTGTTGGAGACTACCTGGGTCTGGGCCGTGACCGAGCCGTTGCCCATGTCGTGGGTGCCGGTGAAGTAGGTGCAGGTTCCGTCCTCATTCATCTTGAGCATGACGCAGGCCTGGTCCCGGTGGGCGCCGAAGCAGCCGCAGCCGTGGGCGCCCACCGCCATGCCCACGCCGACGGCGTATTTCCCGTCCTCATCGGAGAGGGGCTTCCAGTTGGCCGTCAGCTCCACGCCCCGGTGGACGCAGTCCTTGGGATGGGGGTTGCCCAGCTTGAAGCCCATGGGATCGCTGTCCTCCGGGTTGACCAGGTTTTTCATCTGGAAGTCCACCAGGGGCATGCCCAGGGCCTTGGCGATCTTCTGGAACTGGCGCTGCTGGCCGAAGAATGCCTGGGGAGAGCCGTAGCCCCGCATCGCTCCGGCAATGGGGGTGTTGGTATACACCGGGATGCCGGTAAAGCGCATGTTGGGGATCTTGTAGACCTTGAACACCTTATGGCTCAGAGCGCCCAGCACGTTGAGGGCGCTGGTGGCATAGGCGCCGGTATTCGTGATGATGCGGATATCCTGGGCCACAATGGTGCCGTCGTTCTTCACGCCGGTCTTGAGGTAGACCACCGAGGCGTGGCGGGTGCGGGTGGAGTCGATGCAGGCCTGCCGGGAGTAGGTCACCTTCACCGGGCGGCCGGCCTTCATGGAGAGAAGGGCGGCCACCGGCTCCAACGTCATCTCCAGCTTGCCGCCGAAGGCGCCGCCGATGGCGGGGGTCACCACCCGGATGCGGCTCATGGGCAGCTTGAAGATGCGGTGGAGGGCGATGCGGTAGCCGAAGGTGTTCTGGCAGGAGGTATAGACCGTCAGCTTGCCGGAGTAGTCGTAGTCGGCGATGGACACATGGGGCTCAATGGCGCAGTGGTGCACCGCCTGGGTGGTGTAGCGGTCCTCAAAGATGCGGTCGGCCTGGGCAAAGCCCTGCTCCAGGTCGCCGGCGTTGTGGACCATGGTGGTGATGGCGTTCTTGTCGCCGTGGATGGGGTAAGCGCCCTCCTGCATGGCCTCCTCTGGATCCAGATAGACCGGCAGGGGCTCATATTCCACCTTGATGAGTCCCACGGCCTTCTTGGCGATGGCCTGGGTATCGGCGGCCACCGCCGCCACACGGTCCCCCACAAAGCGGACCGTGTCGTCAAAGACCCGCTCGGTATCCGGGATCTGGTGCTCATAGAAGCGCACGGCGCTGTTGTACCGGGTGTCGGGGGAATTCTTGCAGCACACCACGGCCCGCACGCCGGGCAGGGCCTCGGCCTCACTGGTATCAATGGACTTGATCTTGGCATGGGCCGTCTTGCTGAACAGGACCTCGCCGTACAGCATCCCGTGGAGCTTCATGTCACCGACATACATCTTTCGGCCGGTCACCTTCAGCGCCGCGTCCCGAATGGGGGTGCTCTCACCGATCCGGCTGTATTCCTCCATATGTATCATCTCCTCATCCGATTTACGGCCATCTGAGCTGCCCACGGCATCCTTTGACGTAGCCCGTACACGATTCACATAGCCTGGAGCCCGGTGCCGATGCCGCCGGTGCCCGATGCACCGCCCGGTGGTTCCGACACTCAGGTATGCCCGGCGTACAGTAGCCGTTTTGTTTGCCTCGTGCTTGAAACTGAAATATAGAAAAGCAGGCGCTCCATCCTTTTCTTTGGATGGAGGCGCCTGCTTCCCTGTATTCTTCGTGCCAAACAAAGCTGCAGTTCCGCCTCCATCCAAACGGAGTGGTTCACATGCACGTCTTCATACACCCACACCTTACCCGCATAGGCTCTCCCGGCGGCTAGGGTAGCAAGCACAATAGCTCTACCGCATGGGAGAGGGTCATACCTCGGTGTTCAGGTCACTTTGTCGGGACTTCGCGCAGCTTCTGGATGCTTAGTGCTCCAGCAGCTTGGGGGACTGCTCCTTCACCAGAGCGTCGAACTCCTTGGAAGCGGCGGCCCGCTTGGCGTTCTCGGCGGACTGCTCCTCCACGAAGCTGGTGAGCGCGTGGGTGGGGCAGACGTCGGCGCACAGGCCGCAGGAGCGGCACAGGGTGCGGTCCAGCTTCATCTCGGGGAACTCCACCTTGCGGGCGTTGTAGCAGCAGACGGTCTCGCAGCGGCCGCACTTGGTGCACTTGCCCGGCTCGTAGTGGAAGCCCATGTCGGTGATGTTCTCCGTGCTGGGGAAGTTGGGCAGGGCCACGCCCATGGCCTCCTGAATGGAGGAGAAGCCCAGCTGAGCCAGGCGCTCGGAGAGCTGATAGCACATCTTCTCCACATAATCCAGGCCCTTCAGGATGCCCACGGAGCAGATGCCCACAGCGTTGCAGCCGATCATCAGATACTCGATGGCGTCGTCGGCCTTCATCACGCCGCCGGTGCCGTACAGGTTCTTGTAGCCGGGGATGTTGCGGGTGATCTGGCTGTTGATGCGCATGGAGATGGGCTTGATGGGCGCGCCGGTCATCCAGCCGTAGCCGTCGTTGCTCAGCATGACGGGGGCGCGCTTCTCCACGTCGATCATCAGGGTGGGACCGATGGAGTCGATGGCGCAGATGCCGTCGGCGCCGTGCTCATAGCACTTCTTGGCGGTGCCCGCCGCGTCGGGCCAGTTGCCGGAGAGCTTGCAGATCACGGGGATGTTCACGTGCGCCTTGGCGTAGTCCAGCATGGGCAGCAGGGTGTCCTCCGTGTAGGAGACCAGCTCGATGATGTGCGCGCCGGCCTTCTCCACGTCCTCCACGATGGCCTGAGCCTCCATGGGGGTGTGGCCCACGGAGCCGATGACGACGGCGCCCGCCTTGACGGCCTCGGGGATCTCCTTCTCATACCACTGGAAGCGGTCGGAGTCGGCCCACTTCTCGCAGTTCAGAATGGCCTCGTTGTTGATCTTGGCCATGTGGTGGGCGGGGTTGATGGCGGCGCCCAGGCGGATTGTCTTGGTGACCACGGCGCCCACGCCGGCCTGATGGGCGCGGATCATGCCCTCGGAGCCATAGGTGAGGGGGCCGGAGCCTACGATAAAGGGACTCTGGAGGTCATAACCACAGAACTTGACGCCAATGGAGGCGCCTTTCACCTTTTCCTTGTCAAACATCTATTTCTCCTCTTTTCTCCGTCAGATTAGCCTTTCTGATACTCTTTGGCCGCGTCCTCAAAGGCCTCCACCAGCTGCTGGTAGCCGGTGCAGCGGCACAGGTTGCCGGCAATGGCCGTCTTGATCTCGTCGCGGGTGGGATTGGGCTTCTTGTCCAGCAGCGCCTTGGCGCTCATCAGAAAGCCGGGGGTGCAGAATCCGCACTGGAGGGCGTGGTGGTCCAGCACGGCCTGCTGCACCGGGTCCAGCTTGCCGTTCTTGGCCAGCCCCTCCACGGTGGTGACATGCTTGCCCTCCACCGAGGCGGCCAGGACGATGCAGGAGTCCACTGCCTCCCCCTCCAGGATGACGGTACAGGCGCCGCACTCGCCCACGCCGCAGCCTTCTTTGGTTCCGGTAAGGCCGGCCACGTCGCGGATGACGTCCAGCAGGCGGGCGTTCTCGTCGATCTCCAGGGAGACCGGCTCCTCATTGAGGATAAAATGTAAGGTGATCTTCTTCATATCCATACCCCCCTCAGTCCTCGGGCAGCCCGGCGGCACGGCACAGCGCGCGCTGGATGAGGGCCTCGATGACAGGCTTCTTGTACTCGGTGGACCAGCGGATGCCGGTGCGGGCGATCATCTCCTCAGAGACGGCCTTGCCGGCCTCTTCAAAGAGGGCGGCGGAGGGAGCCTTGCCCACGATGAGGGCCTCGGCCTTCTCCACCCGGTCGGGGGTGGAGAACACGCAGCCGGGGGCGACGCGGGCGGCGGCGATGACGCCGTTTTCCAGCTTCAGGGCCACGGCGGCGTTCATGCGGGAGATGGCCAGGGCCTTGCGGCGGCCCAGCTTGATGAACGCGGTGGAGTAGTCGTCGATCCGGTCGATGAGGATGCTGGTGACCATCTCGTGGGGAGCCAGCTTGAGCTTGCCGGCCTTCTCCATGGCGTCCTTCACCATCACTTCCCGCTCCCCGTCCACGCTGACCACCGCAAGGCGGGCGTTCAGCGCCACAAAGGGAGAGAGGGTGTCGGCCGCGGGAGAGGCGTTGCAGATGTTGCCGCCCACGGTGCCCTTGTTGCGGATCTGGGTGGAACCCACGGTGGAGGAGGCGGTGGAGAGGAAGGGCACATGCTTGCGCAGGACCTCCGACTCGTTGACCTCGGTGTGGCTGGTCATGGCGCCGATGCGGATGGAGTCCTCACGGACCTTGATGCCGCGCAGCTCGGGCAGGGCCTGCACATCCATCAGGTATTCCACGTCCTTCAGGCGGGAGGAACCCTCCCGCAGCTGCACCATCAGATCGGTGCCGCCGGCGTAAGGTCTGACCTTCTCGCCGTATTCCTTCAGATAGCCCAGAGCTTCCTTCAGGGTCTGGGGCTTCAGATAACTCAGCTTCTGCATGGTATCCCCCTTATCTCAGCTTCTTGCCCAGCAGTACCCGCTCCAGGTTGGCGGGATTCTCACGGATGCGCTTTCCGGTGGCGTTGTAGATGGCGTTGGCGATGGCGGCGCCCACCACCTCGGTGGCCGGCTCGCCGATGCTCTTGGCGCCAAAGGTGCCGCGGGGGTCGTCACACTCGAAGATGTTCACGTCCATCTCGGGCATATCGGCCGCAGTGGGCACGATGTAGTTCTCAAAGTTCTGGTTGCGGACCTTGCCGTTGCTCACTTCCACCTCCTCGGTGGTGGCGTAGCCCTGGCCCATCAGAATGCCGCCGTAGATCTGACCCAGCACCAGCGCGGGGTTGACGGCGGTGCCCACGTCGTGGCTGGCGGTGACCTTCTGCACATCCACATAGCCGGTCTCCATGTCCACTTCGATCTCAGCCACCACGCAGCCGTAGGCGTAGTTGGGGAAGGCGACGCCCTGTCCGGTGTGGTGATCCTGAATGCAGGCGGGGGGCATGAACCACTCATAGGCAGCCATCTGGCGGCCGGACCAAAGGGACGCGTTGCACACATCCTTGAAGGGGACCTTCACATCGGGCTTTTCAGTGGTGTGGAAGAAACCGCCCTCCAGCACGATCTGCTCGATGCCCGTCACATTCTCCTGGTCCTTGAAGAAGCCCAGGGCCAGGGCGTTGGCGCGCATGATCTCGTTGAGCTTGTAGCCCACCTTGCGGGTGGACTGGGAGCCCATCACGGTACCGCGGGAGGCCACGGTCATGCCGGAGTCGGCGATCGCCTGGGTGTCGGTGCCGTAGAAGCGGACGGCCTCGTAGGGCACGCCGATGGCCTCGGCGGCGATCTGGGCAAAGGCGGTCTTCAGTCCCTGGCCGTTCTCGGCAAGGCCGGTGTTGATGAGAACGGTGCCGTCCTCATTGGCGATGGCCATGGCGCCGGAGGCGTCGGGAGACTCGGCGCCCAGGCCGCAGCCGCGGTGGCCGATGGCGATGCCGATGCCCTTGCGCTTCCTGGCGGCGGTCTGGTGCTTATACGCCTCGTGCTTGCGCTGGTAGTCGGTCTTTTCGGCGGTATAGTCCATGACCTCCTGCATGTTCACGTGGTCCAGCACGGTTCCGGTGGCGTTGGTGGTGCCGTCCTTGAGGCAGTTGATGCGGCGGAACTCCAGGGGGTCCATGCCCAGCTCCTCGGCGATCTCCTCAATGAGCTGCTCCTGGCCCCAGATGAGCTGGGGAGAGCTGTAACCGCGCATGGCGCCGCCGTGGATATTGTTGGTGAACACGCCGTAGGTGTCGGTCTTGACGTTGGGGATGGTGTAAGCGCCGCAGCTGTGGATGCTGGCGCGGGAGTTCATGAACTGGGTCTGGTTGTTGTAGGCGCCGCAGTTGTCGATCTGGGTGCCCTCCCAGGCCACGATATGTCCGTCCTTCTTCACGCCAACCTTGTAGCGCAGCAGGAAGGGGTGGCGCTTGGCACTCTCCAGGAAGGATTCCTCCCGGGAGAAGGTCATCTTGACGGGGCGGCCCACCAGGCGGCACAGGTAGGCGCAGCGGGCGGCCAGCATGCCGACGCCCTCCTCCTTGCCGCCGAAGCTTCCGCCCAGGGTCTCCTGGAACACGCGCACGTCGTGCATGCCCACACCCAGGATGTCGGCCACATAGCGGCGGGTAAAGAAGGGGTTCTGGCTGGAGGAGTGGACGGTCATCACGCCGTCAGCGGGATTCTGGATGCAGACCACGGCCTCGGGCTCGATGTAGGAGTGCTCGATGTACTGAGTCTCGTACTCCCGCTCGATGATGAGGTCGGCCTCAGCGAAGCCCTTCTCCACATCGCCCTTGCGGATGGGGTAGATGGACTCGGTAAATACATTGTCGGGATACCGCTCATGCACCGCGGGTGCGCCGGGCTTGATGGCGTCGCGGATGGTGTAGACGCCGGGCAGATCCTCATACTCCACCTCGATGGCCTTGAGGGCCTCGTCCACCAGGGCCTTGGTCTCGGCACACACGATGGCCACCACGTCGCCGGCATATTTGACCTCTTTGGTCAGGTACATGTAGGGGGCGTTGCCCGCGCAGCTCCCGGGCTTGGGCATATCGTCCGCCGTCACCACCGCCAGCACGCCGGGGATGGCCTTGGCCTTCCCGGTATCGATCCGTGTCACCTTGGCGTGGGAGCGGCCGCTGCGCAGGCAGCCGCCGTATGCCATACCGACAAATTTCAGGTCCGCGGCGTAGTGCGCGCGTCCGGTCACCTTGTCGATGCCGTCGATACGGGGGACCGAGTGGTTGACAATTTTATAATTCTTCTTCAGCTCGCCTAACAGGGGCATGAAATCACCTTCCTCTTGCATGGAAATCCCATCCGGAACGGGACCTTTTCTCCAGTGTCAAACGTACAGCCGGGTCGAAAAGGTCCGGATTACTTGAACTTCCAGAACTCCGCACAGGCCTGACGCATGTCGGCGCGGGCCTTCTCAACGTCCAGCGCCGTGATGACGCCGTCCTTCTTGAGCTGCTTTCCGCTGACAAAGACGTTTTTCACGTCGGCGGGGTTCCGGTACAGGATCAGTTGGTCGTAAATATTCTTTTCGTTGATGGGCGTGGGCGTATCGTTCATGCTGACCGTGATCACGTCCGCCAGCATTCCCGGGGCAATACACCCCGTATTTTCCATGCCGAGGGCTTTTGCCCCCATATCCGTGGCCATCTGGTAGACCTGCCGGGCGCCCATCGCCTGTGGGTCCTGCCGATGCGCCTTGTGGATAAGAAATGCGCCGCGCATAACCTCGAAGAAATTATTGATGTAGCCGTCGGTGCCGATCCCAACCTTGACCCCTGCCTCCAGAAGCTCCGTGACCGGCGCGATCCCGCCGCCCACCTCGCAGTTGGACAGGGGCATGGTCACAGCACTGGCGCCGCAGCGTCCCAGGATGTCGATCTCCTCCTGGTTGACCTGCACCACCTGGGAGGCCAGGACATCGCCGTCCAGGCATCCCAGCTCATCATAGATGCAAACCGGCTGCCTGCCGTAGTGCTCCTGGGTCCAGTTGGGTTCAAACACGCTCTCAGAGAGGTGCATATGGAATTTGGAGCCCAGCTCCTTTGCCATGGCGCGGGCCTTCTGCACATATTCCTTGGAGCAGGTAAAGAGGGTATGGATGCTCATCGCGCCCTTTACCAGAGGATCGGCGGCATGATTCCGGATGAAATCCGCGTTCTCCTTCAGTCCAAGCTCTGCATTCTCGCTGCTCATCCGCTCGCAGGCCTCGAAGGTGAGGATGCCACGCAGACCGGCCTCACGGATGACCTGGGCCTCCCGCTCCAGCGCGCCCGGAATGGCATTGGGCGCCTCCAGAATATCAAAGAAGGTGGTCACGCCGCTGTCGATCATCTCGACACTGGCCCAGCGGGTGGTGATCTCCGCCAGCTCCGGAGTGATCCGGTTCTCGATGTAGGGCCACCAGAAGTCGTCCAGGAAGCTGGAGAACTCGGTCACCACCGCATCGGTGCTGATGCCGCGGGAGAATACATTATACATATGGTTGTGCCCGTTGATGAAACCGGGCAGGATGACCTGGTCGGTAGCCTCAATCACCGTATCCTGCGCCTGAGCGCTCAGGGTCTCGTTGGGCCCCACTTCTGCAATGAGACCGTCCCTGAGCTTGACGCCCCATCCGGTCTTGAGACCTTCCTTCAGGAGCACTGCTCCGCCACGGATGATAGTTGCCGCTTCCATACATACACCCTTCCCGGCAGTCCCGGCCCCGAAACGTGCTCCGTTCTCTGGTAAACTCTCTGGTTTTCGCCAGACCGGTGAAAAAATGGCGACACATCTTGTCGCATGTGCCGCCATGTTTCGTTTCAGCGCACAGGCGCCTGTTTTTGAGTTCCTGCATCGCAGGGGAATGTTCCCCCCGCCCGCCGGCGCCGGGCCGGCGGGCGGAGTGGGTCAGTTGTGATTTGCCGAGGCTTAGCGGCGGCTGGCCACGTTGCCCATGGTCAGAGCCATCAGGGCCTTGATGGTGTGCATGCGGTTCTCGGCCTCGTCATAGATGACGGACTGGGCGCTGTCGGCGACCTCGTCGGTGACCTCGATGCCGCGGTCAGCGGGCATGCAGTGCATGTAGATGGCGGTGTTCTTGGCCAGGCTCATGCGGCGGCTGTCGACGCACCAGCCGGGATTGGCGTTGATCATCTCGACGCCGGTCTTCTCGTCGTCGCCCACAGCCATGATGGGGCCCCAGCCCTTGGCGTAGACCACGTCGGCACCCTCGCAGGCAGCGTCCATGTCGTTGCAGACCTCGAACTTGGAGCCGTAGAACTCGGCGTTCTTGCGGGCGGTCTCCATGGCCTCGGGCATCAGCTCGAAGTCCTTGTTGGGCACAGCCAGGGTCACATCCATGCCGAAGCGGGGCATCAGGGTGATCAGGGACTGAGCCATGGACAGGGGACGCATGTAGTTGCCGGCGGAGGTCCAGGAGATGACGAACTTGCGGCCCTTCAGCTCATTGTGGAACTTCTCCTTGATGGTGAACAGGTCGGCAATGGACTGGGTGGGGTGCCACAGGTCGCACTGCATGTTGTAGATGGGAATCTTGGAGTACTTGGCCAGCTTCTGCATGTAAGCGTGGCCGCCCACCAGGGTGTTGCGCACGCCGATGCCGTGGCCCATGCGGGAGAGGACCTCGATGGTGTCCTGGGGGGTCTCGCCGTGGTCGATCTGAGTGGCCTTGGGGGTCAGGTAATTGCCGTGGCCGCCCAGCTGGGTGATGCCGCACTCAAACGCGTTGCGGGTACGGGTGGACTCCTCGAAGAACAGCATGAACAGAGACTTGTTCTTCAGCAGCTCATCATACTTGTGGGTGTCCAGCAGGTTGTCCATCTTCAGAGCGGACGCCACGTCCATGAGGGTTTCCAGCTCCTCGTTCGTCCAATCCTGCTCACAGAGAAAATGCTTGCCTTTGAGACCTGTCTGCATGATAAAAACCTCCTAAAAAATTTTTCAAAAGTCTCTATATCTCTAGAATACTTTATGGTATAATCATACCAGCATCTCTCGAAAAAATCAAGGAGGAATTCACATGATTACAAAAAAAGAAGCGCTGGAAAAAATCAAGGAGTACGTGGCCTCTCAGGAAGAGGAAGTCATTCAGTTCCTGAAGGATTTCATCGCCATCGAGAGCGTCACCTACAACGAGGGAAAGGCCGTTGAATTTCTCGCCAATAAGATGAAGGAGTTCGGCTTCGACGAGGTCCGCATCGACAAGGTCGGCAACGTGGTTGGCCGCGTTGGCTCCGGCAAGACCGTGCTCCTCTATGACGCCCACATCGACACCGTAGAGCTGGGCGAGCCCGCCGACTGGGGCGGCATGAACCCCCTAGAGGCCCAGATGGAGGAGGGCAAGGTCCTTCGCGGCCGCGGCGCTGTGGACGACAAGGGCTGCCTGACCGGCATCACCTTCGCCGGCAAGGCCCTCAAGGCCCTGGGCCTGGATCAGGACTTCACCCTGTGGGTGTCCGGCTCCCTGTCCGAGGAGGACGTGGAGGGCTCCTGCGTGAAGGCCATGACCGAGGAAAACCCCGACATCAAGCCCGATTTCGTGCTGGTGGCCGAGGCCTCCGAGGGCCGCGTCATCCGCGGCCATAAGGGCCGCGCCCTCATCAAGATCACCGTTCCCGGCAAGTGCGCCCACGCCTCCACCGCCTGGCGCGGCGACAACGCCCTGATCAAGGCCCTGCCCATCATGGATCGGGTGGACAAATTCCAGGACTTCGTGGAGGACCCCTTCCTGGGCAAGGGCTCCATCGAGGTGACCAAGGTGGACTGCAAGACGCCCTCCCTGAACACCATCCCCGGCGAGGCCGTCATCACCTGCGACCGCCGCATCTCCTGCGGTGAGTCCATCGAGGCCCTGCTGGCCGAGGTCTCCCAGTTCTACAAGGACATCCCCGGCGTCACCGCCGCCATCGACACCGAGAAGGTTCAGACCTATACCGGCTACGACATCACCTGCGTGGACTACTTCCCCTCCTGGGTGCTGCCCGAGGATCACCCCCTGATCCAGTCCGGCGTGGAGGCCTTCACCGAGCTGTGGGGCGAGAAGCCCGTGGTCGGCTCCTGGGAGTTCTGCACCAACGCCACCCATCTGTGCGGCCGCATGGGCGTGCCCGCCATCGGCTACGGCCCCGGCGACGGCTCCCTGTGCCACTCCACCCAGGACAAGATGCCCATTGACGAGCTGATGAAGGCCATCTCCTTCTATGCCTCCCTGCCCCTGTTCGTTCCCAAGAAGGGCTAATTTACATCTTCTGTCCCAGGGGGACGCGGCCGTCCGGCCGCGTCCCCCGGCTTTTCCCTCTCTTGCCCGCAGGCGCACTTTCTTTTATAATAGATCGAAATTGGACCGGAGTCCTCCGGCCGCCGGATCGGGAGGTAACGCCATGCTCACACCTGTCCTGGACCCCCACGCTTCTCACCCCCTGTACGAACAGATCTACCGCCACATCCGCCGGGAGATCGAAGGGGGCGTCCTCCGTCCCGGGGAGCGCCTTCCCTCCAAGCGCGCCCTGGCCGCCCACCTGAAAGTGGGGGTCATCACCGTGGAAAACGCCTATGAACAGCTGCTGGCCGAGGGCTATGTATACACCCGGGCCAAGCGGGGCTTTTTCGTCCAGTCTCCGGACCCGGGCGTTCCTCCCCTCCCCGCCGCGCCTTCCGTACTCCCTCCGCCCCCTCCCACCAGGCGCGCCGTTCTTCCCTACGACTTTTCCACCAACGCCGTGGACACGGAGCACTTTCCCTTCTCCACCTGGGCCCGCCTGATGCGGGAGGTCCTCAGCGAGGAGGACAGCGCCCTCCTCTCCTCCCCCCATCCACAGGGTGTTCCCGCACTGCGCGCGGCCATCGTGCGCTCTCTCCACGACTTCCGGGGCATCGACGTCCACCCGGATCAGATCGTGGTGGGCGCCGGCGCGGAATACCTCACGACCCTCCTGTTCCAACTTCTGGGGCAATGCGGCGGATGGGCGGTGGAGGACCCCGGCTACCGAAAGGTCCAGCGCATCCTCTCCCATACCGGCGCGCTGGTCTGCCCCATCCCGCTGGACCAGGAGGGGCTGCGCACCGACGCGCTGCGCTGGTCAGGCGCCCGGGTGGTCCATGTCACCCCCTCCCACCACTTTCCCCTCGGCACCGTCATGTCCATGCCGCGGCGGGAGGCCCTTCTCCGCTGGGCCGGGGAACAGCCGGACCGGTATATCATTGAGGACGATTATGACAGCGAGTTCCGCTTTGACGGCCGTCCCGTCCCCGCGCTCCAAAGCCTGGACCGGGACGAGCGGGTCATCTACCTCAACACCTTTGCCAAGAGTCTGGCCCCCTCCCTCCGGATCGGATATATGGTGCTGCCGCCCCACCTGATCCGGCGCTATCGGGAGGAATTTCTGCTCTACTCCTCCACGGTCCCCTCTTTTGAGCAGTACACTCTGGCCCGGTTTCTGGAGCGGGGCCACTTTGAGCGCCATATCCGCCGCATGCGGACCATCTACCGCCAGCGCCGGGACGCTCTGGTAGAGGCCGCGGACGCCGCCGGACTCCTGGAGTGGGGCTTTTTCTCCGGCATGGAGGCCGGGCTCCACCTGCTCTTCCACGTGTCCCTTCCCGTTCCAGAGAGGGCTCTGGTGGAGGCCGCGGGGGAGGCCGGAGTAGGGGTCTCTCCTCTCAGCGCCTACTCCATCGCGCCTCTGGATACGCCTGGTCCCGTCCTGGTCCTGGGCTATGGACGCCTGGACCCTGCCGGCATGGTCCCCGCTATGGAGCGGCTGGCCGCAGCCTGGCGGCCGCTCATTTCTCCTCTTGCTTCCTCCGGAGGCCGCACCTCTTCGCCCTCCCCCCCATAGTATGGTGCAGGCGGGCTCTTCCCGCCGTACTCTGATATGGGGGAATCTTGATTATGTGCTGCTATCGAAACAACGCGCTTCGTTCCTCTTCCCGCTGCTCCTGCTGCTGTGGCTGTGGCTGCGGCTGCGGCTCCGCCCGCACCAACGGCTGTGGATGCTCCGGCTCCAACGGCACGGCCTCGGCCTCCGGCTCCGGTTGGAACCGTGGTTCCGGCTCCGGCCGGGCTTCTTCCTGCTGGGTGTCGGTCCCCTCGTTCCTCTGTGGCAGCGGATGCGCTCGGGCCGAGGAGGCTCGCAGCTGTGGATGGACTCTTGCAGAGGAAGCCCAAACCCGCAGATGCGCCCTGGCGGAGGAATCCCGGAGCTGCTGGAACTAACTCTCATCGCTATGCCGTCCTCACGGACGGCATACTTACCCCATATCAAAGAGAGCGCCGCAGGGAGGTATTCCCTGCGGCGCTCAGCCTGTCGAAAAAGTCCAGCAAAAGCTGGGGTTTTACGTTTGTAAGAGGTAAAATAGAAGCAGGTGGTGAGAAAGATGCTGGAACGCGGGAAGAT
>JAHAEW010000199.1 GCA_018374635.1 Clostridiales bacterium
CCCATGGAAACCACGGTCACTTCGCAGCCGGTCTCGTCCTTCAGCTTCAGGGCCGCCTCAATGGCGTTCATATCATCGGGGTTGGTGATGGTCGCCATGGACGCACGGTCCATGGTGCCGTCCGCCTTCACCGCAACCTTACCGGAGGTATCCGGCACCTGCTTCACACATACGATTGCTTTCATAATTGCTCTGTCCCTCCGTTCTTACTTCAGGCCCATGTGGCTGGCGATCACGATCCGCTGCACCTCGCTGGTGCCCTCGTAGATCTCCGTGATCTTCGCGTCCCGCATCATCCGCTCCATGGGATAGTCCTTCGTGTAGCCGTAGCCGCCGAACATCTGCAGCGCCTTCGTCGTGATCTTCATCGCGTTCTCGGAGGTGAACAGCTTCGCCATCGCAGCCTCGGTGGTGAAGGGCTTGCCAGCCGTCTTCAGGGTCGCAGCCTGGTAGGTCAGCAGACGGCCAGCCTCGATCGCCACCTTCATGTCCGCGAAGGTGAACTGCGTGTTCTGGAACAGCGAGATGGGCTTGCCGAACTGCACGCGGTTCTTCGTGTAGTTGATGGCCTCTTCCACCGCGCCCTCCGCGATGCCCAGGCCCTGGGCCGCGATGCCGATGCGGCCGCCGTCCAGCGTCTGCATGGCGATCTTGAAGCCCTGGCCCTCCTTGCCCAGAAGGTTCTCCTTGGGCACGATGCAGTCGGTGAACACCAGCTCCGCCGTGGGGGAGCCGTGCAGGCCCATCTTCTCCTCGTGCTTGCCCACAGAGTAGCCGGGGAAGCTGCTCTCCACGATGAAGGCGGAGATGCCGCGGGTGCCCTTGCTGGGATCGGTCATGGCGAACACCACCGTCACGTCGGCCACATAGCCGTTGGTGATGAACACCTTGGAGCCGTTGAGCACATAGTGGTCGCCCTCCAGCACCGCAGTCGTGGTGCCCTTGGAGGCGTCCGAGCCAGCGTTGGGCTCGGTCAGCGCGAAGGCGCCCACCTTCCGGCCCTCGGTCAGCATCCGCAGGTACTTCTGCTTCTGAGCCTCGGTGCCGTTGCGCAGGATGGGATCGCAGCACAGACCGTTGTGGGTGGCCACGATGTCGCCCGTGGAGGCGCACACCTTGCTCAGCTCCTCCACCGCGATGGCCGCGCTCAGGTCGTCCGCCCCCGCGCCGCCGTACTCCTTCGGCACGCACATGCCCATCACGCCGTAACGGAACAGCTTCTCAATGTTTTCACGGGGATACGCGCACGTACGGTCGGTCTCCGCCGCGATGGGCTTTACCTCGTTCTCCGTGAACTCGCGCACCATCTTCTGGACCAGCGCCTGCTCCTTGCTGAGATTGAACTCCATAATTCGGTTCGCCTCCTACCTTCAGTTCTTGTTGTCGTTATGGATGCCCGCAATGTTCCGGGCCAGCTGCTTCTTGCCCTCCATGTTGCACTGCCGGGAGATCATGATCCGCTGTGCCTGGGGAGAGCCGGCTCCGTGCATGGACTCCGTACGGTAGCCAACCGCCGCCGCGCCCAGGCAGATGTTCTCCAGGAACCGCATCACACGCTGACGGTCCTCCGTGGACACGCCGGGGCGGCCCTTGAAGAACTTGTTGCAGATCTCGCCGATGGTCTCGCCGTTCCGGCCCACCACCGTGCCCGACTTGAAGTCCGCCTCCGAGGGCATGGTCACCATCAGGCCGCCCGCCACGTCCTCTGCCAGGCGCACGATCTCATAGGGGAAACGGGTCACGTTCTGCTTGCACACGTTGGCCAGCAGCAGATCGATCTGGTAGTTCCCCGCCTTGGTCTGGAACCCCTGGCTGGAGCACGCGATGCCGCAGCAGTACAGCGTCTCGTTCAGGTGGGTCATCTCGATCAGCTTGTCCTTCACAGCGGAGGCCTTCTCCACGCCGTTGTACTCGGCCGCCAGCGCCGTGGCCCCGATCACCACGTCGCCCACGCCAACCTTACAGCCGCCGTAGCTCTGACGGTGATACCCGGCGAACCGCTCCACCATCATGCCGGCAAACTCGTACTCGCCGTTCAGGAAGATATACTCGTTGGGGATGAACACATGGTCCAGAACCACCAGGGCCTCCTGGCCGCCGAAGGCCTTGTTGCCCAGGTCGATGTCCGCGTTCTCCTCCA
>JAHAEW010000200.1 GCA_018374635.1 Clostridiales bacterium
CTTTTCGGGAATCCTTTTTCCAGTTCTCCATATTCAATCCCCCTTTTCTCTATTATACCAGAAGAACCCCGCCGCTGGCGAGGTTCTTTGACAGACTGACCATAAAAACGGCGGTCACCCGCCGTTTTTATGGTTTCTTTGTTCTTATTCCCAGCGCAGCAGAATGCGGTGGATCTCCCGGTCGGCATCCGCCCGCTCCATCTCCTCCCGAAGATGCTCCATGGAGCCAAAGCTCAGATTCAGATCTCCAAACTCCACCTGTCCGCTGCCCAGCAGGCGCACCGCCTGCCGGAAGCTCTCCTTGTCATGGCGGATGGCGCCGGTCAGGACCAGTTCTTTAAAGTGTACCAGATCCAGATCCACCGGCGGCCGCTCCTCATGGGTGGGCGCGTAGAGCATCACGTCCCCGCCGATCCTGGCGGCGTTCAGGCACGCATTGACCGCCGCAGAGCCGCCCGCTGTATAGACGGCGGAAGCGGCCCCCATACCGCCGGTCTCCCGGCGCACCCGCTCGGGCCAGTACTCCGCCCCGGGGTCCAGCACCAGGTCGGCACCCATACGCTCCGCCCGCTCCCGACGGGCCGCACTGCGCTGAACCACGATGACCTTGTACCCCCGCAGTTTGAGCAGCTTGAGGAAGAGCAGGCCCATCAGTCCGGCCCCCACGACCACCACTGTGTCCCCGGCCACGCCCCGCAGTCGGTTGACCGCCCTGGTCACACAGGCCACCGGCTCGGCCAGCGCCGCGTAGTGGATGGGCGCGTCCTCCGGGAAGGGGAAGACCTCGTAGCTCTCGCACACCAGATAGTCGGAGAAGCCGCCCGGGCCGGAATAGCCCCTGTCCGAAGGCTTGTCGTTTCCCAGGCAGTGGTTACATATGTCCCGCCGTATGGGCGTTGGTCAGACCGAAGAGCAGCCCTTTGGCCAGAGGATTCGCCCTGGGCGTACGCTCTCCCAGTAGATGAGGCAGCGCAAAGAGTCCATCCGCCCCCGGCGGCACGGCGTTTGCCGCCTCCTCCAGTGTCTGGTAGCTCACCTCGCGCAGCAGCACGGAGTCCCGGAACCACCGGGTGATCTCTCCGCCGGTGAGCACATTGCCCAGAAAGCGCGCGCCGCCGGTAATAAAGGGGCAGCTCCCCACCTGATCGTCCAGGGACCGCTCCAGCCCGAGAAAGGTGCCGGCGGTCCCCAGGTAGATGAGGCCTTCGCCCGCCTCCACGGTCCCGGTCCCCACCAGGATCGTGTAGGAATCTCCCGTCCCTGCCACCACCGGGATACCCGGTACCAGCCCGGTCTCCCCGGCGGCCTGCTGCGTGACGGTCCCCACCACATCCATGGGCCAGTAGAGCGGAGGCAGCACCTTGGGGTCCAGCCCCGCCTCCCGCATGCGCTCCGGCAGCCAGGCATGGCAGTTTTCCTCATACACGCCGCCGAAAATAGCCGCGATATCGTGGTCGGCGCTGTATACGCCGGTCAGCCGGTAGGCGACATACGAGTGGGCGTTGAGCACGGTCTCGATCCGCGCATAGGCCTCTGGCTCATGGCGCTTGAGCCAGAGCAGCTTGGGGGTGACGTCCTGCAAATTGCTCTCCCAGCCCAGATGTTCCTTGAGCCAGGCCGCCTCCTCAACGGCGCGGTTGTCCCGGTACAGGATGGCCGGCCGCACCGGCCTCCCCTCCCGGTCCAGGGGGCAGAGGTTGGGGACCATGCCGCTGGCACAGACGCCGGCGATCTCAGCGGGATGGACTCCCGACCGCTCCAGACAGGCGGCGATCCCCGCTCTGGTCCCGGCCCACCATGCGCCGTCCGGGTCCTGCTCCACATAGCCCGGCTGGCGTTGAATGGTCTCATAAAAATAGGTATGCTGGGCCCGGCGTCTCCCGGTATCATCCATCAGCACCGTTTTAATGCTGCTGGTACCAATATCAATGCCGAGCAAATAGGCCTGTGTCATTCGGACACCTCTCTTTTCCATTGAACACCACCAGAGGAAAGATACAGCAGGGGGAAGCGGTAAAACCGCTCCCCCCTCAGCCTGTCGAAAAGGTCCAGCAAAAGCTGGGGTTTTACGTTTGTAAGAGGTAAAATAGAAGCAGGTGGTGAGAAAGATGCTGGAACGCGGGAAGATG
>JAHAEW010000201.1 GCA_018374635.1 Clostridiales bacterium
GCGATGACAGAGTGGGACGAGGAGGTCATCCACCAGCTGCTGGAGAAGGTGACGGTGCTCTCCCGGGAGAAGATCCGGGTGACCTTCCGGGATGGCCGGAAGATCGAGCAGTATGTGGCACAGCCAAAAAGGAGGAAGCTTGCATGAAGATCTTCGCTACAGGCGATACCCACTGGAATTTTGAGCGGTTTCGTCCGGAATACTTCCCGGAGGGCCAAGAGCTCACCAAGAAAGATGTGGTACTCCAGCTGGGAGACTTCGGCGGCGTGTGGTTCGGGGATGAACGGGATGACGAGGCCCTGGACACCCTGCTGCAAACCGAACTGCCGGAGGCGGAATTGTACCTTGAGATTGGCAGGGCCATCTGTGCTCGCCCGGAGAAGGGCGCGGCGGTAATGGCCGCTGAGTATCTCCAGGCCAACTACCCCGAGTGCGGGGGCTTCTCCCCCAGAAACCTGCGCCGGATAAGGGAGTTCTACCGAGCCTACGCAGATAGCCGGGGACTGCGGGCGCTGGCCCTAAAGCTGGGCTGGACGCAGAATGTGGCCATTCTGGAGGGCTGTGAAGGCAGCCAGGAACGCACATGGTATCTCCGGGCCGCTCTGGAGCACCGCTGGACCAAGTCCGAGCTGCTGGAACAGATCCAGGCTGGGGCATGGCTGCAATCCACACTCGACGAACAGACGGATTCCTGCTATACTGAAGAAAATACAGAGAGTGTGGAGTGTCTGGAGCATGAAGAAAATCCTTTTTGTGTGTCACGGCAATATTTGTCGGAGCCCGATGGCCGAGTATGTCATGAAAGATCTGGTGAAAAAAGCGGGCCTGGAGGCCGAGTTTCAAATCGCCTCGGCGGCCACCAGCCGGGAGGAGATCGGCAACCCGGTCTACCCGCCGGCCCGGCGGAAGCTGGCGGAGCACGGCATATCCTGCGAAGGCCACGCCGCCCGGCAGCTCTGCAGCCGCGACTACGAGGAGTACGACCTGCTCATTGGGATGGACAAGGCCAACCTCCACAATATGTTCCGCATCTGCGGCGGCGATTTCAACAACAAGATGCATCTCCTGCTGGAGTACGCCGGCCGACCGGATCAAGAGGTGATGGACCCCTGGTATACGGGAGACTTTGATTCCACCTGGCAGGATGTGCTGGAGGGGTGTGAGGGACTTTTAGACAATTTAATGTAAAAAGGTTGAACCAAAGTCGATGAACTGATTGTCTGCGAAGCAAAAGTCGGTATCCAATGGAAAATGGAACGGGACAACTATGCCAGCCTGAGATATTGCAAATGTAAAGGGTCATCAAAAAACTGAACACCGTTATATTGCTGGCATTAAGGTTTCTCCTATGCCAAAACGTTCGTACAGCAAAAAAGTATCGTCAATCAAAAGGAAAGGTATGTCCTAATAAAAATATTTAGATTGGAGTTTTTCCTGGAGCCCGCCGGAGTCCATAGATTCCGGCGGGTATTTTTTTGCAGTTCCCACACTCTGGGAACTGCTGGAGAGCATACTCATAATGTCCCTGATCACCGGAGTTGAGTCCTGGACTCGGCAATTATGCTTGTACTGGAGAGTGCTGGTTAGCAGTAAGAAGCCGTGCATGGCTGGAATGGGAAGACAAAAATTATGCATACTATGGCAGAAAAATAGGGTGACAGGACGAAATATTCCATTGTGGCAGCGCCGGTTCGGTGCTATTTTGATAACAGCACACATAAAACGGGGGTGATACGCAGATGTGGATTTTGGAGGAAGGACAGATTTTGCCCTATCTGCGCAGCCATTACCCTGTGTTTGACCAATCGGGACCGGTTGATATCCAGTGCATAGGCGCACTGGAAGGAGAGGAGAAGCCTCGGGAACCGGATGAAGGCGGGCTGATCAACTATATATTTCGGGTTTCCAACGGGAAGCAGTCTGTCATCGTGAAGCAGGGGCGTTCCGCCAGCCGGAAGAACGACAAAATAGTTCTGCCCATATGGCGGAATCGTCAGGAATATGAGACGCTCCGGCTTCGCCATGCCATTGTACCCCAGTACACGCCGGAGACCTATTATGTGGACTGGGAGAACGCAATTTTTCTGATGGAGGATGTGTCTGATCTCGCTCAGGTT
>JAHAEW010000064.1 GCA_018374635.1 Clostridiales bacterium
TCTAACGAGCTCCTGCTTTGCTATACCCTTTTTGAACCATCTGCCGTTTTACCACATCCATTCATTTTTAGGGTTGACACTTAATAGTTAATCTTTCTGTTTTCTGCTGCGCGGGTTCTGAGGGAATCTCCGCTCAAAACAGCTGCCCCGGCAGCCTTAATTTTTCCTTGGGCGGGAAGTTCTGGTCAAATTCCTCCACGGCGGCCTCATCCACACAATAGCCCTGGGGCGTGTGGTAGACGCCGGTAACGCCGTTTAGGAAGCCCGGGCACAGCTCCTTGAGCAGAACATAGGGAACGATCTCCTGTTCCGGCTCCCCCGGACAGCGGATCCCCCGGGTGCCGGCCACCACAAAGCCGGACTTGCCGTAAAATTCGATGTTACCCTCAATACACAGGGCCTCAGCCCCCATCTGTCCGGCCCGCTCCATGGAATAATCCAGCAGCCGCTTGCCCAGGCCCTGCCGCTGGAGGTCCGGACGGATGCTGATGGGGCCGAAGGTCATCATCGGGATCTCCCGTCCATCATCCGCTGTGATCTTTGCCCGCATATATAGGATATGGCCGATGAGCTGTCCGCCCCGCTCCATGACCAGGTCCAGCTCGGGCACAAAGTCCGGGTCCCGGCGCAGCACATGGACCACATAGTGCTCCATGCAGCCGGGGCGGTACACGTTCCAAAAGGCCTCGCGGGTCAGATCCTCCACGGCGGCATAGTCTGCCGGGGTTTCCCGGCGGATGATGATATCTTCCCGCTTCATATTCGTCTCCTCCTCGTCCCAAAGGGTTATGGTCTTATTTGACCCAGTGGACCACCGCATCCCGCAGAAAACGGGCACAGCCGCGCACCTGCTTATCATAGTAGGCGGTGAACCGTTCGTCCATCACATACAGCTCCGCGATCCCCCGGTGCCTGGCCGGGTCGTACCGCTTCCCGGTAATGGTGAGCCACCGGCGGTGGAGGGCGCAGAGTTTCTCTCCTTCCTCACCCTCCGGAGACCGGCCTGCCCGGACAGCGGCCTCCAGCCGCTCCTGGATCTCCCGGCCCAGGTCTG
This sequence comes from Clostridiales bacterium, assembly GCA_018374635.1. Taxonomy (GTDB): domain Bacteria; phylum Bacillota; class Clostridia; order Oscillospirales; family Oscillospiraceae; genus Pseudoflavonifractor_A. Next base: position 1,055 of record JAHAEW010000064.1, read on the forward strand.
TCCACTCCCGGTACTGCGCCTGGGTCAGGTTCATCACCGCGGCGCTGGCCTCGTCCACCTCTTTGTCGCCGTACCTGGCGCGGAGCTCCGCTCCATAGGCTTCCTCATTGTGCGCCGCGGCCCGTTTTTTGAACGCCTCAAATTTCTGCTCGTCGCTCATGATTTCCTTCCTTTCTTCCGCTCCGATGGTGTCTTTCACCGACCGGATGAGCTGTTCCAGCCGCTCCCGTTCCACCTCCAATGCGGCCAGGTGGCGTTTCAGGGCGGCCAGCCGGTCAAAGGAGGGATCGTCCAGACATTCCTTGATGCGGGCCAGCTCCACCCCGAGGGCCCGGTAATAGAGAATGTCCTGCAGGCGGTCCACCTCCGCTCCGCCATAGTAGCGGTAGCCGCTCTCCGCCACCCGGCTGGGCTTCAGCAGACCGATCTGGTCGTACCAGCGCAGGGTGCGGGTGGTCACCCCGGACAGGCGCGCCAGCTCCTGAATGGAATACTCCATAAACATCCCTCCCTGCGGATACTGTATCAGTTGACGCCGCGGCAGAGTCAAGAGAAATTTTCCTTTGATGCGCTCCAGCTTTGTGGTTATGCTGCATGTGCGGGACGCCGGGTGGAAGCAGTGCCAACGCGCCCCTGTGCCCAGGTGTCCAGATCGACCGGTATAAATTCCATATTGGTCGCGCCTCCCGTCCACTGTCTCTTCTCTGATTTATTTATTATAGCTTATATTATAGCATAGAAACCGGGTCATACCAGTCCAGACGACGGATATGACCCGGTTTTTCGGCCCGTCCGTGGGCGTTCAGCAGTCCATGGCCTGCTCCAGGCGGGCGTTCAGGGTGTCCTCCTGGGCTTTTACGTTTCCAATGATGGGCGCACCTATGATATTTCCCTCGCTGTCGATCACATATGTGGTGGGGTATCCCGCCAGCTGGGAGATGAAATCCGTATAGAGCGCCTGGTCGGGGTCCGGGGAGAGGTTGGTGTAGGTGACCCCTTTTCCCTCCAGGATCTCCCGGGCGGTTTCCAGCTGTTCCTCACTCTCGCCGGAATCGGACGCTACGCCCATGAGATTGATATTCTTCTCCTGAAAATCCTGGAAATACTCCTCCAGCTCCGGCATTTCCTCGATGCAGGTTCCGCAGCCGTTGTTCCAGAAGTTGAGGATCGTTGCGTCGTACTCGGAAAAGATGTCGTTCGTCACCTCATTCCCCTCGGTGTCCACCTCGGTGAAGGTGGGAACGGCATCTTGGAGACCAGTTCGTCGGAAGAAGAACAGGCGCTCAGTCCCAGAACCAGGGCTGTGGTCAGAAGGGTACAGATCTTTTTACGCATGATTTGCGCTCCTTTTCTCTTTCATGATCCAGGGGGCCTGTCTTTGAATGGCCTGGTGGGGGCAGGCCCGGATGCAGTCCCCGCACCGAATGCATTCTGCGTGGTTGGGATGGCGGAACACATCCACATCCATGCCGCATACGCCGCTGCACACGCCGCAGGCGGTACACTTCTCCCCATCCACCGACAGGCGGTAGAGGGAGACCTTGTGAAACAGGCCGTAAAAGGCCCCGAGAGGGCAGATCCACTTGCAGAAGGGCCGGTAGAAAAAGACGGCCAGCAGGACGATCCCCAGCAGGACGCAGCTCTTCCAGGTGAACAGCGCCCCCAGGCTGGCCCGGATGCTCTCATTGGCCAGCGCCAGCGGAATGCCCCCCTCCAGAATTCCGGCGGGGCAGATGTACTTACAGAAAAACGGGTCGGCCAGTCCCACCTCATTGACCACCGTCATGGGCAGCACGATCACAAAGAGGACCAGGATGCCGTATTTCAGGTAGGTCAGCCAGTGCAGCCGCCAGGTCGTAAACTTTTTTGTGGGGATCTTATGGAGCAGTTCCTGGAACCACCCGAACGGACACAGAAACCCGCACACCGCCCGCCCCAGCAGAACGCCGAAGAAGAGCAGGATCCCCAGAATATAGTAGGAGACCTGGTATTTCGGCGCGCCGATGACCGCCTGCAGCGATCCGATGGGGCAGGAACCCGCCGCCGCCGGACAGGAGTAGCAGTTGAGTCCGGGCACACAGATGCTTTTCAGCCGCCCCCGGTATAATTTCCCGCTGAAAAAATGGAGCAGAAAGGGGTTGGTGGCCAGGGCTGCCGCCGCCTGGATCTTCCACCGTCCGCTTGATTTCGGTTTTTTAGCCAATGCCCACACACTCCAGACACAGATTGATGCCCTTGTTCCAAACGGTGGCCGTTTCCCCGCGCAGGATGCCCGCGGCGATCAGGATACCCGCGGCCAGCAGAAGGCAGACCGGGATCTTCTTCATCGTCCCGCTCCTCTCATCCCATCGCAACGGCGGCCATCCCATCCTCCCCGGAGGTCTCGTCCTCCTGGGCCATGGCGGCAAAGCCGGGTGCGGAGGCCGCCAGATCCTCCGCCTCAACCTGGGAGCTCCAGGCGGAGATCAGGGACCCATTCACATACCACACGCCCACACAGGGGATCTCCGAGGCCATCTCGTCATTCTGGGCCAGCGCCGTCCGCATGGACTCATTGTAGGCCACGACCGGGAAGGGCGCGTCCTGGAACAGGCCGGCGTCCATATCCCCCTTGCTGCACACCACGATGTCCGCCCCCGCGGCGCGGACATCCTCCGCCGCGTCCACCAGTCCAGCGTAGAAATCAGCGGCTCCGGGGTCCTCCGGATCGAGAAAGGCCAGAAAGGCGGCGTCCGGAAGCTCCTCCCCGGTGAAGGTCTCTCCGGTCAGGGTCTCCGTCTCAAACGCCCCCACCTTGTTGAAGGCCATTTTGTCCGCCGCGGGGACTGTACGCTCCTCCTGGTAGCGGTCCGCCCACTCCTGGGTGATCCAGCCCTTGTCCAGGGCGTCCTCTACGGTCACGGAGCCGTCGCGGATGGCCGCCTCCACTTCCTCCGGACTGGGGGCCTTGCTCCCGCAGGCGGAGAGGGTCAGGCACAGCGCCGGCGCACCGGCCAGAATCGCGCTTTGTTTCATGTGGATTCCTCCTGTGTTTTCATTTGACACGGAACATGATATCATAGAGCGTGTCAAATCCGTGTCAAGAACTTGACATGGACTTGACTGCGACTGTGCTATCATGAGAGAAAAACAGCGGGAGTTTTGCGATGAAGATTTTAGTGGTAGAGGACGAGCGCCAGCTGTGCGAGGACATCGCCGAGGACCTGGAACTGGAGCGCTACACCGTGGAGCGCTGCTATGACGGGCTGGAGGCCTGGGAGCACATTCTGGTGGAGTCCTACGATCTGGTGATTTTGGATCTGAACCTGCCCGGCATGGACGGGCTGGATATCCTGCGGGCGGTCCGCGGCGGGAAGCCCGAGCTGCGGGTGCTCATCCTGTCCGCAAGGAGCAGCCTGGCCGACCGGGTGGGCGGGCTGGACCTGGGGGGCGGACGATTATCTCACCAAGCCCTTTTCCCTGGAGGAGCTGGAGGCGCGGGTGCGCGCCCTTCTGCGCCGGGATTTTGCCCCCCGGGATACGGCGCTCGTTGTGGGAGCCCTCATGCTGGACACCCAAAAACGGGATATCTCCGCGCAGGGCCTTCCCCTCTCCCTGACCCGAAAGGAGTTCGGAATCCTGGAGTATCTGATGCTCCGGGCTGGACAGGCCGTCAGCCAGGAGGAGCTGCTGGAGCACATCTGGGAGGCAGAATCCAACCCTTTCAGCCACGCAGTGCGGATGCACATCTCTTCCCTGCGGAAAAAACTGCGCACTGCCCTGGGATATGACCCCATCGTGACCAAGATCGGGCAGGGATACCGCCTGGAGGTGAGGCCTTGAAGCGGAGCATCTCTCTGCGTCTGCGGGTGACGCTGGTCTGCGGCGTGCTGCTGGCCGTGTGCTGCCTGCTGCTGACCGTCAGCCATACTTACTCCGCCTATGAGATGGCCGACGCCATTGAGGCCATCCCCCTCCAGCCGTCCCGGACGATCGGCGCGTGTGACACAGGCACGCCCGCTCCGGCCCCCATGGCGGAGGTCAACCTCCCCGCCCGGGAGACTTTCCGGATGCAGAGCGTGGCCGCCATGGCCGTCATCGTGGTGAGCGGCTGTCTGATGGTCTACTGGCTCACGGGGAAGGCGCTCGCCCCCCTGCACCGGCTGGATGAACAGATCCGCGGCCGGACCGTCTCCGATCTGGACGCCCCCCTTCCCGTCCCCGCCAGCGCGGACGAGGTGGCCGGGCTGACGGTCTCCTTCAACCAGATGTCCCAAAACCTCAGCCGGGCCTTTCAGCAGCAAAAGCAGTTTGCCCAGTGCGCCGCCCATGAGCTGCGCACGCCCCTGGCCGTACTCAAGACCCGCATGTCCCTCTTTCGGAAGAAGGGGCTTTGCGGCACGCCGGAGACGGCCGCGCTCCTGGATGTCCTGGAGGAGCAGACCGAGCGGCTCTCCACTCTGGTGAGCGACCTTCTGTCCCTCGCCAACCCGGACGATCTGGAGTGCAGCGAGCGCGTGGACCTCTCCCGGCTGCTCGCCCGGGCGGCCGGGACCCTGGAGGAGGCGGCCCGGGCGCAGAACATCGCCATCCGGCTGGAGACCGGGCCTGTGACTGTATCGGGAAACGCCGTCCTGCTGGAGCGCGCCCTCTTCAATCTCATGGAAAACGCCGTCAAATACAACCGCCCCGGCGGGACCATGACCGTCCGGACCATGTGTGCGGGCACATGCGCCCGGGTGGAGGTCTGTGATGAGGGCGTGGGAATCCCACCGGAATTTCGGGAACAGATCTTTGAGCCCTTTTTCCGGGTGGACAAGTCCCGCTCCCGGCAGCTGGGCGGGGCCGGTCTGGGCCTCTCCCTGGTACGGGCCATTGCGGAGCTTCACGGCGGCAGCGTGCGGGCGGAGGCGGTCCAGGACCGGGGAAGCCGCTTTCTCCTGGTGCTGCCCCGCCTGCTGGAAGCGCCGTGAGGCGGTTCCTCTCCCAGATGGGCGCCGTGTAAAATTTGATGATGCAAAAGCCCGCTCCCATATGGTAAAATAGTGGGACCGATCCGGGATGCCCCGGGCCGGTCCGGAGTCGCGAAGGTCTGAAGCATTCCATCTGCGCATGAGAAACCGCCGTATCAGCCGGCCCTACCGCCCCCCTTCCGCCACGGGGTGGGGCTGTTTCATGTTCTATGACACGGTCCTCTTACCTTTTCCGCCGCATTCCATTTACCAATGATAGATAGAAGGAAGGTTCCCTATGAACGAAAAAGAAGTCGCTGAAATCCGCCGCCGCTTCCGCAAGGACAAGAGCAATATCACCCATATCCGCGGCTGCTATGTCAATGAAAACCAGGAGATTGTCGCCCGCTTCGACCAGTCTCTCGCCATGATGTCCGAGGAGGAGACCGATACCTTTCTCTCCATTCTCAAACGCACCCTCAGCGGAAGCCTGGGAAAAAATCTGATCGACCTGGCCTTTGACACCCAGCAGGTGGTCAGCAGCGAGGAGCACCGCCTGCTCATGGCCCTGCGCAACTCCTCCCTGAACGACGAGGAGGCGGTGGACGCCTTCTTCCAGAAGGTCATCCAGTCCGCCGCGCTGGAGGGAAACTATCTGATCCTGCTGGCCCACGACACCTACGACGTCCCCTACCGCTCCAAGGACGGGGACACCCAGGCCGACGCCTCCTCCGAGGTCTTTTCCTACATTCTGTGCAGCGTCTGCCCCATCAAACTGACCAAGCCCGCCCTGAGCTACTATGTGGCGGAGAACGCCTTCCGCAACCGCACCTCCGACTGGCTGGTCTCCGCCCCGGAGCTGGGTTTTATCTTCCCCTCCTTTGACGACCGGAGCACCAACCTCTATAACACCCTCTACTACACCCGCAACAGCGCAGAGAACCGCGCCTCGTTCGTGGAGGCCGTGTTCTCCCGCACCCTTCCCATGCCCGCTGATGAGCAGAAGGAGGCCTTCCAGAGCATTCTGGAGGAGACCCTGGAGGACGATTGCAGCTTTGAGGCGGTCCAGGCCGTCCACGAGCAGATCCGGGACCTCATCGAGGCCCACAAGCTCAACAAGGAGGAGGAGCCTCTGGTCATGACCAAGGACATGGTCAAGCAGGTCCTCGGCTCCTGCGGCGTCAATGAGTCCCAGATGGCCCTCTTCGACACCAAGTTCGACACCCATTTCGGCTCGGACACCCAGCTGCCCCCCCAGAACCTGGTGGACCCCAAGCGCTTTGAGGTGCGCACCCCCAATGTGACCATCCGGGTGAACCCGGAGCGGGGCGATCTGGTGGAGACCCGGGTCATCAACGGCGTTAAGTACATCCTTATCCGCGCCGACGAGGGTGTGGAGGTCAACGGCGTCAATATCCACATTCCCTGATGTCTGGTGTAAAAAGGGCCGGAATGCAGATTGCATTCCGGCCCTCTCAGCGTGTCGAAAAACTTCGACACGCTTCTCAAAAATGCAGGCATTTTTTCGAGGGGATGCAGGCCGCTGCGCGCATGGCCCGAAGGCCACACACTTGCGGCCTGAGAAGTGTTTTTTCCGACGTACACGCCGCCGGAAAAAACGATTTTATTCCCTTCCACCGTCTGCGGACGGCGGAACTCTGCGAGGCTCTCACAGCAGGCACCACAAAAATACACTTCATTGACAGACTGAGGGCCGGAATGCAGATTGCATTCCGGCCCTCTCTTGCGTATCGCGGTATGGTTTGTCTTACAGCAGGCTGTAATCCATGATGGCGCCCTTTGCGCCGGAGGCCGCCAGCTTGCAGTACAGGCCCAGGTAGCCCTTCTTGAACTTGGGTTCGGGACGCTTCCAGCGCTTGAGGCGCTCGGCGATCTCCTCCTCGCTGACCAGCAGGTTCAGGCTGCTGTTGTCCACGTCGATCTCGATCTTGTCACCGTCCTGCACGATGGCGATGGGGCCGCCCTCGGCCGCCTCGGGAGAGATGTGCCCCACGAAGCAGCCGTTGTTGGTGCCCGAGAACCGGCCGTCGGTGATCAGCGCGGTGGTCAGCGCCAGGCCGCGGCCATAGAGGTACTTCATGGCCTTGAACATCTCGCGCATGCCGGGGCCGCCCTTGGGGCCCTCGTAGCGGATGACCACCACGTGGCCATCCCGCACCTTGCCGGCGATGATGGCCTCCTCGGCCTCCTCCTCGGAGTCAAAGCAGATGGCCTCGCCCACAAAGTGGTGCAAGCTCTTGTCAAAGGCGCCCGGCTTGGTGATGCCGGTGTCGGGGGCCAGATTGCCCCGCAGCACGGCCACGCCGCCGGTATAGCCGAAGGGATCGTCCAGGGTGCGGATGACCCGGCGGTCCACCGGGTAGAGGTAGCGGTGGCCGGCGATGTTCTCGGCCACGGTCTTTCCGCTGACCGTCATCTGGTCGGTATCCAGGATGGAGGACATCTCGCTCATCAGGCGCACCACGCCGCCGGCCCGGTAGAAGTCCACCATGTTGTACTTGGAGGCGGGGTTGATCTTGGCCACCTGGGGCGTGGTTTTGGACAGGGCGCCGAACTCCTCCAGCACATCGATGTCCAGCTCGGCCTCGTGGGCGATGGCAGTCAGGTGCATCACCGCGTTGGTGGAGCCGCTCATGGCCAGACAGACCTTGATGGCGTTGCGCACGCTCTCGTTGGTGATGATCTTCCGGGCGGTGATCCCCTTCTCCAGCAGCTCCATGATCTTGATGCCGGTCTCCTCCGCCACAGCCAGACGGGCGGCCGAGGAGGCGGGGACGATGCCGCCGTCGGGCAGGGTCATGCCCAGGGCCTCGGAGAGAGAGCACATGGTGTTGGCGGTGCCCAGGTAGGAGCAGGAGCCGCAGGTGGGACAGGAGCACTCCTCCAGCACCTTATACTCCTCCTCGGTGATCTTGTTGGCCGAGAGCATGCCGTAGGCCTCGGCACTGGAAGTCTGGTCGGACTGGCGGCCGTCGAACACGATGCCGCCCTCCATGGGTCCGCCGGGCAGCAGGATGCAGGGGATGTCCAGACGGGCGGCCGCCATCAGCAGGCCGGGCACGATCTTGTCGCAGGAGCCCAGCAGCACGATGGCGTCAAAGAGGTTGATCTGGGCCATGGACTCCACCGAGTTGGCGATGATCTCACGGGAGGGCAGGATATAGTGCATGCCGTCGTGTCCCTGGGCCATGCCGTCACAGCCGCCGATCACGCCGAACTCCACCGGCGTGCCGCCGGCCCGGTAAATACCGTCCTTGACCCGCTGGGCCACCTGCCGGAGATTGAAGTGTCCGGGCACGCACTCGCTCCAGGCGTTGGCGATGCCGATGATGGGCCGCTTCAGATCTTCCGTCGTAAAGCCCATGGACTTGTAAGTCGCTCTGTAATACTGATTGTCGATCCCGCGCAGAATCTTTTCACTGCGATGCATCATATATTCTCCTCTCTGCTATCCGTCTATCTCTCACAAAATTCTGATATACGAATCGTTTTTATATATGCGAATTTTACACCTGATATAGTAACACCTGCGCCGCGCTGCGTCAACCGCCCTTTTTCGCTTTCTCCTAAAATTTCCGGGAATACTTGACACATTATATACAATTATGTCTACTCTCCCGCTTTTCCGGCGTATGTCAACCCTCTTTTTCACTTCCGTCGATTTGCTGTTTTTCCATCCATGGGCCTGTGCCTTTTCCCGCACCCCGACGGGTCATTTCCCTGGTCATAAGACCGCAACCCCTTCCTGCGGCATGGTTTTTCTCGCTTCATGCAAATTGACCGCGTCTCATCCTCCCATTCCTTTCTAACGCTAAATATGGGTTGCTTTTTCAAATCAGGCACTATATAATGTACACAGTTTTTCAGTTTGCGGGCATTCTCCCCCCAAGATCTTGTGTGTGGGAGATTGCCTCTTTTCATGGGCCGCACAGGCCGCCGGGCCGGCGGCGGGCGGTCCAAATAGATACGTAAGAGGAGCGAGCGCAAATATGAAGATCATGAAGCGAAGCGGCGCCGAGGCCCTGTTTGACCGGGAAAAGATCGCCGCTGCCGTCACCAAGGCCAGCCGGGCCGCCTCTACCGTTCCGGAGCTCACCGAGGCGCAGATCGAGGCCATTGCGCAAAAAATCGAGTCCGACTGCCTCCGGATGGGGCGGGCTCCCTCTGTGGAAGAGGTCCAGGAGATGGTGGAGACCGAGCTCATGAGGGCCGGCGCTTATGAGACGGCCAAGCACTACATCCGCTACCGCTATGACCACAATCTCCGCCGGTCTGTAAACACCACCGACGATCAGATCCTCTCGCTCATTGAGTGCAACAACGAGGAAGCCAAGCAGGAGAACTCCAACAAGAACCCCACCGTCAACTCGGTCCAGCGGGACTACATGGCCGGCGAGGTATCTAAGGATATCACCAAGCGCCACCTTCTCCCCCAGGAGATCGTGGAGGCCCATGAGGCCGGCATCATCCACTTCCACGACATGGACTACTATGCCCAGCACATGCACAACTGCGATCTGGTCAACCTGGAGGACATGCTCCAGAACGGCACCGTCATTACCGGCACCATGATCGAGAAGCCCCACAGTTTTTCCACCGCCTGCAACATCGCCACCCAGATCATTGCCCAGGTGGCCTCCAACCAGTACGGCGGACAGTCCATCTCCCTGGCCCACCTGGCCCCCTTTGTGGACGTCTCCCGCAAGAAGATCCTGGCCGAGGTGCTGGCCGACCTGGCCATCTGCGGCGGTTCCACCGACCCCGAGGTGGTCCACAAGATCGTGGAGAAGCGCCTGCGGGAGGAGATCCGCCGGGGCGTGCAGACCATCCAGTACCAGGTGGTCACCCTGATGACCACCAACGGGCAGGCCCCTTTCATCACCGTGTTCATGTACCTGGGCGAGGCCAAGAGCGAGCAGGAGAAAAAGGACCTGGCCCTCATCGTGGAGGAGACCCTCAACCAGCGCTACCAGGGCGTGAAGAATGAGGTGGGCGTCTGGGTCACCCCCGCCTTCCCCAAGCTCATCTATGTGCTGGAGGAGGACAACGTCCGTCCCGGCACCCCCTACTACTACCTGACCAAGCTGGCCGCCAAGTGCACCGCCAAGCGCCTGGTGCCCGACTATATCTCGGAGAAGATCATGCTCCAGAACAAGGTGGACCAGAACGGCGAAGGCCACTGCTACACCTGCATGGGCTGCCGCTCCTTCCTCACCCCCTATGTGGACCCCGAGACCGGCAAGCCCAAGTACTACGGCCGCTTTAACCAAGGCGTGGTCACCATCAACCTGGTGGACGTGGCCCTCTCCTCCGGCGGGGACATGGACGCCTTCTGGAACGTCTTTGACGAGCGCCTGGACCTGTGCTACCGGGCCCTCATGTGCCGCCATAACCGCCTCAAGGGCACCCTCTCGGACGCCGCCCCCATCCTGTGGCAGTACGGCGCCATCGCCCGCCTGAAGAAGGGGGAGCCCATCGACAAGCTCCTCTACAACGGCTACTCCACCATCTCCCTGGGCTACGCCGGCCTCTATGAGTGCGTCAAGTACATGACCGGCAAGTCCCACACCGACCCCGAGGCCACGCCCTTCGCCCTGGCGGTCATGGAGCATATGAATCAGGCCACCGCCCGCTGGAAGGCCAAGGAGCACATGGACTTCTCCCTCTACGGCACCCCCATGGAGTCCACCACTTACCGCTTTGCCAAGTGCCTCCAGAAGCGTTTCGGGATCATCCCCGGCGTGACCGACAAGGCCTATATCACCAACAGCTACCACGTCCACGTCACCGAGGAGATCGACGCCTTCCAGAAGCTCTCCTTTGAGGCCCAGTTCCAGACCCTCTCCCCCGGCGGCGCCATCAGCTATGTGGAAGTGCCCAACATGCAGAACAACCTGGAGGCCGTGCTCCAGCTCATGCAGTTCATCTACGACAACATCATGTATGCCGAGCTCAACACCAAGAGCGACTACTGCCAGGTCTGCGGCTATGACGGCGAGATCCGCATCGCCACCGATGAGGACGGCAAGCTGGTGTGGGAGTGCCCCCACTGCCACAACCGCAACCAGGACAAGATGAACGTGGCCCGCCGCACCTGCGGCTACATCGGCACCCAGTACTGGAATCAGGGCCGCACCCAGGAGATCAAGGAGCGGGTGCTCCACCTGTAAGGCTCCGGAAAGGACGGATCGCTATGAACTACGCCGCCATCAAACGGCGTGACATCGCCAACGGCATCGGCGTGCGGGTCTCCCTCTTTGTCTCCGGCTGCACCCACCACTGCAAGGGCTGCTTCAATGAGGAGGCCCAGGACTTCCACTGGGGCCAGCCCTTCACCCCCCCTGTGGAGGACGCCATCCTGGAGGCGCTCTCCCCCTCCTATGTGAGCGGACTCACCCTTCTGGGCGGGGAGCCCTTTGAGCCGGACAACCAGCGCGCCCTCCTCCCCTTCCTGCACCGGGTCAAGGCGCGTTTCCCGGACAAGGACATCTGGGCCTTCTCCGGATACGTCTATGATACCGAGCTTCTGGGCGAGAGCCGGGCCCGGTGCGAAGTCACCGACGAGATGCTCTCCCTCATCGACGTACTGGTGGACGGGGAATTTGTCGAGGAAAAAAAGGACATCACCCTGCGTTTCCGCGGCTCCTCCAACCAGCGGCTCATTGACCTCAACCGCTCCCGCGCAGCTGGGACCGTGGTCCTGTGGAGCGACGACAACTGAACTTCCACCCTCCGCAAAGGGTCCGCCGGGACAGATTGCTGCCCCCGGCGGACCCTTTTTTCCTGCATTCTCCTAATGTATCTTATCCCCGGCCCATGGTATCATGCTGTCTGTGTTGTTTTCCACACGCAATTTTGAGAAAGGCAGGAATCCGATCATGCACCGACGAACAACATGCGCCCTCTCGTTTCTGGCGCTGCTGCTCGCCCTGTTCACCGCGTTCTCCCTGGTCTCCCCCGGTCTGGAGGCCGCCGGCGGCTCCTCATCCGGGCAGAAAGTGGTGGGCTATGTCCCATATTGGCGCAGCGGCTACTTCTCCCAGCTCCCCTACGGCCAGGTGACCCATCTCAATTACGCCTTTGCCATCCCCACCGCCGAGGGCGGCCTGCGCCCGCTGGAAAACGCCCAGGCGGCCCGGCAGCTCATCCAGACCGCCCATCAGAAGGGGGTCAAGGTCCTCCTGGCGGTGGGCGGCTGGAGCTACAACGGCGTGGTCCTGGAACCCACTTTTGCCGCCGCCACCGCCACCGAGGCCAAGCGGAAGGCCTTTGCCGACGCCATCCTCACCATGTGCGACCAGTACGGCTTTGACGGCGTGGACATGGACTGGGAGCACCCCCGCCTCAGCGATGGTACATACCGGCAGTATGAGGCCCTCATGCTGGACCTGGCCCAGCGCCTCCACGCCAAGGGGAAGCTCCTCACCAGCGCTGTGCTCTGCGGCGTCTCCCCGGAGGGCGCGGTATACGCCGACTCGGCCGCCCACACCGACGCGGTCCTCCAGGCCGTGGACTGGATCAATGTCATGGCCTATGACGGGGAGGAAGGCGCCCGCCACTCCACCTACCAGTTCGCCCGCTATTCCGGGGACTACTGGCACAAGACCCGGGGCGTACCCGCGGAAAAAGTGGTCCTGGGGGTTCCCTTCTATGTCCGCCCCGGAGGGACCGCCTACCGGGACATCCTCTCCGCCGTCCCCAACGCCCACCTGAGCGACACCGTGAGCTACCGGGGCCGTCCGGTCTGGTACAACGGCCTGTCCACCATCCAGGCCAAGACCCGGTATGCCCGGGACGAGCTGGGGGGCGTGATGATCTGGGAGATCACCCAGGATACATCCGATCCCGTCAAAAGCCTCCTGGCCGCCATTACCCGCACCCTGCTGGAAAACTCCTCCCACCCCTTTACCGACCTGGCGCCGGACAGCTGGTACTATGAGGACGTGTATGCGGCCTATGAGGCGGGACTCATGAAGGGGACGGGCGGCGCCTCCTTCTCCCCTCTGCGCACCCTTACCCGGGCAGAGGGCGTCGCCCTGGCCAGCCGCATCCACGACCTCCACGCCAACGGCCGGGAGACCATCTCCGCGGGCTCTCCCTGGTATCAGCCCTATGTGCGCTATGCCCGCGCCCAGGGTATCCTGACCCGGGACCTCTCCGCCGCGGAGCTGAGCGCCCCCCTCACCCGGGCGGAATTCGCTACCTTCCTGGCCCGCTCCCTGCCCGGCAGCGCCCTGCCCCCCATCAACACGGTGGAGCGCATTCCCGATCTGGCCGAGAGCGACCTCCACGGCCCCGCGGTCTATCAGCTCTACCGGGCCGGTATTTTTGCCGGGTCGGACGCCAGCGGCTCCTTCCGCCCCAACCGCTCCATTACCCGGGCGGAAACCGCCGCGCTGGCGGTTCGCATGACCGATCCCGACCGCCGGGTATCCTTTTCCCTGACCGGTTCGTTTACTTGAACCGGCCCGTTCATTCCCAAAACCGCTTTTGTCCTTTGATTCTTCTCATTTCCGTCTTTTTTGCCATCTATTTTTTCTTTTTCTTGTTTATATGTTGTAAATTTCTGCAAAACTGTTCAGTCTCCGTTGCCAATCCACCGGTTTCCGGCTATACTTAAATCTGAACTTGAATTGAGACAGCTGCAAGGCAAGCAGTGAAAGGTGGACTTTTTGGATATGCGTGGAATTTACACCTCCATTACCGACATCCGTCGCAGTATTTTTACCGAGATCGCCCGCATGGCCTATGAGGGCGGAGACTATGCCCGGAAGCTGGAAGAGCTCCCCTACGAGATCCTCCCCGGCGAGCAGGCCCAGTACCGGGAGAGCATCTTCCTGGAGCGGGCCATCGTGGGCGAGCGGCTGCGTCTGGCCATGGGACTGCCCGTGCGCTCCGCGGCGGAGTCGGCCCCCATCTCCAAGGGCATTGAGGACAGCACCCGGCCCGAGACCTACTATGAGCCCCCTCTTATCAACATCATCAAATTCGCCTGCCACGCCTGCCCGGAAAAGCGGGTCATCTCCACAGAGGGGTGCCAGGGCTGCCTGGCCCACCCCTGCACTCTGGTCTGCCCCAAGGACGCCATCCACATCGTGGGCGGCAAGTCGGTGGTGGACCAGGACAAGTGCATCAAGTGCGGCCGCTGCGTGGACGCCTGCCCCTACAACGCCATCATCAAGCAGGAGCGCCCCTGTGCCTCCGCCTGCGGCGTGAAGGCCATCGGCTCCGACGAGTACGGCCGGGCCGAGATCGACTATAATAAATGCGTCTCCTGCGGGATGTGCCTGGTCAACTGTCCCTTCGGCGCCATCGCCGACAAGAGCCAGATCTTCCAGCTCATCACCGCCATGAAGGGCGGCTCCCATGTCTACGCCGCCGTGGCCCCCGCCTTTGTGGACCAGTTCGGCCCCAACGTCACCCCCGAGAAGCTCCGGGCCGCCATGAAGCAGCTGGGCTTTACCGACGTCATCGAGGTGGCCGTGGGCGCCGACCTGTGCGCCGCCGAGGAGGCCGAGGACTTCATCAAGAACGTGCCCGAGAACCTCCCCTTCATGGCCACCTCCTGCTGCCCCGCCTGGTCGGTCATGGCCAAGAAGCAGTTCCCGGAGCTGGCCCACTGTGTCTCCATGGCCCTCACGCCCATGGTGCTCACCGGCCGGCTCATCAAGATGAAGCACCCCAACGCCCAGGTGGCCTTCATCGGTCCCTGCGCCGCCAAGAAGCTGGAGGCCATGCGCAAGAGCATCCGCAGCGACATCGACTTCGTCCTTACCTTTGAGGAGATGATGGGCCTCTTCAACGCCCGGAACATCGACATCCAGAACATCGAGGAGGAGGAGTTCCTCTCCGAGTCCAGCGCCGACGGCCGCAACTTTGCCGTCAGCGGCGGCGTGGCCCAGGCCGTGGTCAACTGCATCAAGAAGATGTACCCCGAGCACGGCGAGATCAAGGTGGCCAGCGCCCAGGGTCTGGAGGACTGCCGCAAGATGATGGTCATGGCCAAGGCCGGTAAGTACAACGGCTACCTGCTGGAGGGTATGGCCTGCCCCGGCGGCTGTGTGGCGGGCGCGGGCTCCATGCAGCCCATCGACAAGTCGGCCGCCGCCGTGAAGAAGTATGCCAAGAAGGCCGAAAAGCAGTTCTGCTGTGAGACCGACTACCTGAAGGATCTGGAGCGTCTGGAGGAGTAATTTCCCTCCGCATCCGCAAATGTTTTCCCCCCTGCCTGCGGGCAGGGGGGATTTTTTGCATCTTTTGCGGTTTTTGCCCGCTTTTTTAAAAAATCGTAAGAAAAGACTCATTGACTCTTCATACAAAGCTGGTACACTTTCCTTAGCAAAAGATCCTAACGAGAGGACGATGCCTATGAAGCCCCGCGCCAAAGCGCCTCAGCGCACGCCGGTCCCCCGGCTGGACCCCGACCCTTCCCAGGGCCTCACCACCCGGGAGGCCACTGTGCGCGCCGCCGCCGGATGGTCCAACCGGGACCCCAATCAGCTGCCCAAACGGGTCAGCCAGATCATCCGGGACAACCTGTGCACCTTTTTCAACGCACTCTTTGTGGCCCTGGCCCTGTGCCTCTTCGCGGTGGGGGCCTACCGGGACATGCTCTTTCTGGGCATTGTGGTGTGCAACGTCCTCATCGGCATCGTGCAGGAGCTGCGGGTCAAGCGCACCCTGGACCGCATCGCCCTGCTCTCCGCCCCTACCGCCACTGTGGTGCGGGACGGAGAGCGCCGCACCCTCCCCACGGAGGAGCTGGTGCTGGACGACATCATCCTGCTCTCCGCCGGAGACCAGATCTGCACCGACGCCGTTTTGAAGGAGGGCTGCGCCGAGGTCAACGAGTCTCTCCTCACCGGCGAGTCCGACCCCGTTCTCAAGCGTCCCGGCGATCCCCTCCTCTCGGGCAGCTTTCTGGCCTCGGGCCGGTGCGCCGCCCGGCTGGAGAAGGTGGGCGGCGACTCCTATGCCGCCGGGATCGCCCGGGCCGCCAAGGGCCGCCGCACCAGCCGCTCGGAGATGATGCGCTCCCTGGACCGCCTGCTCCGCTTCATCGGGGTGGCCATCGTCCCCCTGGGCACCGTGCTCTTCTACAAGCAGTATGTGCTGCTCCACACCTCCCTCCCCTACGCGGTCAGCTCCACCGTGGCCGCCATGGTGGGGATGATCCCCGAGGGGCTCTACCTCCTGGTCAGCGTAGCCCTGGCGGTGAGCGTGGCCAATCTGGCCCGCCGCCGCACCCTGGTCCACGAGCTCTCCTGCATCGAGCACCTGGCCCGTGTGGACGTCCTCTGCCTGGACAAGACGGGGACCCTGACCCAGGGAAAGATGGAGGTATCCCGGCTCCTTCCCCTGTCCATCCCGGCCGGCCGGGCCGAGGCGCTGGTGGGGGCCTTCGTCCACACCTCGGCCAGCGACAACGCCACGGCACAGGCCCTCAAGGCCCGCTTTGCCCCGCCTGAGGTCCCCTGGACCCCCGTGCGCGAGGTCTTTTTCTCCTCCGAGCGCAAGTGGAGCGCCCTGATCCTCCCGGATGGAGAGAGCTATCTGCTGGGCGCCCCGGAGGGCCTGCTGGGCACGGACTGGACCCGGTGCGCCCCCGGCCTGGAGGAGGCGGCCGCCGCCGGGCAGCGCCTGCTCCTGCTGGCCCGGGGCCGGGGTATCCTGGAGGGAGACCGGCTCACCGCACGGCCGGAGCCGCTGGCCGTCCTCTTCCTCTCGGACCAGCTCCGTCCGGACGCCGCCGAGACCCTGGCCTATTTCCGGGAGCAGGGGGTGACCGTCAAGGTCATCTCCGGGGACCACGCCGCCTCGGTGGCCCACATCGCCCAACGGGCCGGGGTGAGCGGCGCCGAGCGCTGGCTGGACCTCTCCACCCTGCCTCCCGACGCCGACCTGGAGTCCCTGGCGGAGCAGTACACCGTCTTCGGCCGGGTGACGCCCCAGCAGAAGCAGATGCTGCTCCACGCCCTCCAGCGCCGTGGCCACGCGGTGGCCATGCTGGGGGATGGGGTCAACGACGTGCTGGCCCTCAAGGACGCCGATTGCAGCATCGCCATGGCGGCCGGCAGCGACGCGGCCCAGCAGGTCTCCCACCTGGTCCTGCTGGATTCCAACTTCTCCGCCCTGCCCCAGGTGGTGCGGGAGGGACGCCGGGTCATCAACAACATTGCCCGCTCCGCCTCCCTCTTCCTGGTCAAGAACATCTTTTCCTTCCTGGCCTCCGCCATCCTGCTCTTTCTCCCGCTGCTCTATCCGCTCCGCCCGGCCCAGATCAGCCTGGTGAGCGGCCTGCTCATCGGCGTGCCCTCGTTCCTGCTGACCTTTGAGCCCTCTTACGAGCGCATCCGGGGCCACTTTTTACGGGGCGTCTTTGTCAACGCCCTCCCTGGCGGGCTGGCCAATGTGTGCGCCATCTTTGCCGCCGTTTGGGCCGGGGGAGCCATGGCCCTGCCGATGGAGCAGATCTCCACGGTCTGCGCCCTGCTCATCAGCCTGAACGGATTTCTGGTCCTGGTGCTGCTGTGCCGGCCCCTCACCCTTTACCGTGGCCTCGTGCTGGGCTTCATCCTGGCCGCCTTCGCGGGGGCCGTCCTCCTCTTCTCCCCCTGGTTCCAGCTCACGCCCCTGACCCGGGACGGATGGAGCCTCCTGGGCCTGCTGGCCCCGCCCACCGCGCTGGTCCTGCTGGGACTTTCCTTCCTGTGCCGGCGCTTCCGGCCCTGGCTCCTGCGCCTCTTCCGCAGTGCCGCCCAGAGCTCTGTCCCCCGGCCGGAAAACAACCTCTGAGCGGCCCCAAACAGACTGTCAATAAAGTATATTTCTTCGATTTATGCTGCAAGAGCCTCGCAGAGTTCCGCCGTCCCGCAGACGGCGGAAGAGGGTCAAATCGTGTTTTC
>JAHAEW010000065.1 GCA_018374635.1 Clostridiales bacterium
GTAACGATACGGGGCACAATGGACAGCAAAACGGCATGGCCCCGAGAGACTATGCCGTTTCACTAAGACGATATTAGTTCCTTATGGGGCCTCGGCTTTTGCCGCGGGGGCCTTTTTATTCTGCGGTTATTCTGTGGTATAATTGTCGAAATAACCCTGGATATAGACGATGGGGGTGCCTTTGTCGCCGGAGCCGGAGGTCAGATCGCACAGGGAACCGATCAGGTCGGTGAGACGGCGGGGAGTCGTGCCCTCGGAGACCATCTTGCCCACCAGGCTGCCGTCCTTCTTCTGGATCTCCGCCTTGATGGCGTCCAGCAGGGCCTCGCCGGACAGGTCGGCAAAATCGTTGTCGGCCAGATACTTGAGCTTGAGCTCGTTGGGGGTGCCCTCCAGACCGGCGGTATAGGCGGGGGAGACCACCGGGTCAGCCAGCTCCCAGATCTTTCCTACGGGGTCCTTGAAGGCGCCGTCGCCGTAGACCATGACCTCTACGTGCTTACCGGTCTTCTCCAACATGGTCTTCTGGATGGACTCCACCAAGTCCTGGCACTCCCGGGGGAAGAGCTTCACGGTCTCCTCGGTGGACTTGTTGGAGCCCAGCAGACCATACTTCTCGTTATAGCCGCTGCCATCCACGGGGGCGGTCAGGATGTCGTCCAGACCAAAGATCCGCTCGGCTCCGGCGGCTTTGAGCAGGCGCTTGGTGCGCTTACGGGTGTGGATGTCACAGGCCAGGACATTTTTGGTGTATTTGAGGATGGCGCGGGGATCGTTGGCGAAGAGGATCTCCACCTCGGCGCCGCTCTCCCGGATGAGGTCAGCGTAATAGGCCACATAGTCCACACCGGTGAAGGGATGGGTGGTGTACCCGAACAGCTCCCGGTACTGCGCCAGGGTGAGCACGTCCTGATAGGGATCGATACCCTTCTCGTCCACCAAGTCCGCGTCGATGAGATGGTTGCCCACCTCGTCGGAGGGGTAGCTCAGCATTAGCACCACTTTCTTGGCGCCCTTGGCGATGCCGCGCAGGCAGATGGCAAAGCGGTTGCGGCTGAGGATGGGGAAAATGACGCCGATGGTCTCGCCGCCCAGCTTGGCGCGCACATCGGCGGCAATGTGGTCCACCGAGGCGTAGTTGCCCTGGGCACGGGCGACAATGGCCTCCGTCATTGCGATGATGTCCCGGTCACGGACGGAAAAACCGTCTTCCGCGGCGGCCTCCAGAACGGATGCGGGCACGATCTGGGAGAGATCATCTCCGCTGCGGATAATGGGGGCCCGGATGCCCCTGGAAATGGTGCCGACCATCCGGCTCATGTTGCAACACTCCTATTACTCATTCAAATTAGAACATGGATCGTGCTCTTCTGGCAGAAGAGCACAACTATTATACTATAATTCTCGGAAAATGTAAAATAAAAACTGGATGGCCTGCGGTCTGTCCCGGAAGGATGGGAGAGAAGGACAGCGTGTAACCAAAATGTAGTTGACAGTTGTAGCCCGAAGTGATATATTTGGTTTACAAGAGTAGACCAAGGGGGAAAGGATATGGGACAGGATGACAGACTGCGCCTGAGTGAAAGCGAATGGCGGGTGATGGAGGCGCTCTGGGAGGGCCCGGCCACCCTGATGGAGCTGGTGCGGGCGCTGCATGAGCGGGCGGGTTGGGCCAAGAGTACCGTGACCACCATGGTGAGGCGCATGGAAGAAAAGGGACTGATCCGCCATACGGAGGGCGGACGGACCAAGACATTCTATCCGGCGGTGGAGCGGGCGGCGGCGGCGGCCGCTGAGACGGAATCCCTGCTGGAGCGGGCATACCACGGCAGCGCGGGCCTGCTGGTGAGCAGCCTGGTGCGGCGGGAGCGGCTGAGCCGGGCGGAGATCGACGCGCTCTATGCCCTGCTGGAGGAACAGAAGGAGGGGTAGATCATGCTGGAACGGATGGTCACGTCATCGGTGCTGATTTTGGTGCTATGCGCCCTGCGCGTTCTGCTGCGGGGCCGGGTGAGCGCCCGGGTGATGTATGCACTCTGGCTGTTGGTGGCGCTGCGCCTGCTGCTGCCGGCTGGGCTGGTGGAAAGCCCGGCCAGCATCATGAATGTGGTGCCCGGCGCGCAGGGCGTGGAAGAGACGTTGGGCCGGCCGGCTACACCGGCGGAAAATCCTGCGTTTCCGGAGACGGCCCCGGCTCTGCCGCAGAGCGGGCCAGAGTCCGTAGCGGATGCGCCGGTCACGCCTGCGGGGACAGCGGCCGGTCGGGAGTTCTGGCTGGTAGTCTGGGCGGCGGGCGCCCTGGCTGTGGCGGTGTGGTTCCTGGCGGTCAACCTGCGCCTGCGGGCGCAGCTGCGCCGGGCACGGCGGCTGGATACCGGGGGAAAGGAGCCGGTATATGTGGCCGAGGAGCTCCCCTCGCCCTGTGTGGCGGCGTGCCTCTCCCGGCGGGACTGTGAGCTGGCCTGTGATGAGGGAACGGTGGCCCGGCTGGGGGAGGAGGAGCGCATCCCCTACGGCCGCACCCTGGTGGATCTGGTGGCGGTGGGAGCCGCGCCCGGCGATCTCCTCCAGACTGCCACTACTATGGCCGGGCGGCACAGCGCCATCTGGGAGCGGGTAAAGCTTATCGCCCGCAGGCCCCGCATGCTGGCCGCCGGTCTGGCGGCGGCAGTCCTGACGGCGGGCATCGCCGCGGTGTGTACCTTTACTGCCCGGACGGAGGAGACGCGCACGCTGGAGGAGTATCTGGCAGAGCTGCCGGAGGAACTGGCCGACTCCGTGGTGGTGGAGCGGGACCCGGACGAGAACACACTTCTGGTCTGTTACCATGCCCCGGACTATACAAGCGGCTATGGAGGTTACCTCTGTTCGCTCCTCTCGTTGGAGCGGGCGGACTTTGAGCGGGAATACGACAGCTGGGAGATGAGCGGCGGCTGGGATTATCTGGGTGTGAGTGGAGAGGGACGGTACTATATTCTCCAGACTCCCACCGACGTGCAGTTCGACCCGGCCAATCAGGAGGGCTACGCGGCGGCCCGGAAGGGCGTGGCGGCGTGGCTGGCCGACGCGGTGCGGGAATCTGCCGGGACCATTCCCATGGAGGAGGACCCCCGCTGGCGGTCCTTCCAGGCGGCGTGCACCTTCCCTGGAGAGCATTGGCTGGCCAAGGCGGTGCCGCCTGGCGGGATGGAGTACTATTTTGTTCTCTCCCAGCCTGCCGGGCAGGGGGAGGGGGGCATCTGGTGCGTGGACCGCTGGATCACCGGGCAGGGCGATAACCGCATTGTCCATCCCAAGGGCGCGTACAGCACCCCCATGGAGGCGTACTATGCCCGGCAGCAGCGGGACAACCGGGCTGCGTGGTCCGACCCGGAGCAGGTCCTGCTGGACTACTGGCAGGAGAATTTTGGGTGGCAGTATGTCCGGCCGGAGTCCATGGTCCCTGTGACCGAAGCAGAGGTGGAGGCGCTGGTAGAGGCCCTGCGGATGGAGAGCGGCATCGGAGAAGCGGATTAGCGTCTGGCACAGCATATATTCAGCCGGAATGGAGATTGGAAACCATTGCCGGAACGGGGGCGGTGTGGTAAACTGGTCAAAATAAGAAAGAGAGGTCTTGCGGGATGAAGCAGGCAGCATTTTTGGGAACGGGAAACATGGGCGGCGCGCTGGTACGGGCGGCCTGCCGGTCGGTGGGGGCGGAAGAGGTGATCCTCTCCAACCGGACCCGCTCCAAGGCCCAGGCTCTGGCGGATGAGACCGGATGCTCCGTGGCGGCCGATAACCGGACGGCGGCGGGGAACGCCCGCTATCTGTTCCTGGGGGTCAAGCCCCATCTGGTGCGCCAACTGCTGGAGGAGGTCAGCCCTGTCCTCACCCGGGGACAGGTATTGGTATCCATGGCCGCCGGCCTTACCACGGAGGCGCTGGCCTCCTGGGCCCCGGCAGGGGTCCCCATCCTGCGCATCATGCCCAATACCCCCAGCGCCATCGGAAAGGGGATGACCGCACTGTGTGCCGCGCCCGGCGTGGGGGAGGAGCACCTGGCGGCGGTGGAGGCCATCCTGACCGGGTCGGGCCGGGTCGAGCGGCTGGAGGAGCGGCTGATGGACGCGTTTTCGGCGGTAGCGGGGTGTGGACCGGCCTTTGTCTATCCTTTCCTGGAGGCCATGGCCGACGGCGGCGTGCTGGCGGGCCTGCCCCGGGAGCAGGCCAAGGTGTTTGCGGCCCAGACCATGCTGGGCGCGGCGGCATTGGTGCTGGAGAGCGGGGAGCATCCGGGCGCGCTCAAGGACGCGGTGTGCTCGCCCGGCGGCTCCACGATTGAAGGCGTGGCGGCGCTGGAGCGGCACGGCTTCCGCGGTGCGGTGCTGGACGCGGTGGAGGCCGCCTGGAAGAAAAACGCCGCCCTGGGCAAGGCATGATGGGAGACAGAACGGGCCGGACCAGTCCCAAAAGGGTGGTCCGGCCCGCTTTGTGCGGAAAAAAGAAATGAGTCTGTACCGGAAGGGTACAGACTCATGATCTTCTTTTCTGTGGTAATCAAATTACACAGCGCGGGTGACCTTACCCGAACGGAGGCATCTGGTGCACACATAGACGTGCTTGGACGTACCATTGACAACCGCCTTGACGCGCTTCACGTTGGGCTTCCAGGGACGATTGGAGCGGCGGTGAGAGTGGGAGACCTGGATGCCGAACACAACGCCCTTGTCGCAGAATTCACATTTAGCCATTCGCTTAAACCTCCTCGCTTGCAGATATCACGCTTCTTAAAGCATCGAACGATATAATAGCAGAAAAGAGGAAAAAATGCAAGAGGGAATTTAAAAAAACTCGATCTCATCTTGTGAGAGAGTTGCCAAAGGGCCGGAAGACGTGGTATACTGATCCCATATTAAGACACGCGCGACTCATTACACGAGCAGGGAGGGACCAGCCATGTCCACGCCGTTGAGCGTCAAACTAGGTAGTCTCATTGATGAATTTAATTTGGAGGTATTGCGGGGTGCGGAGGGGTACCGCGATCTTCCGATTTCCACCGAGGATATCAACCGCCCCGGCCTTCAGCTGACGGGATTTTTTGATTACTTTGACGCCCAGCGCATCCAGGTGATCGGCCTGGTAGAGAGCACCTATCTGGACGGCATCACCTCGGAGGAGCGGAGCATCCGCTTTGAAACCCTCTTCCAGAGCGAGATCCCGGCTTTCATCATCGCCCGGGGGATGGAGCCCTTCCCCGAGTGCATGGAGATGGCGGAGAAATACAACCGCACCGTGCTGCGCAGCAGTGAGACCACATCGGTGCTCATCAGCTCCATCGTCACGTCCCTGCACAACCATCTGGCCCCCCGGATCACCCGCCACGGTGTACTGGTGGAGGTCTACGGCGAGGGCGTGCTGCTGCTGGGCGACTCAGGTGTGGGCAAGAGCGAGACCGCCATTGAACTGGTCAAGCGCGGCCACCGTTTGATTGCGGATGACGCGGTGGAGATCCGCCGGGTGAACAACAAGAGCCTGATGGGCACCGCCCCTGAGCTGATCCGCCACTATATCGAGCTGCGGGGCATCGGCGTGGTGGATGTGCGCCGCATCTTCGGCATGATCGCCATTAAGGAAGAGACCGAGATCGACATGGTCATCAATCTGGAGCCCTGGCGGGAGGACGCGGTCTATGACCGCCTGGGACTGGACGAGCTCTATATGGACATTTTGGACGTCAAGGTGCCCACCATCACCGTCCCTGTCAAGCCGGGCCGTAACCTGGCGGTCATCATTGAGGTGGCGGCCATGAACAACCGCCACAAAAAGATGGGCTTCAACTCCGCGCTGGAGTTCACCAAGCAGATCGAGAGCCATTTTGACCAGGCTATGGGGAATTTTTGAGTTTCATATCATATGCAGAGAAAAATCCGAGGCACATGTCCTCGGATTTTTCTGCTTTCACTTGATTCTGCCGGGGGGATTTTGGTGTTGCAAGAAGCAGTTTCTTGCCTGTCACTAGAAAGATTATGCAAAAAATGCGGCATGATTTGGAAAAAATGTGCATTGAACTGACACGGTGCAGGCCGTATAATAACAGCCATCGCGTCCAGATTCTGGCGTGAAATCGGAATGGGGCGACATGCCCTTAACAAAGGAGATCGAGAAATGAAACAACCTGTCACTCTGGCTCTGGCCTCCACTCTGATGCTGACCACCCTGGTCGGCTGTACGGCAGGAGCGGCCCAGACTTCCGGGGCGGACACGCCATCCCTTGCGGATGCCAAACCGACTGCGGCCCAGACCGCAGAGAATTTCAGCAATGAGATGAAGATCGAACATGCCGTGGACCTCTCTCCCGAGGACGGAGCCGACTCCGTCGAGCGGGCGGGAGATCACGAGGACTCCCCCTACTTCAAGCATCCGGATTTCTACAACATGGAATCCACGGATACCCTTACCATCCTGCCCAAGTTCAAGACCATTCAGCAGACCAGCGAGTGGAGCTGCGGCGTGGACGCCATCCTGATGGCTATGAACTACTACGGCAAGCTGGGCGACTGGAACGAGGAGAGTCTGGCCGCGCTGCGCCATGAGCTCACCGGCGAGATGGCGGGGTATCCGGGTACGACCCTGAAGCAGGCCATGGATATTCTGGACGGCGTGGGCGGTTTTGAATATATTACCAGCCTGGACTACGAGGATGTGCACAGCGAGGTCACCCTGGAAACCTTCCAGCAGTGGCTGAGCGAGGGCAAGCCCATCCTGGTGGCCTGGAACGACTGGGGCGGCCACTGGCAGGTCATCATCGGCTATGACACTATGGGGACCGAGACCACCCAGGACGACGTCATCATTGTGGCCGATTCCTATGATACCACCGACCACAACCAGGACGGCTACGGCATCTACCCCGCCGAGCGGTTCTACTACAACTTCACCATGTATGATTCCTTCACCGAGGAGGAGGGCGGAAACGATATGCTCTTTATCGTGCCCACCCCTGCGGAGGATTGACCGAAGCCCCCGGGACCGTATTGAAAGGTCCCGGGGGCTTTCCGTTACCAGGGGGCGGCGTAGCGGGCCTCGGCCAAGGGCCAGGAAAGAAGGGAGAACCAGCGGTTCACATAGTCTCCCCGGCGGTTTCGTACATCCAGATAGTAGGCGTGTTCCCAAACGTCCAGGCAGAGCAGGGGGCGCAGGCCCAGGGTGAGGGGGCAGTCCTGGTTGGGCAGAGCCTGGACGGTCAGCGCGCCCTCCCGGTCGGAGACCAGCCAGGCATAGCCGGAGCCGAAGAGGGTGATGGCGGCCTCTCCCATCCGCCGTTTCCAGGCGGGAAAAGAGCCGAAATCCCTCTGGATGGCCTCCGCCAGAGGGCCGGTGGGCTCTCCGCCTCCGCAGGGAGAGAGACTGGCGAAATACAGAAGGTGATTGTAGACCCCTCCGGCGCTGCGGCCCACCGGGATACGGGCCTGTGCGGGCAGGCTCTCCAGGTCCCGGAGGAGTTCCTCCAGGGATTTGGCCCGGCAGGCCGCACAGTCCTCCAGCACCCGGTTGAGCTGATCGATATAGGCCTGGAGGTGTTTATCGTGGTGATAGAAAAGGGTCTCTTCCCCGATGGCGGGACACAGCTCATGGTAGCCGTAGGGGAGCGGGGGGAGGGTATAGGGATAGCGCAGATCCATCTTTGCATACTCCTTTCAGGGGCGGTTGTGTTTCCGGCGGTTTTGCGGTATACTAAGTCATTACAGACACGCCGGAGGCGCCCCCTGTGAGATAGGAAATGATATGCGGGATACCGCCAAGCCATACGAAAAGGGAGAATGGGACCATGAAACAGGAACGCGGATATGCGAAAGTGACGATCACGCCGAAGGGAGAGCGTGCCCTGCTGGGCGGACACCCCTGGGTGTATGACGGAGAGGTCGTCTCCCTTGCGGGTGCGTGTGAGAACGGTGCTCTGGTGGATGTGGTGAGCGGAAAGGGCCGCTACCTGGGCACAGGATTTCTCAGCGAGACCTCCCGGATCCGGGTGCGCCTCATCTCCCGCAATGCCAACGACCGGTTTGACGAGTCCTTCTGGGAGCGCCGGGTGCGCTACGCCTGGGAGTACCGCAAGACGGTCATGGGGGAGGACGCGGACTGCTGCCGTATTGTATTCGGGGAGGCGGACGCCTTCCCCGGGCTCACGGTGGACCGGTTCCACGACCTGCTGGTGACCCAGACCCTCTCGCTGGGGATGGAGCTGCGCAAGGAGATGAT
Organism: Clostridiales bacterium; assembly: GCA_018374635.1. GTDB lineage: Bacteria > Bacillota > Clostridia > Oscillospirales > Oscillospiraceae > Pseudoflavonifractor_A. The sequence continues at coordinate 8,242 of JAHAEW010000065.1, forward strand.
CTTTCCGCTGATCTATAAGGTGCTGACCGAGGACGGACAGACCATCCGGGGGATCTATGAGCGCAATGACGTGGCCATCCGGGCCCATGAGGGACTTTCGGAGAACAAGGGGTGGTTCCCCCTGAAGGGAGTTCCCATCCCCGAGAGTCCCTGCACCGCCATTGTGGAGAACGGGGTGGAGTACGCCGTGGACGTGGAGAACGGACAGAAGACTGGCTTTTTCCTGGATCAGAAGTACAACCGCAAGGCCGTGGCCCGGCTGGCCCGTGGCAAGCGGGTGCTGGACTGCTTTACCCACACCGGCTCCTTTGCCCTGAACGCCGCCAAGGGGGGCGCGACCTGTGTGACCGCCGTGGATGTGTCCGAGCGGGCGGTGGAGATGGCCCGGGAGAACGCCCGGCGCAACAATCTGGATGGGATCATGGACTTTACGGCGGCCAACGTATTCGATCTTCTGCCCGCGCTGGAGGAGAAGGGGGGCCATCCCTATGACTTCATCATCCTGGACCCGCCCGCCTTTACCAAGAGCCGCAAGACCATCGACGCCGCCGCGCGGGGCTATAAGGAAATCAACTACCGGGCCATGAAGCTGCTCCCCCGGGGTGGCTACCTGGCCACCTGCTCCTGTTCTCACTTCATGGATGAGGAGCGGTTCGTGCGGATGCTCCACAGCGCGGCCATGGATGCGGGCGTACAGCTGCGGCAGATCGAGGCCCGGCAGCAGTCTCCCGACCATCCCATCCTCTGGAATGTGCCGGAGACGAATTATTTGAAATTCTACCTGTTCCAGGTGGTATAAAGGAGAAGGACCATGGATTATTTTCACTTGAACGCCTCCCGCGACCAGATCGCCGGGATCAGCAACCTGGGCCTGGCCCATCTGGGGGACGCGGTCTTTGAGGTGATGGTGCGCTCTTGGCTGTGCCTGCACGGCAAGGCCAGCGCCCGGGGCCTCCACAAGGCCGCCGTGCGCTATGTGGCCGCCCCCGCCCAGGCCCAGGCGGTGGAGCGGATCCTCCCCCTGCTCAGCGAGGAGGAGGGGGACGTCTACCGCCGGGGCCGCAACACCAGCCCCCACTCGGTCCCCCAGAAGGCCAGCCGGGCCGAGTACCAGAGCGCCACCGGACTGGAGGCCCTCTTTGGCTGGCTCTATTTGCAGGGGCGGACCGAGCGGCTCAACGAGCTCTTTACCCTTATGATGGAGGAGTGACCCATGCCTTTGGACGCCATCTGCCTCTCCGCCGTGGCGGAGGAGCTGCGCGCCGCCCTGGTGGGTGGACGCATCGATAAAGTATATCAGCCCGGCCGGGACGAGGTGGTGCTGGCCGTGCGGGGCAGCGGTGGGAACGGAAAGCTCCTCCTCTCGGCCAGCCCCAACCAGCCCCGGGCCCAGTTCACCACCGTCAGCCGGGAGAACCCGGGCACGCCCCCCATGTTCTGTATGCTCCTGCGCAAGCATCTGACCGGGGGACGTATCCTGGAGATCGTCCAGCCCCCCATGGAGCGCCTGCTGGATTTCCGGCTGGAGGTCCTGGACGAGCTGGGAGACCGGGTGGAGCGGCGGCTGATCCTGGAGTGCATGGGCCGCCGGGCCAATCTCATCCTGCTGGACGGGGAGGGGCGGATCGTGGACTGCCTGCGCCGGGTGGACGGAGACCTTGCCTCCAACCAGCGGCAGGTATTGCCTGGGATGTTCTACCGCCTGCCCCCTCCGCCGGACAAGCTGGACCTGCTGGCCTGCTCCGGGGAGGAGCGGGCGGCCGCCCTGGAAAACCCCATGGGGAAGAGCCTGGACAAGCTCCTGCTGGACGCCTTTACGGGCATCTCCCCGCTCATCGCCCGGGAGCTGGTCTTTCGGGTCGGGGATGACCCCGCCGCGCTGCGGGAAGAGCTGGAGAAATTCCGTGCGGAGGTGCAGGAAAAGCGCTTTGCGCCCTATCTCCTGGTGCGGGAGGGCCGGGCGGTGGACTTTACCTTCCTGCCCATCCTCCAGTACGGACCGGAGACCGAGTGCCGCCGGCAGGAGCGCTTCTCTCCGATGCTGGACATGTTCTATGAGACCCGGGACCAGGCCGAGCGGGTGCGCCAGCGGGGACAGGACCTCATCAAATCCGTGACCAGCGCCCGGGACCGGGTGGCGCGCAAGCTGGCCAACCAGGAACGGGAGCTGGAGGCCACCCTGGACCGGGAGCGGCTGCGGGAGCTGGGGGACATCATCACCTCCAACCTCCACGCCATGCACAAGGGACAGAGCGTGCTGCGTGCGGTGGACTTCTATGACCCGGAGTGCCGGGAGGCGGAGATCCGGCTGGACCCCCTCCGCACCCCCCAGCAGAACGCCGCCAAATATTATAAGGATTACAACAAGGCCAAGACCGCCGAGGAGATGCTCACCATCCAGATCGAAAAGGGCGGGAAGGAGCTGGAGTACCTCAACAGCGTGCTGGAGAACATCACTCTGGCCGAGGGAGAGCGGGATTTGCAGGAGATCCGGCAGGAGCTGGCCGACACGGGCTACCTCCGCCGGGGCAAGACGGCCGCCAAGCGGGAGAAGCGGGTGTCGGGCAAGCCCATGGAGTTTCGCTCCTCCGCGGGGCTGCGGATCTCGGTGGGCAAGAACAACAGCCAGAACGACCAGCTCACCACCAAGATGGCCTTCAAGAGCGACATCTGGTTCCACACCCAGAAGATCCACGGCTCCCACGTGATCCTCTGGACCGAGGGAGGGGCCCCCGACGTGCAGAGCCTCCACGAGGCGGCGGTGCTGGCGGCCTGGTTCTCCCAGGGACGGGAGGGGAAAAAGGTGCCGGTGGACTATACGCCGGTCAAGTATGTGAAAAAGCCCGCGGGCGCCCGGCCCGGCATGGTGGTGTATACCACCTGTGAGACCGCCTATGTGGACCCGGACGGGGAGCTGGTGAAGCGTCTGCGCGTAAAATAGAGGAGGAAAGTGCCATGGAGAACTGTCACATTCTGGTGGTAGAGGACGACCCGGATATCAACCGCCTGCTCTGCACGGTGCTGGGGAATGCGGGATACGACTGCCGCCCCGCCTTTTCCGGGAGCGAGGCGGAGCTGTGGGCCACCCAGTACAACTATGACCTGGTGCTGCTGGATCTGATGCTGCCCGGTCTGACCGGAGAGGAATTCATCCAGAAAATGCGCCGGAAAAAGACCATGCCCATCCTGGTCCTCTCGGCCAAGGCGGGACTGGAGGACCGGGTGAACGTCCTGCGGCTGGGAGCGGATGATTTCATCCCCAAGCCCTTTGACAACGCGGAGGTCCTGGCCCGGGTGGAGGCCCAGCTGCGGCGGTACAAGGAGTTTTCCGACAGCGGGGCGGGGCAGGTCCTCACCCACGGCGCGCTGGTCCTGGACCGGGAGAGCGTGACGGTCACCGTGGATGGAAAACCCGCCAGTCTGACCGCCCGGGAGTTTGAGATCCTGGCCCTGCTGATGGCCCATCCGAAAAAGGTCTTTACCCGGGAGCAGCTCTATGAGCAGGTATGGGGCGGGGACTTTATGGGGGATGACAACACGGTGAACGTCCACATCTCCAACCTGCGCTCCAAGCTGAACAAGGTCAGCAAGGGGGATTATATCAAGACGGTCTGGGGCATAGGCTTCAAAATGGCGGAGGAGAACGAATAAGTCTCCGGACAGAGTTTAGATATTCTTAATCTTTGCTTTATCCGGCTTTATGGACGGACTGCTATAATGGCATCACAATCAAAAAGGAAGGGTTGATGCCTCTATGGCAGAACAAGTATTGACGACCCGGGGCCTTACCAAGCGCTATGGCCACGCGCTGGCCGCGGATCATATCGATCTGGACCTGGAACGGGGACAGATCTACGGCCTGGTCGGACGCAACGGCGCCGGAAAGACCACCATCATTCGGATGATCACCGCCCAGACCACCCCAACCGAGGGGGAGATCTCCCTCTTTGGGGCACGGGATGAGCGGGAAAACGCCCGTATGCGCGCCCGTACCGGGGCCATGGTGGAGACCCCCAGCTTTTATCCCTATCTGAACGCCCGTCAGAATCTGGAGTATTACCGCATTCAGCGGGGCATCCCGGGGAGGAATGCGGTGGACGAGGCGCTGGAGGCGGCCGGACTGACGGATACCGGGACCAAGCCGTTCAAGCATTTTTCTCTGGGCATGAAGCAGCGCCTAGGCCTGGCGCTAGCCCTGATGAACCGCCCCGATCTCCTGCTTCTGGACGAGCCCATCAACGGCCTGGACCCGGAGGGGATCGTGGAGTTTCGGAACCTGCTCCTGAAGCTCAACCGGGACCGGCAGACCACCATCCTGATCTCCAGCCATATTCTGAGCGAGCTTGCCAACCTGGCCACCTGCTACGGGTTCATCGACCACGGCGTGCTGCTGGAGCAGATCTCCGCCGCGCGGCTGAGTGAGAAGTGCCGGGCCTGCCTGGAGCTGCGGGTAGACGACGCCGCCAAGGCGGCCCTGGTCCTGGAGGAAGATTTGGCAACCCGGGACTTTGAGGTACTCAGTCCGTCGGTCATCCGGCTTTACAGCCATCTGGACCGGCCGGGAGAGGTCACCCGTGCCCTGGTAGGGGCGGGCGTGGGCCTCTCTGCCGTGGAGCCCCAGGGGGCCAATCTGGAGGATTACTTCCTGGGCCTGATCGGAGGTGTCCGCCATGCGTAACTATCTGGCTGCCGAGTGTTTCAAGGTGTTCCGGCGCAAGTATTTCTATGTGACCATGGCGATTTTTCTGGCTCTGGAGGGCATTCTTCTTTGGGGGTATTGGAGGACCTATTCCTGGGGCAATCCGCAGGTCTCCTTTTACTCTACCAGTATGATCGTGGCCCTGCTGCTGAGCTTCGGCATGTATGCCACCTTTGGGACCGGCGATATGGTGTTTTCCGACCAGTACAAGCATACCACCCTGAAAAATGAGGTGTCCTACGGTATCCCGCGGGTACGCATTTATCTGGGCAAGCTACTGGTCTCCCTGTTGGTAGCATTTGTCGCCTGTGCAGTGCTGGTGGGCTTCTATCTGGCAGGGTGCTGGCTTCTCTTCCCCCACAGCGGAGAGGACGGGCAGGCGCTGGCTATAGTTGGCTACTGTCTGGCCGGGGCACTGCCGCTTTGGATGGCAGCCCAGGCGGTAGTCCTGGCCTGCTACTTCCATGTGCGCAGCTCCGCGATGGCAGCCTTCCTGGGGGTCGCGATCCTGGCGGTCCTGCCCAGTGTGTTTCAGGCCTTTGGTATCCTGTTCCACCCCATCTTTGAGACATTGCGGGGCTTTATGCCCGCCGTGATGCTGGAGGAGCTGAGAAATCGTGCCTTTGATGGAGGCTATCTGGCCCGATGCTGGGTTGCCGGACTGGTCTGGTTCGGTGCTGCCACCGGGATCGGGATGGGCCTGTTCCAGAAAAAGGAGATTCGCTGAGGTGGAAAGGGGGGAGCTTCCATATGTTCAACTATGTCAAGGCGGAGCTGTGGAAGCTCACACAGCGCCCCGCGCTCTTTCTGACCTGGGGCATTCTCTTTCTGCTCATGGTGGTCTATTCCGTCCTTTTGAGCGGGAGAGAGTACAGCAATCTCGTGGCGGCATGCACGGTGGTACTGGTGGCGGGCGTTCTGGTGGCACCTCTGCTGGTGATGCTGGTGGATGACGGCGCATCCGATACCCTGAAGCATGAGGTAGCCTTTGGCCTGAGCCGCACCCGGATCTATCTGGGAAAACTGATTGCGGTCCTGCTGGCCGGGCTGGCCCTGTGTGCCATCCTGCTGGGGGCCTGCCTCGTCGGGGGGTGGCTGCTGCTGAACCACAGCGATCCGGAACAGGAGTGGACCAATCTGGTGGTGCTGGGCTTTTCTCTCCTGGGCGCGGTGCCCATCTGGTGCGGTATGGCGGGGGTCTGCCATATGGCAGCGCTGGCCATCCGGAACACGGCGGTGTGGATCTGCGGATACTATATTTATTTCTTTTTTGGACAGCCCATTTTATTGGTGTTCGTGGCCATCCTCTTTGCGGGCAACACCTCCTCCTGGGCGGCAACCGTTGCCGAGGCGATTGTTATGCCCTCTCTGCTTCTGACGCCCCGGTTTCTGAGCGGATGGCTGACCTGGACGTATCAGGTCTGGTGTTGGGGCGTGGGCCTGGGATGGCTGGCTGCCAGCACGGCGGCTGGACTGGCTCTGCTGAAACGGAAAGACATCCGGTAGACAGAAAAAACAGGCGCACCCGCGCAAAGCGGGTGCGCCACGATTTGTTTGGAAGGGGACAGGGTCCGCAGGCGTGGGCCGTCCTCAGAAAGGAGAAAGGACCATGTGGGTTCTCTGCGGAATTTTACTGGCGCTGTGCGTGCTGCTGGCAGGTTGGTGCTGCACGCAGAACCGTTCGCTCCGCTCGGCGGTCCGGCAGCTTCGGCGGCTGGAGGAGCAGGACAGCGTCTCCCGGGTACGGCTCGAGGCCCCCAATGCCGCGGCGGAAGCCCTCCTGGAGGAGGTCAACCGGCTGCTGGCCCTTCGGCAGGAGGAGCGGGCGGAGGGAAGGGCCCGGGAGCGGGAGCTCCGGCGGCAGATCTCCAACATCTCCCACGATCTGCGCACCCCGCTGACCTCCATTTTGGGCTACCTCCAGCTTCTGGAGGAGGGCGGCCTGACCGAGGAACAGCAGACGGAATATCTGGGCGTGATCCGGGGCCGGGCTCAGACGTTACAGCGGCTCATCACCAGCTTTTATGATCTCTCCCGGCTGGAGGGCGGGGAATTTCCGCTGGAAAAGCAGCGGGTGGACCTGAGGGCGGTCTTTTCCGAGCTGCTGGCCTCCTTCTATACCGACTTTACCGAGGCGGGGTTTGAGATGGAGGTGGATCTGCCCTCCGACCTGCCCCCCGTCCAGGCCGATCCGGGGGGCGTGCTCCGGATCGGGACCAATCTGCTGCGCAATGCACTGGACCACGGGGCTGGTCCCATGTCCATCCGTCTGTGGCAGGAGGGGGGCACGGTCGTCAGCTCCTTCGCCAATGCGGCCCCCGGACTGGAGGCGGAGGATGTGCCCCGGGTATTTGAACGTTTCTTTACAGCGGATAAGATGCGCACCGGGCGCAATACCGGGCTGGGCCTTGCCATTGTCAAGACGCTGGGAGAACAGATGGGATGTACCGTTGCGGCCTCGGGAGACCAGGAGCGCTTTGAGATCCGGATCGTCTGGCCCCGATGGCGGGAGCGGGGATGAGCCCCTCCGGTCAGGAGACCGGGTCCAGCCGTCCGGTGGCGGGGTCCATCAGAAAGCCGCGCACCACCAGTCCGTCCGGCATGAGGGGGTGGGAGACGATCTGCTCCACAGTGGACCGGACGGAGTCCTCCGCGCGGTCAAAGCCGGTGAGCCAGCGGCGCAGGTCAATGCCGCAGCGCTCCACCAGGCGGATGCGGTCCTCGGAAATGCCGCGCGCCCGCATATGGCGGAGCATTTCCCCGCCGTCCATGTGCTGCACCCCGCAGTCGTAGTGTCCCACCACCATGATCTCCTCCACGCCCAGTTCATACACGGCGATGAGGAGGCTGCGCATGATGCTGCCGAAGGGATGGCTGACCACCGCGCCGGCGTTCTTGATGAGCTTGACATCCCCGTTGCGCAGTCCCAGCGCCGCGGGGAGCAGTTCGGTGAGCCGTGTGTCCATGCAGGAGAGGACTGCAAGATGTTTGTCCGGGTATTTGCTGGTCTGATAGGGTGCAAACCGCCCCTGAGAGACGAAGGATCGGTTATAGTGCAGGATTTCATCGATCATGCCAGGACCACCGCCTTTCACAGATAATAGGATAAATTATATTATTATACTATTTTTAAAAAAGAATGTAAATACCAGGCGGCGTGTTTCGGCTGGCTCGATGGGCCATTGTAGAAATGGAGAAAAAAGCCTGGTAATTTCTTGACAAAGTTATGGAAAACTGCTATCTTTTCTTAGAGGATAAGAACTCATAGGACTTGAAACGGAGCAGAAGGCCGCTTTATTAAACTTGTGAGTCTTATTTTTGAGTTTGGAGAGTCCGGTGGGACGGAGTACCGCCGGAAAACGAGACGGATGGCCCCGGCTTCGCTGTCCAGCCCCACCGAAGGGAAGCGGGATGGTCTGGAAATGTGCGGGCATTGGCCGAGTCGGAGGAAAGGAAAGATCAAGGTATGGTTAAAGTCGTGAGAAAGAAGGTCCTCAATCCCAGCGTGACCCTGCTGGAAGTCGAGGCCCCCATGATCGCCAAGAAGGCACAGGCGGGACAGTTCATCATCCTGCGTCTGGATGAGGAGGGCGAACGCATCCCCCTTACCATCGGCGATTATGACCGCGAGAAGGGCACCATCACCATTATGTTCCAGAAGGTGGGCCTGACCACGGAGCTGCTGGGCGACCTCAATGAGGGCGATTATATCCGGGACTTCGTAGGCCCCCTGGGCCAGCCGACCCGCCCTGAGCTGGGCGACGTGAAGCGGGTGTGCGTGGTCGGCGGCGGCGTGGGCTGCGCCATCGCCTATCCCCAGGCCAAGAGCCTCCACGCCGAGGGCGTGCAGGTGGACGTCATCGCCGGTTTTCGCTCCAAGGACATCGTGATCCTGGAGGAGGAGTTCAAGGCCGCCTGCGACAACTTCTATCTGACCACGGACGATGGGACTTACGGCGAGAAGGGCTTTGTCACCGACAAGCTCAAAGCCCTCATCGAGGCCGGCAATCAGTATGACGCCGTGATCGCCATCGGTCCCGTTCCCATGATGAAATTTGTCTGCAAGACCACGGAGCCTTTTGGCATCCACACCCTGGTGAGCCTCAACCCCATCATGATCGACGGCACCGGCATGTGCGGCTGCTGCCGCGTCACAGTGGGCGGAGAGATGAAGTTTGCCTGCGTGGACGGCCCCGACTTTGACGGCCACAAGGTGGATTTTGACGAGCTGATGAACCGCAACTCCGTGTACCGCGAGCGTGAGGCCAAGGAAAAAGAGCGCCACACCTGCCGCATGGAGACACTCGCCAAGAACGTAATTCACTAAGGGAGGTCGAAGAAAATGCCGAACATGAGCATGACGAAGAATCCGATGCCGGAGCAGGAGCCCGGCGTCCGTAACCATAACTTTGAAGAGGTAGCCATGGGCTATACCGCCGAGATGGCTATGGACGAGGCCAAGCGCTGCCTGGGCTGTAAGAACAAGCCCTGCGTCAGCGGCTGCCCCGTGAACATCCGTATTCCCGAGTTCATCGCCAAGGTGGCTGAGGGCGACTTCCAGGGCGCCTATGACGTCATCACCAGCACCAACGCCCTGCCCTCCATCAGCGGCCGCGTCTGCCCCCAGGAGACCCAGTGCGAGTGCCACTGTGTCCGCGGCATCAAGGGTGAGCCGGTGGCCATCGGCCGCCTGGAGCGCTTTGTGGCCGACTGGTACCGGGAGAACGTCAACGCCATGCCCGAGAAGCCCGTCTCCAACGGGATCAAGGTGGCGGTGGTGGGTTCCGGACCCGCCAGCCTGACCTGTGCCAGCGACCTGGCCAAGAAGGGCTATCAGGTCTCTATCTTTGAGGCGTTCCACACCGCCGGCGGCGTGCTGGTCTATGGCATTCCCGAGTTCCGTCTGCCCAAGTCCATCGTGCAGAATGAGGTGGATAAGCTGTGCGCTCTTGGCGCCGGCCTGGAATGCGACGTGGTGGTGGGCCGCACCTACACTATCGACGAGATGTTTGAGGACGGTTACAAGGCCGTGTTCGTGGGCTCCGGCGCCGGCCTGCCCATGTTTATGGGCATCCCCGGCGAGGCGCTGGCCGGCGTGTACTCCGCCAACGAGTACCTGACCCGAATCAACCTGATGAAGGCTTACCGCGAGGGCTATGACACCCCCGTGAAGGACGCCAGGGCCGTAGCCGTCGTGGGCGGCGGCAACGTGGCCATGGACGCCGCCCGCTGCGCCAAGCGCATGGGCGCCAAGGTGTATGTGGTCTACCGCCGGGATGAGGAGGCTATGCCTGCCCGCCGTGAGGAGATCCATCACGCCAAGGAAGAGGGCATCGAGTTCCTGTTCCTCAACAACCCCGTCAAGATTCTGGACGACGGCCACGGAAAGGTCCGCGCCATGGAGTGCGTGAAGATGGAGCTGGGCGAGCCCGACGCCTCCGGCCGCCGCCGTCCGGTGGAGATCCCCGGTTCCAACTTTGAGCTGGAAGTGGACACCGTCATCATGTCCCTGGGCACCAGCCCCAACCCCCTGATCCGCTCCACCACCCCCGGCCTGGAGGCCAACAAGAAGGGCTGCCTCGTGGCGGATGAGGAGACGATGGCGACCAGCCGTGAGGGTGTGTACGCCGGCGGCGATGCCGTGACCGGCGCCGCCACTGTCATTTTGGCTATGGGTGCCGGCAAAAAGGCCGCCGCCGCCATGGATCAGTATCTTCAGGAGAAGTACGGTAAGTAATCCGGCCGATCCGGACAACAGCGCGCCGCAGAGCTTTGGCTCTGCGGCGCGTCAGCGTGTCGAAAAACTTCGACACGCTTCTCAAAAATGCAAGCATTTTTTCGAGGGGATGCAGGCCGCTGCGCGCACTCGCTTTCGCTCGCACACTTG
>JAHAEW010000066.1 GCA_018374635.1 Clostridiales bacterium
TCTTCCCGCGTTCCAGCATCTTTCTCACCACCTGCTTCTATTTTACCTCTTACAAACGTAAAACCCCAGCTTTTGCTGGACTTTTTCGACAGGCTGAAACCCGGCATGGGGGACGGAAAAATCCGTCCCCATGCCGGGTTTCAGATTCAAATACTGTGAAGAGGAATGTCCCATGTCGCTTTACCTTCCTGATGTTTGCCGTTGTGTTTGCCGTGATTGTACTGCTGTGCGCCTTCGGGATGAAGCGGGCGGATGACATCTTCATCACCGCCATGGCCGCCGGGGCAGGCGGCCGCCAGGCGGCTTATGAGGAGCTGGACTGGCGGCAGATGCTGCGCCGCCGGAATTTCTGGATGTGTCTGGTGTGGGCGGTGATCCTTTCCGCCGCGGGCCGTGCCGTGATAAACGAATCCACTATCTATGCCGCCGCCTTTGTGGATGGCGATCTGACCCGCGCGGCGGCTCTGGCGGGGATTGTCTCGATTGCAAACGGTGTGGGACGTGTGCTCTCCGGCCAGCTGTTCGATATGGCCGGCTATCGCACCGCCATGCTCAGTGTCAGCGCGCTTTATCTGGCGGCCGCGGGTGTTTTGACCCTGTCCCTGAAAACCGGCAGCGTGCCGGTGCTGGCGGCAGCCTTCCTGCTGACCGGCCTGGCCTACGGCGGCGTGCCGCCCTTGAATTCGGCCTTTACCGCCCGCTTCTTCGGCCGAAAGCATTATGCCGTCAATTTCAGCATCATGAACATGAACCTCATCGCCGCGTCCTGTCTGGGACCGGTCTGCGGCGGTGGCAGCGATGCCGGCACATTTTCCGCCATCGCCGCGTTTGCGGCAGTGGGCGCCGTCATCACGCTGCTGATCCGTCAGCCTGCCCATGCCTGAAAGGAGGAATCCTCTATGAATGTCTATGAAGAATACCAAAAAAAGCTGGTCACAGCGGAAGCGGCCGTGAAGATTGTCAAGGACGGAGACTGGGTGGATTACAGCCAGACCTGTTCCTTTCCGGAAGCGCTGGATACCGCGCTGGCGGCGCGGAAGGGTGAGTTAAAGAATATCAAGGTCCGCAATGCCATCGCCATGAAGCCCATTCAGGTGGTGGAGCAGGACCCGGAGCACGAAACCTTCACCTATAATGCCTGGCACTGCTCCGGCCTGGATCGGAAGTATGTTGACAAGGGCTGGGCGTACTACTCTCCCATGCTGTTTCGCGACTGCGGTTCTTATTACCGCCGCGGGTATGCCCGGGTAGACGTGGCTATGGTCTCCGTATCGCCGATGGACAGCCACGGCAATTTCAGTTACGGCCTGACCAACTGCTGTATGCAGGAAATGCTGGATTGCGCCAGGCATATCATTCTGGAAGTCAACGAGCACATGCCGGCGGTCTATGGCATGGCCAATGACCACATCCACATTTCTCAGGCGGACTATGTGGTAGAAGGCCGCAAGGACATCTGCCTTTCTCCAGGCGGCGGCGCCAGCGAGATTGACAAGCGCATCGCCGGGCACATCTTCCCGTATCTCTATGACGGCATCACGCTTCAGATCGGCATCGGCGGCCTGCCCAATGCTCTGGGCAGCTTGATTGCGGAATCGGATCTGAAAGATCTTGGGATGCACATGGAGTTAATGAGCGACGGATACTGGAAGCTCTATCAGGCCGGGAAAATCACCAACCGGAAAAAGACGCTGCAAAGAGGCAAGGGCGTGTTCTCCATCTGTTCCGGCTCCCGGGAACTGTATGAGTTTCTGGATCATAACCTGGACATCCTCTCCGCGCCCATGAGCTATGTGAATGATCCGGAGACCATTCGGCAGCTGGACCACTTTGTATCTATCAACGGCTGCATCGCCATGGATCTGTATGGGCAGGTGTGCTCGGAGACCTCCGGCACCCGGCATATCAGCGGCACCGGCGGGCAATTAGACTTCGTCACCGGCGCGTACATGGCGGAGCATGGGCAGGCGTTCCTGGCCATGCCTTCCACATTTACCGATAAGCATGGCGTGAAGCATTCCCGCATTCTGCCAAGATTCACAGAGGGCGACGTCATCACCACGCCCCGCACACAGGCCCCCAGCATAGTGACGGAATACGGCGTGGCGCGGCTGCCGGGCCTGTCTACCTGGGAGCGGGCGAAGAAGATCATTGCCATCGCCCATCCTGATTTTCGGGAGGAACTCATTGCGGCCGCTCAGGTTCAGAAAATCTGGCGCCGCTCCAACAGGCGCTGACATCGGCCTTGTTGGAGTGTCCGGCCGTTCACGGAAGCGGAAACGGCGAACGTGTGCGCCGGATCGGCCAAGCCTGCCATACAGAAAAGCGGCTTGTTTCGGCAAGCCGCTCCAATGACAAAAACGCCCCTGGTTCCCCAAAAGTGGAACCGGAGGCGTTTTTAGGCGTTACCCTTCGGCGGGGGGAGCCGAGCGGAGCTGGTCCAGCTTGTAGGCCACCCGGAGCTGGAGCTGGGTCTCCGGGTCGTGGAGGGGCAGACCCAGCAGCCGCTCGATCTGGGCCACCCGGTAGACCACCGTGTTGTAGTGGCTGTGGAGGAGCTGGGCGCTCTTCTGGGTGTTGCACCCGGCCTCCAGATAGACCCGCAGGGTCTCCAGCAGGGCGGTGCGGTGGCTGGCGTCGTATTCCCGGAGGGGGCGGAGGAATTTGTTCCGGTACTGCTCCACCGCCTCGTCCTGGGGGAGGAGGGCCAGGAGGTAGAGGATGCCCAGCTTGTCGTAGGTGATGATGTGATCCCGGATGCCGCAGCGCTGGCTGATGGCGCTCACCGTGCGGGCCTGCTGGTAGGCCTTGGGCAGGTCCTGGACCGGATAGGCGCTGCTCAGGCAGAAGCTCATGTCCCCCTTGTCCATGATGTAGTTGAGTTTTTCCGTGAGGAGGGAGAGCTCCCGCAGGGAGGCCGCGGCGTCGGGGCGGTCCTCCACCACCAGGATGAGCTTCCCCTCCAGCACGGTGAACATGATGTTGGAGTCCAGATTGCGGATGATGTGGCGGATCACGTTCACGTCCTGGCTGTGGAAGCGCCCGGCGGCGCGGGTGGCGTTGAGGTTGACGATGGCCACATAGTAGGACTGGTCGGCCCGCACCGGATACCCGTCGCTCTGGGCCGAGACGCAGATGTGGATGGCGTCCCCCAGGCGGCCGAAGAGCCAGTTCTCCACAAACTGCTGCTTGTACTTCCGGCGCAGCTTTTTCAGGGCCAGGGCGTTTTTCATCTCGGCGGCCAGCAGGTGGCGCACCCGGTTGATGACCTGCTGGTCCACCGGGCTGAGGGGGCCGTAGTACTCCGGGATGATGATGCGGATGCCCGTGGGGCCGCTGATGTCGAAGAAGTGGACGGGCACCTGCTCGCTCTTCCCCTCCCGCCGGATGGTGAGGGTGTGGCGGTTGGTGCGCTTGTAGAGCTGGCGGATGATGTCGTCCTGGAGGGGCTCCAGCAGGAGGGCGCGGCTCTGGGGGGAGACCAGAAGCTCGTTCTCCTCGTCGAAGATCATCACCGGATTGGCAATGACCTCCTCCACGGCCAGCAGGGTCCCCTCCGGGCCGTCCGAGCGGAGAAAGGCCCCCAGCAGCCGCTCCATCTTGTCCTGAATGAGCTGGAAGGAGTGGGTCTCCCGCCGGAAGAGGGCCTCCATGCTCTCCTGCACGATGTTGGAGAAGATGGCCGTCATGGGCAGCTCCACCAGGGGGAAGTCCAGGTTGCGGGCCTCCTCCACCACCGCCTCGGGCAGACCCTGGCGGAAGCGGGTGGGCTTGAGGCACAGGGCGGACACCCCTTTGTCCCGGATGCGCCGCAGCTGGGCGCGCAGCAGCTCATCCTGCCCCCGGAAGGCGTAGCCCGAGCTGATGATGCAGTCCCCCGCCGCGCCCCAGTCGGAGAGCTGGGCGCCCTCGATCACATTGGCGCGGAGGATGGCCCGGCCGGCCTGATCCTCACCGGCGCGCAGAACGGCCCCCTCCATGGCGCTGAGCCGGAGGAAGTCCCCCAGGGTGAAGTCCAAAGCGGGATCGGACGGAGCGGATGTCTGGCGCATAGCTGGGACCTCCTTTGGAACAGGACCGGACGGGCATGTTTTCCCGCCATACGGCCGGTATAGCACCCAATTATTATAGTCTTTTTCGCTGAAAAGACAAGAGATAAATCGACTGTTTTCCGTCGCTTTTGTGAACGCATACCAAAAGTGTACGAATCGAATTGGTATCATACCACATTGTTTTGGTGGAAAGTGCCAGTTATAATGGGGCGTGTAAACCAAGAAGGGCCTTAGGAAGGTCCTGCCAACCGGAAGGAAGCCGCTGAGGGCGCCTGATTTGGAAAGAAACGGGGAATCGCAGTGAAAGAATATGTCTATACGGTCAAAAGCAGTCTGGGCATGCACGCCCGCCCCGCCGGAATGTTCGTCAAGCTGGCCAAGCAGTGTGAGTCGGTCATCGAGGTCTGCAAGGGCGATAAGCGGGTCAATGTCAGCCGCATCCTGGCAGTGATGGGCATGGGCATTCAGCAGGGCGATACCATTACCCTCACCGTAGAGGGGCCGGACGAGGAGACGGTGTTTCCTCAGCTCCGGCAGATCTGTGAGGAAAATCTGTAAACAAACCGCGGGAAGGGAGGAGCCCTTCCCCGGGAGACGGGAATAGGAGGAATGTGACTATGAGACGACTGGGTAAGATTTTCCGGGAAGACGGCCGCACCGTCATTGTGGCCATGGACCACGGCATGGGGATGAACGTCAACCCCGCCCTGGACCGGACCGGTGAGATCCTGGAGGCCATCGTGGCCGGCGGCGCCGACGCCGTGCTGACCACCTACGGCATCGCCAGCAAGTACGCCGACATACTGCGCCATGTGGGACTGATCCTCCGCTGCGACGGCGGCTACTCCGCCATCCCCAGCGCCGCCAACGGCCATCCCCGGATGCTCTTCTCGGTGGAAGACGCCCTGCGCCTGGGCGCCGATGCGGTGGCCTGCAACGGCTTCCCCGGCACGCCCACCGAGCAGGACTGCATGAAGAACGTGGCAGAGCTCTCGGCCCAGGGCCGGGCCTGGGGGATGCCGGTCATGGCCGAGATGCTCCCCGGCGGCTTCGGCAATGAGGTGCCCAAGACGGTGGAGAACGTCCGCCTGGCCGCCCGGACCGGCTGTGAGTACGGCGCCAGCATCATCAAGACCACCTTCACCGGCACGCCCGAGGAGTTCCGGGGGGTCATCGAGGCCTCCTACCAGCCCGTGGTGGTGCTGGGCGGGGAAAAGACCAGCCAGCTCTCCGACCTCTTCGTCTGCATCGAGCAGGCCATCTCGGTGGGTGCGGCCGGCGTGGCCATCGGCCGCAACGTGTGGAAGCATCCCGACCCCGAGGCCGTGACCCGGGCGCTGGTGGATCTGGTCCACAACGGCAAGCGGGCCGCCGACATCCAGGGCCTGTGAGAGAGGAGGGGAGCGACATGATTCCGGAAACCATGAAAGCTATTGTCGTGACCGAGCCCCGCAAGGCGGAGGTCAAAGAGCTCCATACCCCCGTCCCCGCCACCGGCGAGGTGCTGGTGCGGGTGGAGAAGGCACTGATTTGCACCTGGGAGCAGCGGATCTTCTCCGGCGGCGACGTGGCCCTTCCCTTCGTGCCCGGCCATGAGATCTCGGGTACCGTGGCCGCCATCGGCGAGGGGACCTTCGCCAACGTAAAGGTGGGGGACAAGGTCGTGGTCAAGACCTTCGACAGCTGCGGACAGTGCGAGCAGTGCTACCGGGGCCATGACAACGAGTGTACCGGCAACGCGAAAAAACGGTTCTATGACGGCATCCCCGGCACGGGAGGCTTCGCCCAGTACCTGGCCATCGGCTCCGAGCGGGTCTATGCTCTGCCGGACAAGGAGGCCGACCTCTCGGTGGCCGCCTTTGCCGAGCCGCTGGCCTGCTGCCTGGGCAGCCTGGACCAGGGCGAGGTGGACTTCGGCGAGGACGTGGTCATTGTGGGCGGCGGCATCATGGGCCAGCTCCACAATGTGCTGTGCAAGAAGCGGGGCGCCCGCACCATCCTGATGGAGCCCGACCCCGCCCGGCGGGAGATGGCCAAAAAGATGGGGGCCGACGTGGTGGTGGACCCCACCCAGTGCGATCCCATCCAGACCATCCTGGAGCTGACCGGCGGCCGGGGCGCCCACGTGTGCTTCTACACCGTCAACGTGCTCTCTCTGGCCCAGGATTATCTGGAATGTCTGGCCAAGCGGGGCCGTATGGTATATTACGGCTCCTTCCATCCCAGCGGACCCATCCAGATCGACCCCAACAAGATCCATTACAGTGAAAAGCGCATCACCGGCTCTTACAGCCCCACCGCCAGACATTTCTGGACAGCGTCCCGGCTTCTGGGGTATCATCTGATCGATGTGGAGCCCTTCATCACCGAGCGCTATGCCATGGAGGATTGCCAGACCGCCTTTGAGCGGGCCTCCAGCCCGGAGACCTACCGGGTCCTCATCGATTTGAGCGGGGATTGACCGTATCCCTGAAGCGGAAAGGAACGAAACAGCGTGATCAATTTGATTCTGATTAGCCATGGCGCCTTTGCAGCCGGTGTGCGGGAGGCGGCCGAGATGATCCTGGGCCCCCAGGAGAACCTGGAGGTGTTCGGCCTCTACCCGGGCGACACGGTGGAGACCTTCTCCCTCAAGCTGGAGCAGGCCATCGACGCCTTCGGAGACCCGGATCACACCCTGATCCTGGCCGACCTGCCCAGCGGCACGCCGTCCAACACCGCCATGCTGATGGTGATGAAGCGCCATGTGCACGCCCTGTCGGGTTACAATCTGCCCGCCCTGCTGGAGCTGCTCACCCTCCGGGAAGAGATGGAGGCCGGGGAGCTCATCGCAGCGGCCACTGAGGCCGGACGGGAGGGCTTTGTCAACGCCGAGCAGGTGATCGCAGAAAGGGAGGGAACCGTATGAGCGTGGTATTTTACCGCATTGACGACCGCCTGATCCACGGACAGGTGATGACGGGGTGGAGCAAGGTCTATCAGGCCACCCGGATCTTCGTGGTGGACGACAAGACCGCCCAGGACCAGTTCCTGTGCCAGGTCATGAAGATGGCGGTCCCCCGGGATTACGACGTACACATCTACACGGTGGAGCAGGCCCTGGAGGCCATCGCCAACGATCCCCCGGAGCTGCGCACCATCGTGCTCTCCAAGACCCCCGACGTGATGCAGCGCCTGCTGGAGGGGGGCGCCCCCATGAAGGAGCTCAACCTGGGCGGCATGGGCTATGTGGCGGGCCGGAAGATGATCCTGCGCAACATCCAGGTCTCCCCGGCCGAGCTGGAGCAGCTCCAGGCCATCGCCGCCAGGGGGGTGCGGGTGTTCTGTCAGATCGTGCCCGACGGCAAGTGCATCGAGATCGACAAGGTCAAGCTGTAACGCCTGCGTTTTCTCCTGCGCGCCCATGAAAACTCCGCGGGGAACCGGCGGCGGGGGACGAAAGGAGGGGTCCCCCGCCGCACCGATAGATTGTCCCGGATTCTGAGCGAATGAAAAGAGGAGGTCATTTGTTATGAGTTGGCTGCAAGCCCTGATTATCGGAGTGCTCTACTATCTCTCCGACGCGCCCTGGTTCTTCGGCGAAGGATACTATGTGCTCCAGCGTCCCATTGTGGCAGGCTTCCTGACGGGCCTGGTCATGGGCGATCCCGTGACGGGCACCATCATCGGCGCCACCATCAACCTGATCTATCTGGGCCACCTGAACGTGGGCGGCTCCATGCCCTCCGATATGGCCGTGGCCGGCTACATCGGAACCGCCCTGGCCATCGCCACCAACGTCAGCACCGAGGTGGCCCTGGCCATCGCCGTCCCGCTGGGCCTGCTGGGCACCATCTGGTGGGTGGGCAAGATGACCATCAACTCCTTCTTCGTCCACTGGGCCGACAGCTACGCGGCCAAGGGCGATGAGAAGGGCGTCATGCGCATGAACTGGCTGCCCAGCGCGGTGATGATGCTGGTGTTTAAGGTCATCGTGGCCCTGGTCATCCTCATGGCCGGCGTGCCCCTGATGGAGAGCTTCCTGAACGTGGTGCAGGGCACCAACATCCTCCACGCCCTGGAGGTGGTGGGCGGTCTGCTGCCCGCCCTGGGCATCGGATTGAACCTGCGGGCCATCCTGAAGAGCGAGACCATGCCCTTCCTGCTCATCGGCTTCCTGCTGGTGGCCTACTTCCAGATCAGCATCGTGGGCGTGGCCATGTTCGGACTGGTCTTTGCCCTCATCTACATGCAGATGAATCAGAAGGAGGATGCGAGCTATGGCGGCTAATGTGGAAAACAGTGCGGTCCAGGCGGCCGACAAGAAAGTCCATCTGGACAAGAAGGACATCCGCCGCTCCTACTGGCTGTGGCAGTTCTTCTCGCACGCCAACTACAACTACGAGCGCATGCAGGGCGGCGCCTTCGCCATGTGCATGGCGCCCATCATCAAAAAGCTCTATCCCGGCCGGGAGGAGAAGATCGCCGGCCTTCAGCGCCACCTGACCTTCTTCAACACCAACCCCAACGTGGGGACGGTCATCCACGGCGCCGTCATCTCCATGGAGGAGGAGCGGGCCAACGGGGCCGAGATCAGCGACGAGGCCATCAACGCCGTCAAGACCGGGATGATGGGCCCCATGGCCGGCATCGGCGACGCCCTGGACCAGGGCGTCATCATCCCCCTGGTGGTGGCCCTGGGCATCAGCTTCGGCAGCACCGGCAACCTCTTCGGGCCCCTGCTGGTCCTCATCGGCCTGCCCATCATCCTGATGCTCATCGCCTACAACTGCTGGATGAAGGGCTATTCCCTGGGCAGCAGCGCCATTACCGCCATGCTGGCCGGCGGCCGGATGAAGCAGCTCATCGGCGCGGCGGGCATCCTGGGCTGTACCGTGATGGGCGGCCTGGTGGCCACCTCCGTCAGCTTCAAGACCGCCATCGCCTTCCACATCGGAGAGCAGGCCTTCGATCTGCAAAGCCAGCTCTTTGACGCCATCATGCCGGGCCTTCTGCCCCTGGGCGTGACCCTGGGAGTCTACGCTCTGCTGCGGAAGGAGAAGTTCACTTCCATCCAGATCATGCTGGGTCTGGTCGTGATCGGATTTGTCGGCGGAATGGTCGGCATCTTCTGACCGGAACCGGGCAAGCCGGGCGGCAGACCTGCCGTCCGGCTCGTTTTTACAGGAGGGACATGGACTATGACCACATTACATGGACAGGGGGTCAGCCGCGGCGTGGCCATCGGCCCCATCCACCGGCTGGGGAGCGGCCCGGCCGAGCTCCGGCCCAGGAGCGGCGCCGCGCCCGGGGAGGAGCTGGAGCGCTTTGCGCAGGCCCGTGCCCAGGCCGGCGCGGAGCTGGAGGAGATCTACCAGCAGACGCTGGAGACCCTGGGGGAGGAGAACGCCCTGCTCTTCCAGATCCACCAGATGGTGCTGGAGGACCCGGATTTCTGCGAGGGCGTGGAGGCGCGTATCCGCGCCGGGGCCGACGCGGCCTATGCCGTGCAGGAGGCCTCCCGGGACGCGGCCGCCGCCTTCGCCGCCATGGACAACGACTATATGCAGGGCCGGACCGCCGACGTGCTGGACATCGGCGCGCGGCTCATCCACATCCTGAACGGGACGGAGGAGGAGGCCCTGGTCCTCACTGAGCCGGCCGTCCTGGCCGCCGAGGACCTGGCCCCCAGCCAGACCGCCCGCCTGGACCGGAGCAAGGTGCTGGCCTTCGTGACGGCGGGCGGCTCGGTCAACTCCCACACGGCCATCTTTGCCCGCACCATGGGCATCCCGGCGGTGGTGGGCCTGGGCCGCTCCCTGGAGCTGCTCTCCCAGGGCCGGGAGGTGGCGGTGGACGGGGCCACCGGCGAGGTGGTCCTCTCCCCCGACGGGGCGGTCCGGGCCGGGTTTGAGGCCCGGCAGAGCGCCGCCTGCGCCGAGCAGGCCCAGGCCGAGCGCTACCGGGGCCGGGCCAGCGTGACCCGGGGCGGCCGGAAGATCGAGCTGTGCGCCAACGTGGGCGGACCGGAGGACATTGAGGCCGCCCTGGCGGGAGACGCCGAGGGCATCGGCCTGTTCCGCAGCGAGTTCCTCTACCTCCAGCGCAGCGACTACCCCGACGAGGAGACCCAACTGAGCGCCTACCGGGACGTGCTGGAGCGGATGGGGGGCAAGCGGGTGGTCATCCGCACCCTGGACATCGGCGCCGACAAGCAGGCCGACTACTTCCAGCTTCCTCCCGAGGAGAACCCCGCCATGGGCATGCGGGCCATCCGCATCTGCCTGACCCGGCCGGAGGTATTCCGCACCCAGCTGCGGGCCCTGTACCGGGCGTCGGTCTACGGGAAGCTGGCCATCATGTTCCCTATGATCACCTCTCCCACCGAGGTGCGCTCCGTCCTGGAGGCCGCCGCCGCCGTCCGGGGAGAGCTGGACGCCGAGGGCATTCCCTATGCCCCGGACGTGGAGCTGGGCATCATGATCGAGACCCCCGCCGCCGCCCTCCTGAGTGAAGAACTGGCCCGGCAGGTGGATTTCTTCAGCGTGGGCACCAACGACCTGACCCAGTACACTCTGGCCCTGGACCGCCAGAATGCCGGCGTGGCCTGCTTTGACGACCCAGAGCACCGGGCGGTGCTCCGCCTCATCGCCATGGCCGCCGAGAACGCCCACCGGGCGGGCATCTGGATCGGCGTCTGCGGCGAGCTGGGGGCCGACCCCTCCCTCCTCCCGGCCTTCCTGGACCTGGGGATCGACGAGCTGTCCATGAGCCCCGGCGCCATCCTGCGCACCCGGATGCAGGTGTGCCGGATGGGGCGGTGATCCCGAAAGAAAAGAGGCGCGCCCCCCGTCCCGGTCAAGCGGGACGGGGGGCGCGCCTGCGCGGCGGGAGGATGGTCAGCGGGGGCGGGAGAGGGAGAGCTCCTCCGCCCGGTACCAGCGGCGGGTGCCGTCCTCGAAGAGCACCCGGAACACGCCCTCCTCGCCCACCTCCACAATGGTGCCCTCGGGCCGGATGGCCGGACGGCAGCCCACAAAGGCGCCGGCGGTCACCACCACCCGGGTCAGGAGGGGAAGGGTCTGCTTCCGTGTCAGATTCATAGCGATACACTCCTCTGTTCCAGCGGCGTGTCCCCGGCGGGGACGGCCTTGTCGGTGTATCCTATGCCGGGAAAGGGGCGGTCAGAACCGGAAGCGGCAAAGACGGGTCAGGCGGAGAGCTGGAAACGGGTCCCCGGCTCCCCGGCAAAGACCACCCAGCCCCCCTCGGGGAGGACCGCCGAGGTATCGCCCCAGGCCACCGAGCTGGCGGTGACCAGGCCGCTGGCGTCGTAGACGGTGAAGCCGCCCTCTCCCGTCCGGGCCACCTGGAGGGTCTTTCCGGCGGCAGCGCCCACCCGGCACCAGCGGGCATAGCCGTCGGCCTGGATGGAGAGTGCCGCGCCGGGGCCGGTATAGAGGGCGGGGGCGGCGGCGGCGTCCATGCACCGGTAGTCCCCGAACTGGAGGTACTCCACGCCGTTTTCCACCGAGAAGGTGAGGTCGGCCCCGTTGCGGGAGCCGGTGCCCGGGAGGGTCAGCCGGGCGCGGGCGTGGGTTTCATCCACAATGCGGCAGTTGGCGGCGTATCCGGGCAGCTCGGGGAGCATCCCCAGGGAGGCGAAGAGGCTGGAGGTCACATAGGTCTCCCCCCGGTAGTCCTCGTTGAGGATGAGGTAGAGCTTCTGGCTCCGCGCCTGCCAGGCCTCTTCCACCGGCGGGGAGAGGGGGTTGTCCTCCAGGCGCTCCAGGGCGTACTGGGCGACGCCTGTGGCGGGCAGGCCGGGGAGAACGGTATAGGCCTGCTCATAGAGATAGGTGCGCCCGTTGTCCTCGGTGACAAAACGGTAGCGGACGGTGTTGTCCGCGTCCCGGAAGCTGCCGTCGCTGTAATAGGCGAGGTCCATGCTCCTGCCCCCCAGGGCGGCCACGGCGGTGAAGGTCACGCCCTGTCCATCGGCGGAGGGGGAGACCGTGAGGGCGGCCCCCAGGCCGCTGTATGCCCCCGAGACCGCCTGGGCCAGCCCCTCGGGCAGGGGAGCGGGGGAGGCGTCGGGCAGGGCGGTGGGCTGGACTGCCTGGACGCCCTCCTCGGCCAGGGCGTCCAGCAGGATCTGCACGCCCGCCAGCTGGTTATAGGTGCTCACACCCCCGGAGGAGACCACGGCCACGGCCATATCCTCCTCGGGCAGAACGATGAGTCCCGCGTGGTAGTAGAGGGTGTCGCCCCCCTTGACCAGGGCGGGGATACCGCTGTGGTTGAAGGGGTACATATGGACGTTGTCCCAGCCCAGGCCGTAGGCCAGGGCGTCGTCCCCGCTCTCCTCCGGCCAGAGGCCCCGGGCGTACTCCTCCCCGGCGGTGGACTGCCAGGAGGCGTCGGTGAGCAGGTCGTTGTCCCCGCAGAAGAGCCCGCCGAAGGCGGCCAGGTCGGAGGCGGTGGCGTACAGGCCGCCCGCGCCGATGATGTTCAGCGTGTCGGCGGGGAGGGCGCGGGTGTCGCTCCCCTGGTAGATGCGGGCCAGATCGTCCCGGTCAAAGTCGTCGGCCGGGGTGAAGGTGCGGGTAAGGCCCGCCTCCTCCAGCAGGTGGGTGCGGAGGTAGTCGGTGAAGTCCTGGCCGGACACGGCCTCCACCACCAGTTCGGCCAGGGTGAAGCCGTCGTTGCAGTAGACGCTGTACGTCCCCGGATCGGCCTTGAGCCGCTGCGTGGAGAGCCGCTCCAGCAGATCGTCGGTCCCCGCGCCGGTGTAGGCGTCAAAGAGGAAGGCGCTGCGGGTGGAGTCCCCCATAAGGCCGGAGGAGTGGTTGAGGAGCATCCGCACGGTGATGTCCCGGTACCGCTCGTCGGCCATGGTGAAGCCGGGGAGATACCGGGTCACCGGGGCGTCCAGGTCCACCTTGCCCGCCTCGCAGAGCTGAAGGAGGGCGGCGGTGGTGTAGAGCTTGCTGACCGAGCCGATGCCGTAGAGGTCTTGGTCGGTGAGGGCGCGGTTCTCGGTGCGGGAGAAGGCGCCGGCATGGCCGGTCATGGTGATCGCCCCGTCCTGCCACAGGGCGTACTGGATGCTGACCGCGCCGCCGTACTGGGCGGCGGCCTCGATGGCCTGCTGGGCGGAGGCGGCGCGGGAGAGGGGCTCCTCCGCCGCGGCGGCGGGTGCTGCGGCCGCCGGCACGCAGAGCAGGGCGGCGAGGGCCAGGGATGGGATGCGCATGTGCTTCATGTGACTCTTCCTTTCCGGCCGGGGAGCGGGCTCCGGCCTGTGTCCCCGCCCTTGCGCGGGGAGGATAGTCCCAGTGTAGCGCACCCCGCCCCGTTTGGCAAGGGAAAAGATTCCGCGCCCGCGCCCCGGGCACAGAGGCGCGCGGGAAGGCGCCGGATGGAGGAAAAGTCATCCAAAAAGCCGCGGTTTTGTGAAAAACAGTTCAGAAAAGGGGAAGAATTATCAGTTTATTTTCCACATCGCACCGTTGCCGGGCGGGGGGATCTATGCTATACTAAAGCCGGTGAAAATCTGTTTTACAGCCTGCGATAGAAGCATTCAATAAAGGAGGGAATTTTTTATGCGCCTGACCAATATTAAGGATGTCCAGAAGTTTATCGACGTGGTCAACTCCTGTGAGCACGAGGTCTATCTGAAGTCCCTGGAGGGAGACGTGTTCAACCTGAAGTCCTCCATGTCCCAGTACATCGCCATCGGCCGTCTGATCCAGGAGTCCGGTTCCTCTCTGGAGCTCTTCGCCAACGATAAGAACGACCAGATCCGCCTGCTCAACTTCCTGCACGAGCTGAACGCGGACTGACAGCACACAGGGAGGCCGCACCTGCCGGAGAGATCCGCGGGTGCGGCCTTTTTTGCCGGAGGGAACGACCATGAATCTGAAGCTCACCATCCAATACGACGGCGCCCGCTACGACGGCTGGCAGCGCCAGGGCAACACGGACAGCACCATCCAGGGCAAGCTGGAGGGGGTCCTCTCCCGCATGGCGGGGGAGGCGGTGGAGATCCACGGCGCCGGACGCACCGACGCGGGGGTCCACGCCCTGGGCCAGGTGGCCAGCGTCCGCCTGCCGGGCACGTGGGAGCCCGGGGAGGTGCGCGCCTACCTCAACCGCTACCTCCCCGAGGACATCGCCGTGACCGGGGCGGAGCGGGCGGGGGAGCGCTTCCACGCCCGGCTCAACGCCGTGGGCAAGACCTACCGCTACGCCATCCGCCTGGGGGATGTCCCAGACGTGTTCCGCCGGAAGTACCAGCTCCGGGTGGAGGAGGCGCTGGACCTGGCGGCCATGGAGCGGGCCGCTGCCGCCCTGACCGGGCGGCACGACTACCGCTCCTTCTGCTCCAACCGGCGCTTCAAGAAGTCCACCGTGCGCACGGTGGACGCCATCGGCATCCTCCGCCGGGGGGACGACCTGGACCTTACCTTTCACGGGGACGGGTTTCTCTACCACATGGTGCGCATCCTCACCGGCACCCTGCTGGAGGTGGGCGTGGGAAAGCGCGCCCCCGGGGAGATGGCGGCCATCCTGGCGGCCCGGGACCGCTCCGCCGCCGGTCCCACCGCCCCGCCCCAGGGACTCACCCTGATGGAAGTGGAATATCCATAAAATAAGCCCGCCGGACTGAAAAATCCGGCGGGCGTTTCCTTCGGCAGGCGTTTTCTCAGGCGGGGCGGATGACCAGCTCCCGGATGAGGCCGGAGACCGGGTCATAGCTCTCGATGGTGGCCAGGGCGTGATTGATCTGGCCGCCGTAGTTGATGTAGAGGTTCACGGTGCGCTCGTCCATGATGCGGGGGTCCAGCACGGACAGCCCGCCCAGGACGAATTTGTTATGGTAGAACATCTCCACCGCCCAGCGGCCGTAGATGTAGTAGTTCTCGTTCCTGATGCGCAGGGGGCAGTAGTCGAACAGGCGGCACTCGTCGGCAAAACAGGCGGCCATGGCCTTATGGTCCTTTGCATGAAGGGCGCGGACAAAATCGGCGATGATCACAGCAGATCCCTCCTCAATACACTTTTTCCGAGTTGAGCAGCGCGTCGGTCCCGCCGTCCACGAAGAGCACCACGCCGTTGACGCCGTGGGCCTCGGGGGAGGCCAGAAAGACGATGGCGTTGGCGATGTCGCTGGGGTCCATCAGCTCGCCGCTCTCATAGTTGACGGGCACGGGCAGGGCCTCCACGGCCGCGCGCTGCTCGGGGGAGAGGCCGTCGGTCATGGCGGTGCGGACGTTGCCGGGGGCTACCGCGTTGAGCCGCACTCCCTGGGCCCCCCAGCTGGCGCTCATCCGCCGGGCCCAGCGGGCCAGGGCGTACTTGGTGGCCGCATAGAAAGAGTGGGCCGCCCGGGGGTCGTAGTCCTTCACCAGCTCCAGGATGCGCGCCTCGTCGGCCTGGTTGTTGAGCATGCCCACCACGTCCATCCGGGCCGCCCCCTGGACGATGGAGTTGGAGGAGGTGACCACGCAGCTGCCGCCCTTTTTCTTCAGAAGGTCGAAGGCTCCCGCGGCCATCTCGGTGGCCCCGAAGTAGTTCAGGGAGAGGATGAGGGGAATGTTCCGGTTGACCCCCGCGTTGCAGATCATGGCGTCGATGCCCTCCGGGTAGCGGCGGTGCAGCTCCTCCAGCGCGGCGGAGCGCCCGGCGGGGGTGGCCAGGTTGGCGTTGATGTCCCCGTCCTTCCGGTCGATGTTGACGGTCTCATGGCCCCGCTCTTTCAGGATCTCCACCGTGCGCTTGCCGATGCCGCTGGAGCCGCCGGTGATGACGTAGATGCCCATGAAATACTCCTCCTGACAAATTATTTTCTCGCCTAACAATAAGTTTGATGTCAAAAGTGCTAAAAGTAAACTATGAAGTATTACAAATAGAATGGGAAAGACTATCTGAAATATGGTCAAATCAGCCGAAAAGAAGCCGGGTAAATCTGTGATTTTTTTCACGATTCGTCTAATTTATTTTTTCACAAAGAGAGGGGCCTTTTTGCGGGGGAGGGGGCTGATTCTCGCCGGAGAGTTTGCTATAATAAAACCAACTTTGCCCTCAGACCCGCAGGGCGGGCGTGTGTAAGGGGCGTCGAGACGCCGCCCTCTACAAAATCCGGTGTAGCGGGTACCCCGAATTTTGTCACCGAGGAGGAACTTCCATGCACGAGAGAGCGGAAAAGACGCCCTGGACGGCCCGGGCGTGCTATGTTCTGGGAGGGCTGGCCGCCGGCCTCTTCCTGGGGGTGCGCCTGGCGGCCTTTCTGGCCCAGGCCCGGGGGATCGCTCTGCCGCTTGGGGCGGCGCTGGCCCTGGGGCCCCTGCTGGCTCTGCTGGGCGGGATCTGCGCCCCCCTGGTGAGGGACCATCTGGCCCGGTACGCCTTCGGCGGGCGGCGGGCGGGGTGGGTCCTCTACCCCGTGTGCATGGCCTTTGCCCTGCGCTTCCAGGGACTGGTGCTGGACCGGGCCGTGGAGGGAGGCGGGATCGCCCTCTCCCGGGGGATGCGCCTGCTGGTCCTGCTGGGGGGCGGGGTGCTGCTGGCCCTCTTCCTCCTCCACCTGCTCTTCGCCCTGTGGGAGTGCCGGGGCGGGGCGGGAAGGTGGCTGCGGGGGCTCTCCCGGCGGGACGTGTGCGCGATTTTGGTCCTGTGGGGGCTGGTCAACCTGCTGGTCTACGCCTATGCCCGGGGGAGCGCCACCATTTACAGCTGGGACAGCGCCATCTACTGGCGCAGCACCTACTCTCTGGCCGAGACCTTCCGGGACCAGGGACTTGCCGCCGCCCTGAGCCGGGTGTACGAGTCCATCTTCACCACCGACTACAACGACACCATCGGCCTGCTCTGCGTCCCCTTCGCGCTGCTCTTCGGACCCTCCCGGCTGGTCTATCTCATGTCCATCGGGAATTTCTGCCTCTTTCCCACCCTGCTGCTCCTCTGGGGATACGCCCGCAGCCTGCGCCCCCGGGGCTATTGGCTCCCGGCCGCCGGGATGCTGGCCCTGCCCTCCCTCTTTTACACCTCGGTGACCGGCTATGTGGATATCGCCGGGATGGCGGTGGCCCTGGCGGCCCTCCTCCTCCACCTGAAGGAGCCGGGGAAAGGCCGCTTCTCCCGCTATCTCCTGATCGGACTGCTGGCCGCCGGAGCGGTGGTGCTGCGGCGGTGGTACGCCTTTTACGCCCTGGCCTTTCTCCTGGCCCTGTGCGTGGAGGCCCTCGCCTTCCGCCGCTCCCCGGCCCCGGTGCTGGGGTACCTGTGCGGCTTTGGGTTCCCGCTGCTCTACTTCCTCCAGACCTTTGTCTCGAGACGCCTCTTGGCCGACTACGCCCAGATGTACGCCGCCTATGACCTGGGGCTGGGGGTGGATGTGCGTATCCTCCAGCGGTACTACGGGCTCTTTCTCCTGCTGGCGGCGGCGGCTCTGGGGGTGTGGCTGTGCCGGGGGAGGACCACCCGGCGGCAGGCCCTTTTCCTCCTGCTGGAGCCGGCGGTGTGCGCCTTCCTCTTCGTCCACGTCCAGTCCCACGGGCAGCAGCACCTGCTCCTCTACGCCCCGGCTCTGGCCTGCCTGCTGGTGCTGGGTTTTCACTGCCTGGCCGGGCGGGGGAGGCTGGGGGCGCTCCTGACGGCGGCCATCGTGCTCCCCACCGCCCTGAGCCCCGCCCTGCCCCGGGTGCAGTCGGGGATCATCCAGGACTATTCCCTCATCCAGATGCTGCCCACCTTCTCCTACGCCCCGCCCCGGCGGGAGGACGCCTATGAGATGGTGGAGCTCATCCGCCGCCTGGACGAGTTCGGAGCGGAAGGGAAGAAGGTGGGGGTGCTGGCCTCCTCCTTCGTCCTCAACCAGAGCGCCCTGGTCAACGCGGAGGACTCCCTCAACCTGCCCCGGGTGTCCGACGTGGACCGGGACGAGTATCTGGTCAACCTGGCCGCTGTGGACCAGCGGGACGGCTTCTGGGACAGCATCTACACCTGCGACATCCTGGCCGTGGCCGATCCCATCCAGCTCCACCTGGGGGAGGAGAACCAGCAGGTGGTCTGGGCCCCCGCCCACTGCCTGCTGGAAGGGGAGGCCATCGCCGGGGCCTACCGGAAGCTGGACGAGACCTTCGTGCTGGAGAGCGACGGCATCACGGTCTATTTCTTCGAAAAGCTGCGGGAGCCCACGCCGGAGGAAAAACAGGAGCTGGCCGACCTTATCCACCAGGTCCACCCGGAGATGGAGATCCACACCGGCGCTTGACTCTCAAAAATGCAGGCATTTTTGAGAGGGGGATGCGGGAGCATGCGTGAGTGAGCGCAAAAGAGCCTGTTGCAGAAAACTTCTGCAACAGGCTCTCCAGCTTGTCAAAGAACGCCAGTTCTCAAAACACGAGGACTGGCGTTTTATCATTAAACGGAGCAAAAATCATGATATAGGAAGCAAAATTAGAAGCA
>JAHAEW010000067.1 GCA_018374635.1 Clostridiales bacterium
CTTTGGGCTATCGTCCTCTTGGCTGCATATTTGCAAAGACAGGCGGGGCTGTCAACGGTGGGCGAAGCCCATTTACTTGCCGTTGACTGGCTCGGCTGGGCTTGCTATCTGTTCGACAAATTGGAAGTTGTCATTCTGACATTAAGCCAGTTACAATACAACCTGCATATTGACTACCTAAGTGTTTATCAAAGATTTCCTGCAAAGCATTTGATATGATTTGTGTTGCTTCGTCTTTATCTTGATTGTCGATAACCGCTAAAGGCAACAACAAAAGAAATATTTGTCTGTCCTTTATAGAGTTCAATAATTCTTTGAATGGAATTACTTGAATATTGTAATGTCCGCCCATACAAGCAATCTGTTTATCATTGATGAAATATACTGTATCCCCTGGGTGAAATTCAATTTTTAAGGTTTGAGTAGGAGCGAGTTCGCAAGTAAGTGTTTCTGGTTCATCAACATAACCGTCTGATTTTTCTAAAACTCCATCATAATATTTTGTAAAATTGTCCCACCAACTTGTATCACACATTCCGTTTTCTGTCATGAGTTCGGTCAATGACATATCCGTTTCTTCCTCCAAAGCAGTCGGGAAAGAAGTTGCTATGTAACCCACCCAAAAATCTCGATTGGAAAAATCTATCTCATGTAATGAAATCACTCTATTATTCCTCCAGCAAAATTTCGATTTGTTGATTTGTTCATAATTTTATTTTATCATACAGACTTTAAGAAATCTATTCATTTTCACGCAATTTTCGGAATAGTAAGGGCTGCTGCCTATCAAATTCTTGTGTGTTACTTTACCGCACATGAGCATTGACACAGGGAACATAACAAATACCATCTTCCGTATAGAGCGCAGATCCATTGCCCCCCAGCGTAATAATTACATTGCTGGCGCCTTGGGCATGTAGAGATACTGCGGTATACAAAAGATCCTTCTCCTGAACGCCGTCTTTTTCGTCCACACGGAGAAAGGAGCCGGTCAGCAGGGCGGCCTCATGTTCATTAAGACAGTCATTATCAGCGGCCATGACAATTTTGAGTTTGCACATGCCATCCGCATGGGCGCCATTGACTATGTATTGAAACCGGTCCGGATCAAGGAATTTCTAACCTTGTTATAGAATAGAGTACTAGTACGGGAGGACTAAGACGCAGAGAAAGAGGATTGTGCCGTATAAGCGAACTGGTTATCAAAACTTCCGAGCTCAAAAGGGCGCGCCTCGGTGTTCAAACTGAGGCGCGCCTTTTTGAGTTGGAATGCGCTGTATTTCAATTAAATGGGAACTAACATCCAAAAAATTTATCAAAAATAGAAAAAATTACATTTTCATTTTTCGTAAAACTGTATAGTATATTTTATAGAAAATGTCGAAAAAGATGTTCCTGCCTGCAAAATATATAAGCGAGATGTCAAAAGTCATACGGGAGGGGTGGAAAGATGTATGTACGCTTATCCTATCTGCTTGAGACCCGTGTTCCCGCTTGGCCGGGTAAGCCGCAACTCCAGCTGGAGCCGCTGATGCAGCTCTCGAAAGGGGATGCTGCCAACACCTCTATGCTCCATCTGCACAATCACATCGGTACACATTATGATGCGCCCAACCACTATTTAAAGGATGGACTGTCTAGTGGAGTATTACTGCCGCTTAACAAAGAAGATCCAGACGACCTGCCAGATCTCCAAGATTGTGTATCTGGCGAAAGCCTATATTGAGGAGCACTATGACTCGGAAGACCTCTCCTTAAAGGAGATCGCAGCCACCGTATTTGCAACCCCGGCTTATGTGAGTTCCCTGTTTAAAAAAGAGACTGGAAACTCCATCACCGAGTATATCACGATCTGCCGTATGCGCACGGCGGCGGAACTGCTCCAACAGGAGCATGAACTCAGCCTGACAGCCGTTTCTGAGCGGGTGGGATATACCGATCCGTACTATTTCAGTCGTTGTTTCAAAAAGTACTACGGAATCACCCCGTCCAAGTTTTTGGCGAGCCGTCTGGACAAGCGCCGGTCCCGGCTGGAGGAGGGACGCCCGGCGGAAGCGTACCCCCAGAAACCCAGCGGCCCGGCTGCGGGGAACGGGGACAGCGATGTACAGTGAATACCCCTCAAGGGACCAGGACAGGCCAGCGGTGTGCCGGTCTGTGGCGGAACCTTGAGGGGCGTTTTTATTATGGAGACGGGGCGGAAAGCCCACGGGGAAAGGACTTGAAGGGGGAGCGGATGGGGATAGTCTGGACTGGAAGGAGATACCTGCATCGGAAATTACCCAGAGGGTGACGGAGAAGGTACAGCCGGGCTCCATCGTACTCTTTCACAACGCTGCCCTCCACACGCCGGAAGCACTGCCGGCCATTTTGGAAACGCTGCTGCAAAAAGGGTATACCTTCGTGCCCATCTCACAGCTCATTCTGAGCGGGGAGTATACCATTGATCACACCGGGCGGCAGCTGCCGTGCGCCTCAGAGGGATAGTGGTCAGAAAAGAATATTGGAGAATATCTCAAAAAGTTACAGTATTCAAACCAAAAAAGCATCAAAACCTACAAAAGTATTGTTGTCGTTTACCGTGTGGTTTGGTAAAATAGACATGTAACGCCATATGCCACAGCGGGAGAGGAGGAGAAGGCAGAACGGTCGAGCGGAAGGTTTGGACCGGCCGCCCCGGTGCGGCCCTGTATGTTAGGAAGGATGAAAAACGATGCGTAAAAAGCAGCTCCATCGGGTCCTGTCATGTTTGGCCGCGCTGGCCATGCTCCTGACCCTGCTGCCCACCGCGGCCTTTGCCGCCGGGGAAGCGGAGACATACCAGAAGATCGACACAGAAGAAGCATTCACCAGCGGACAGTATGTTATGGTCGTAGACAGCGGCTATGCAGTGGGGGCTCTGGATGGCGCCTGGTTGAGCGCTGCGGAGCAGACCGCTGAAAGTGGAACCATCACCGATCCCGCCGCCAATCTGAGATGGGATATCTCTGTGACGGAGGCCGGCGCGGTGCTCACCGACAGCAATGGCGTGACGGTGGCGCCCAAAGGCGAGAATGCAAACGGCATTTCAGCCGGAGAGTACACATGGGAGGTCGCCTTTGCGGAGGGAACCTTCCGCTTTGCCGGGGTGGGCGGGGATACCGTGACGCTGGCCAGCAATAAGAGCGCGGAAAACAAGTTCCGGGCCTATAAAAATGACACAATTACAGGTAACCCGAACGGCTATCTCTGTGACTTCACCCTCTACAAGCTGGACGGCGAGGGTGGGGACGTGACGCCCCCCGGCCCGGAGGAGCCCGAGACGATCTCCATCGCGGATGCCCTGGCCGCGGAGGATGGAACGGACAATCTATGCGTCAAGGGCGTGGTCACCCTGATCGACGGGAAGAACGTCTACTTGCAGGATGAGACGGGCGGTATCTGTGCCCGTATGAGCAGTGCATTTGATGACATTGCACTGGGCGATACCGTCATAGCCACCGGAAAACGGGCCGAATTTGGCGAACTGCCTGAGTTGGACAGCGCGTCCTATGAGAGGTCCTCCGGGCTGGAGCTCAAGCCGGAGGTCAAGACCATCGGAGCATTGACCGCCGCCGATATCTGCACCTATGTGACCATCCAGAACGTGGAGGTCGCCGAGATTTTTGACAACAACGGGCAGTATGCCAGCCCCAATATCACCGTCACCGACGGCACGGATTCCATCCAGCTCTATAAGGCCGTGCTGGACAAAAATGAGGACGGCAGCTGGCCGGTGAAGGTGGGCGACGTCATTACCATCACCGCTGCGGTGGGTGCGTACAACACCACCTTGCAGCTGCGCAATACCGAGGCCGGCGAGATCGATCTGGGCGGGACCCCCGCCGGACCGATTTCCGATGGCGATCAGGTCGTTATTTATAACCCCGCGTATCAGAAAGCCCTCTCAAGCACCTATAACGGCTTTTACAACAGCGGGACCGACGTGAACAGCGCCGGCGGCACTCTCAGCGGTTTCACCGAGGCCGACGTGTGGACTGTGGCCGACAACGGCGACGGCACCTGGTCCTTCTCCTACGAGGGACAGAACATCGGCATGGGAGACTCTTTTTCCAGCATGCCGCTGGGGGAGAAAAACGACAGGTGGACGCTGGAGGACGCAGGCAACGGCCTCTATTACATTAAGAACACCGTCCGCGGCGCTTATATGGAGTGGTACGAAAGCAAGGGCAACTGGAGCGGCTTTCATGACATCAACGAGGGGAGCGAGTCCCTCTTTGCCCTGGCCTTCTACCAGGTGACCGGCGTTCCCGGGCCTGAGCCGGGAGAGGGACTGCCCCAGGACGGCGACACCGTGGTGCTCTACAATGTGAGCGCCAAGGGCGTGCTGGCCGGACAGGATGACAATGTGGAGAGCCCCTCCATTACCAGCGCCTCGGCCGTGGCCGCCGACCCCATCACCGAGATCGGCAACGGCGCCCGGGTCTTTACCGTGGAGCAAAACGGCGAGTATTACCGCTTCAAGACCGCCTATGACGGCTATCTCTGCTCCAACGGCACGGGGAACAACGCCTTCTACACCCAGGAGCCCTCGGAGGACGCC
Source organism: Clostridiales bacterium (assembly GCA_018374635.1). Taxonomy (GTDB): domain Bacteria; phylum Bacillota; class Clostridia; order Oscillospirales; family Oscillospiraceae; genus Pseudoflavonifractor_A. The sequence goes on from JAHAEW010000067.1 coordinate 4,583, forward strand.
GACTGGAAGCTGGCCGAGTACAACGGCGGCTATACCCTGGAGAGCCGCACCGCCAAGTTTAACGAAAAATACGCTCAGTTCCTGGAGTACTACGGCGGGAGCTACAAGTCTTACAGCATGTATAACGTCACCGACAAGGATATTTATACCTTCCAATTCTATCCGGTGTCCGCTGACATACCGACCACGGACGGCGTGGTCAATGTACCCGCGGTCCATTTTGCCGACGGCAGCGACGCCTTTGTGGGCCGGGATTACACTGTGACCTTCACGGTAGACAGCGTGTTCGGCGTGGCGGACCTCTCTGCCCGGTATGGCGAGACGGCCGCCAGCCTTGTGAATGAGAACGGTACGTATTCTTTCACCATCCCTGCCGCTGATTTGAAAGAGGGGACTGTGGCGGTCTCCGTCACCGGAACCGACAGCAAGGGCGTGGCTTTCTCGGGCACGCGCTCCATTCCTGTGAAAGATGAACCGGTCATTTCCGGTGTATTCCCCGCCGCCAACACCCAGACCGGAGAGGAGAAGCGGCCTGAAATTGGGTTTACCTTTGCCAACGCGGGGGAGAACGCGGAAATTGTCATGACGGTCAACGGCGCCCCCGTCACGCCCACCGTCTCGGAGGGCAGGGCTTCCTATGTGCCCGCCGCCGATCTGCCTGACGGCCGGACCACCGTTTCCGCCACCCTTACCCGGGCGGACGGAAAGAGCGCCGACCGCACCTGGAGCTTTACCATCGGCCAGGCCGATTATCAGCTCTATTTTGGCCAGCTCCACTCCCACACCACCTACTCCGACGGCTCCGGCTCCCTGGAGTCGGCGCTGGAGTATGTAAAGAACCTGCCTGAGAGCGCAAACGTGGACTTCGTGTCCTTCACCGACCACTCCAACTACTTTGACAAGTCCGGGGAGGCCAATCCAGAGGCGGCCCTCTATGACATGAGCAAGGCCACTTCTTACAGCCAGGAGACCTGGGCCTCCTACAAGAACACTGTGGCCGATTTCAATGCCAGCCAGTCCGACATCGTGGCCATCGCCGGCTTTGAGATGACCTGGTCGGGCGGCCCGGGCCACATCAATACCTTCAACACCCCCGGCATCGTCTCCCGCAACAATACCACCCTCAACAACAAAACCGCCGACGCCGGGATGAAGGCCTACTATGCCCTTCTCAGCCAGCAGGAAGGCTCAGGCTCCATCAGCCAGTTCAACCATCCCGGCGCCACCTTCGGCACGTTCTCCGACTTTGCCTACTATGACGCCATCATCGACAGCCGGATGTTCCTGGTGGAAGTGGGCAACGGCGAGGGCGCCATCGGCGCGGGCGGCTACTATCCCAGCTACGAGTACTACATCATGGCGCTGGATAAGGGCTGGCATGTGGCCCCCACCAACAACCAGGATAACCACAAGGGCAAGTGGGGCAATGCCAACGACGCCCGCGACGTGATCCTGACCGATGACTTCTCGGAAGAGGGGCTCTATGAGGCCATCCGAAATTACCGGGTCTATGCCACCGAGGACAAGAACCTGGAGATCAACTACACCCTCAACGGCGAGATGCTGGGCACGGTCATCGAGGAAGTCCCGGAGACGGCCGACATCAACGTCACGCTCTACGATCCGGATGCCTCCGACTCCATCTCCAAGGTGGAAGTGGTGGTCAACTCGGGCGCAGTGGCCTATACCTGGGATGATCCCGCCCAGCTGGCCTCCGGAGAGCTGAGCTGCTCCATCCCGGCCAGATACAGCTACTACTTCATCCGGGTCACCCAGGGGGACGGCGACATCGCCGTGACCGCCCCCGTGTGGGCGGGCGAGACACTGAAGCTTGGCATTTCCTCTGTGGAATGCGGCACCTCCACCCCCGTTACCGGGGAGGAGCTCACCCTCAGCACCACTCTCTTCAACAGCGAACAGACCGACGCCGCGGTCAAGTCCATCACTTACACCAGCGGTACCGAGACCCTGGGCGTCCAGACCGATCTGGGCACGCTGGAGGCTTCCTCCACCCGGAAAGTGGACTGGAAGTATACCCCGGAGGCGGCCCGGATGACCACCATCCGCGTGACCGCCCTGCTGGAGCAGGAGGGGACCGAGTACACCTATACCATGGACATCGCCCTGGACATCCAGGATGCTTCTCAGCTGGTGTACATCGGCATCGACGCCTCCCATGCCAACGAATATGTGGCGGGCAACTACAAGGACTCCATGGGGAACTTCGGCAACCTGGCCGCCGGTTATTCGGTGCGCACCGTGCAGCTCAACACCAGCGAGGAACTGATCGCGGCCTGTGAAAATGCCGGGGGCAAGTACAAGGCGATCATCCTCACCGCGCCCTCCCGCCGGGACGGCAGCGCACTGAGAGACCCCTACTATAACTACACCGACGCGGAGATCGACGCGCTCCAGACCTTCAACAGCGCCGGCGGCACACTGGTGCTGGCGGGCTGGTCGGACTACTATGAGAGCTATGCGAGCTTCCCCGCAGAGGACCATATGGCCGCCCAGCAGAACAAGGTCCTGGCGGCGCTGGGTTCCTCCCTGCGCATCGGGGACGACGCCACCAACGACCAGGAGCTCAACGGTGGTCAGACCCAGCGGCTCTACTTCTCCACCTACAACTGGGACTACTTCCTCATGGAGGGCGTGGAATTTGATCCTGAGAATCCCAATAACAACCTCTACTCCCAGCTCTTCAGCCAGTACGGCGGCGCGTCCATCTATGTGGTGGACGGGAAGGGCGAGCCCACTGCGCTCCTGCCGGAGACGGTCTCCCCCGTGGTCTACGGCCACGCCTCGACTTACTCCGAGGACAGCGATAAGGACGGACTGGGCGGCGCTTCCATGCCTAGGTACGCTGTGGCCGAGGGCGACGACCGCCTGATGGTGCTGGCCACCGAGCAGCTGCCCGGAAAGGGTCTCATCGTGGTCTCGGGCGCGGCGTTCATGTCCAACTTCGAGGTCCAGGCCCAGGTGGGCGACTCCGGTTCGGAGAAGAACTACTCCAACTACAATATCTGCGAGAATCTGGTGGGCTACCTCAACCCCGTCGCCATCACTCCCATCGAGGCGGTGCAGAAGCAGGAGCTGGAGGGGGTCAAGTACACCATCGAGGGCGTAGTCACCTCCAATGCCTCGGGCTATGACAAGAATACCGCCTTCTTTGACTGCATCTATCTCCAGGATGGTACGGCGGGCATCAATGCCTTCCCGGTGGCCGGGAACTTCCAGACCGGCGACAAGGTGCGCATCACCGGCACCACCTCCTCCTATCAGGGCGAGCGTCAGATCGCGGTCAAGACCATTGAGAAGATCGGCGCGGCGGAGACCCCCGCTCCCAAGAACATCACGGCAAAGCAGCTCAACGACGGCTCGGTCCTGGGCAGCCTGGTGACCCTGAAGGGCACGGTGGTCTCCTTTGAGAAGGCAAACGGACTGGTCCAGACCATTCTGGTCCGGGACAGCGCCGGAACCATCGCCCGGGTGTTTATCGACGGCTATATCACCACGGATAAGGATGTACAGAACCTGAGTGTGGGGTGCGGTATCTCGGCCACGGGGCTGGCATCCTACGACAACACCTTCAACGCGCCGGAGGGTCCCTTCCCGCGCATCCGCATCCGGGACCGGGCCGACATCGTCTGCACAGCGCCCAGCGGCGGTGATGACGACGATGATGATGACAGCACTGCCAGCATCAAGGATCCCGAGACCCCGCTGGGCCCCGGCGTATTCACCGATCTGGACGAGAAAGCCTGGTACTATGACGATGTCTCCGCCGTCCTTGAGAGCGGCCTGATGGTGGGCGTCTCCGCCGACCGGTTCGCCCCGGAGGAGACCGTGAGCCGCGCCATGGTGGCCGCGGTGCTCTACCGCCTGTCCGGCTCCCAGGAGGACCGCTTCCCCACCTTCCTGGACGTGCCGGGAGATGCCTGGTACCGCAAGGCGGTGGGCTGGGCCAGCGCCAACGGCGTGGTCTACGGATACGGCCCGGAGCGCTTCGGACCGGAGGACCCGGTGACCCGGGAGCAGCTGGCGGTCATGCTGTACCGCTATCAGCAGTACATGAAGCGGGATACCAGCCAGCGGGGCGGCCTCTCCGCCTTTGCCGATGCGGCACAGGTGGGGACCTATGCCCGTGAGGCGATGGAGTGGGCTGTGGGGACAGAGCTGCTCCAGGGCCGTTCGGGCGGACAACTGGCGCCGCTTGGCGCCACCAGCCGGGCCGAGCTGTGCTCCATCCTGGTCCGCTTCCAGGCGCTCAAGGAGTGATGCCTTTCTCGATTCCCCGGAAACAGCCGTAACACAGGGCGCCGCCTGCCGGATGCGGGCGGCGCCCGCTGACTTTGCCAGAGAGGATGACCGCTATGGGCCGCTGCAAACCATCTCCATCGCTTTCCCGTTTCAAGGAGTGTCTGTTCTCTCCCCGGCGGCTGGCCGGACTGGCCATGGGAGCGGGGCTGTTCCTGCTGCTGGCAGTGGGGGCTTTCCTTCTCCGCCCGGCGGAGGGGGAACTCACCGCCGCACAGAAGCGACAGTTTGCCGTGGCTCGGGTCACCGATATCCTGGCGGACGACGCCAAGCCGGAGCCCTGGAGCGAAGGGCTGAGAGTGGGTGTTCAGCGGTTGGAGGTGGAGCTGCTCAGCGGTCCCTATCGGGGCAGAACTCTGGAGACCCCCAACTACCTCAGCGCCTATGCCAATGTGGACTGTTCCGTGGGGACAAGGGTCATTGTCAGGCTGGACTATGACGACGCGGGAGAGCCCTATATCCTGTCGGTTCCAAACTACGACCGGGGAATCGTGCTGCTGGGGATGGTGGGGGTGTTCGCCCTGCTCCTCCTCCTGCTGGGCGGGAAGAAGGGACTCATGGCCCTGCTGGGACTGGCCTACACGCTGGCGGGGATCTGGTTCCTGCTCATCCCCGCCATTTTGCGGGGGCTGCCCTCCATTCCCTGCGCCGTGGCAGTGGCCGCACTGACTGCGGTGGCCTCTCTGCTGATGCTGACCGGATGCTCCCGCAAGACGCTGTGCGCCGCCCTGGGATGCGTGTGCGGCGTGGCCGCCGCGGGGCTGTTTGCCTGGGCGGTGGGAAAGATCACGCCCATCAGCGGGTTCAACATGGCCGAGGCGGAGGATCTGGTGCTGCGGGCCTATGACGCTGATTTGGAGATCCGGGGCCTCCTGATCAGCGGCATCCTGATCGCGGCGCTGGGAGCGGTCATGGATGTGTCCATGTCCATCGCCTCGGCCTGCTGGGAGCTGCGGGAAGTGGACCCGGAGATCTCGGCGGGGCGGCTCTTCCGCTCCGGCATGAACATTGGACGGGATGCCATGGGGACCATGGCCAACACCCTGATCCTGGCCTTTGCCGGGGCGTCGCTGAACACGCTGCTGCTGTTCCGGGTCTACGGCTATCCCCTCATCCAGATCCTCAACAGCGACAGTATGGCGGTGGAGCTGATCCAGAGCGTGGCGGGGTCCGTGGGAATCCTGCTCACGGTGCCGCTGGTGGCCCTCTTCAGCGCCCGGCTCATGCGGGGCGGCGGAGACACAGAGAAAAAGAGAGGGAAACTTTTGAAAGAACGGGTATAAACGCCAGCGCCCCGGGCCACAATAGGCTCGGAGGTGCTAAACATGAAAGAACCATGGAAAGACCGCATCGGCGATTTTATGGCGGGAAAGGGCTTCTACATAGTCCTGTTCCTGTGCGTCGCCGCAATTGGAATCTCGGGCTATTATCTTCTTGCCAATCTGGATACTCCCAGCCAGGAGCTGGAAGTGGCCGGAAAGGTCCAGGTCACCGTCACGCCGCCCCCGGCAGAACACTCTGTCTCACCCCAAAAACCGGCAGTGAGTACCCGTCCTTCGCAATCTACGGCCAGACCCGGTACGGCGCCCGCGCCCACCCGGACGCCCGCGCCCTCTGCTCCGCAGAGCGCGGCGGAGACGTCCACATCCTTTGTCTGGCCGGTGGAGGGAGAGACCATCCACCCGTACAGCGTGGAGGCCCTGGTCTATGACCAGACCATGGGAGACTGGCGCACGCATGAGGGAGTGGATCTGGCCGCCCCGGTGGGGAGCACAGTAGGTTCCGCCGCCGCTGGAACGGTGGTATCGGTCCATCTGGATGATCTGATGGGGACCACCGTCACCGTGGAGCACGCCGGCGGAGTGAGAAGCGTATACGCCAATCTGGCGGAAGAAACCGCCGTCACCGAGGGAGACACCGTGCAGGCGGGAGATCCCCTGGGCAGCGTGGGAGGGAGTGCCATCGCCGAGAGCGCGCTGGAACCCCATCTCCACTTTGCCCTGTGGAAGGGGGATGCCCCGCTGGACCCCGGTGAGTATCTGCCCAACTCTTGAGCGGACGTGATCCGGGCTGCCGAGAGAACGAATCAGAGCGCGATCCAGCCCCGGAGGCAGAGAAATCCGGGGCTGGATTTTTGTATCGGGAAGAATTGCGGCTGCGGGGGACCTTTGACGCGGTTGGACATCATGATGCCCGGGCTGGACGGGCTCTCGGTACGCGGTACGGAATATAAAACCGGGAGATGGAATTCTGCGTTACCCTGTGAGGGCGGCATAGGAGAGGACAGACACACATAGGATAGGCCCGTGGAGGTGATGCGTATGGCGCATAGACCAGCCCGGGGATGGGGCCGGGACATGGGAACGGCGGTTGGCCTGTTGTGTGCGGCGGCGGCACTGATGGCCTGTCCTGCCCAGGCCATGGAGGGCGCGCGCAGCGGACTGGCGCTGTGCGGGGAGGTCATTGTCCCCTCGCTGTTTCCTTTTTTCATCCTCGCTTCTCTGGTGGTGGAGCTGGGACTGGCGGGACAGCTGGGGCGGGCGCTGGAGCCGGTCATGGGGCCGCTCTTCGGCCTGAACGGCGCTTGCGCCTCCGCCGTGGCCCTGGGGCTGATCGGCGGGTACCCGGTGGGAGCCAAGACCGCGCTGGGCCTCTATGAGAACGGGCTGTGTACCCGCACGGAGGCTGAGCGGCTGCTGGCCTTCTGCAACAACTCCGGACCGGCCTTTGTGCTGGGCGTAGTGGGGGCGGGGATCTTTTCCAGCGCCCGGGCCGGGCTGCTCCTCTACGGGCTGCACATCCTCTCGGCACTGTGCGTGGGGGCGGCCTTCCGGCTGGTGTGCGGACGGGCGGACCGAGGGGGAGGGCATACGGGCCGGCGGCCGGTCTTTCAGGCCAGACATCTCACATCCGCCTTTACGGAATCGGTCAAGCAGTCCCTCCAGGCGATGCTGAATATCTGCGCTTTTGTGGTGTGCTTCAATGTAATTCTGCGCCTGCTCACCGTCACGGGGGTGCTCGCCGGGACGGGACGGCTCCTCAGCGCGCTGCTCGGCCCACTGGGCATGGACGCGGTCTGGGCCCAGCGGCTCCTGACGGGGGCATTGGAGATTTCCTCTGGAGTGTGGAGCCTCTCGGGCGGCGGAGCGGCGGGGCCGCGGATGGTGATGGCCTCCCTGATACTGGGGTGGGCCGGGCTGTCGGTCCACTGTCAGGTCCTCTCCCTGTTGGGCGGGAGCGGCCTTTCCGCCCGCCCCTATCTGCTGGGAAAGGGACTGCACGCCCTGTGTGCGGCGGCCCTGACCGCGGCGGCGGTATACCTGCTGCCGCTGGAACAGCCCGCCTGGAGTGCGCTGACCGGAGGAGGGGCGCTCTTCCGGTCCATGGAGACGGGAAGCCTCTGGATGTGTTCCATTGGGGCGGCGGGGGGAATTTTTTTGTTTCTGCTCCTTCTGGGGGCCGGAAAGACACGAAAAAAACCTGTTCACACCGGGGAAAGCGTGTTATAATATTCGAATAAGTCCATCAGGGCACATCTGCTTGGGTATGGACTGTGCGAGAACACTGTGTACAAGAGACGGAAGTGAGGTCACACCATGCTATTCAAAAAAGAGATCGAGCCCCGCTGCGCCTACTGCGCCCGCGGGACCCAATTGGAGGAACAGACCATCCTCTGTAAAAAGAAAGGCGTGGTGGAGGCGGGGGGACACTGCCGGTCGTTCCAGTATGATCCGCTCAAGCGGGTTCCGCCCCGTCCGGCGGTGCTGGACCTGAGTAGACTGGACAAGGAAGACTTCAGTCTGTAAACAACAGCAGGAGGGCAGACCACATGGTCTGCCCTCCTGCGTGCGACCGCCCAGCTGTCTCCGGTGCAATACTCCGGGCAGGATCTGTGCGGTTTTTCGGTCCTGCGGACCAGCACTGCGGCAGATGTTTCATCGATCTGCGTTAAGGGGCTCATCCGGCGGACCCGTTCCTTCCGGGGAGGCACTGCATCCCCTCTTGAATTCCTACTATTTCTATCGTATAATCAAAAGAAAACGAGGTGAGCAGCATTGAAAATTTCCACCAAGGGGCGCTATGCCCTGCGGGTCATGATTGATCTGGCCGTCCATCGGGAGGAGGGACTGATCCCGCTCCATGAGATCGCGGAGCGCCAGGATATTACCGTCAAATATCTGGAACAGATCATCTCCCTGCTGAGCCGGGCGGGCTTCCTTCAGAGCGTCCGGGGGAAAAGCGGGGGATATCGTCTGGTGCGGGAGCCCTGGGAATATACCGTTGGGGAGATCCTGCGGGCCACCGAGGGAAAGCTGGCCCCCACGGTCTGCCTGGAGCTGGGACCGGATCTGTGTCAGCGGCACCAGATCCGTGGAGACTGCCCGGCCCGGGCCTTCTGGACGGAGTTCTATGATACCATCAATGACTTTCTGGACCGCAAGACATTGCAGGACCTGCTTCCCAAGGCAGAGGACTAGCGCAGAGTATAAATTTTGCCAGAAGTGCGCGTTTTGCACTTGACAAAAAGAGAGGCCCTTATTATAATCATATTAAACCAATAGGAATTAAAGAAAAATGACAGCCGAACAGGAGGTCTTTTCGTGTACGTATATGCAGACAATGCCGCCACAACGGCCATGAGCAAAACGGCAATTCGGGCCATGGAGCCCTATTATGATACGCTTTACGGCAATCCCTCCAGCCTGCACAGTGTGGGCCAGCGGGCCGCCGAGGCCCTGGAGGCCGCCCGGGCCAGAGTAGCCGCCTGCCTGGGTGCAAAGCCGGAGGAGATCTACTTCACCTCCGGCGGAAGTGAGGCCGACAACCAGGCCATCCGCTCCGCCGCGCTGGTGGGCGCCCGGAAGGGGAAGCGCCACATCATCTCCACCGCCTTTGAACATCATGCCGTCCTCCACACGCTCAAGAAGCTGGAGCGGGAGGGCTTTGAGGTCACTCTGCTGGATGTGGGGAGTCAGGGCCTGGTCAACGTGAAGGATGTGGCCGCCGCGATCCGGGAGGATACCGCCCTGGTCACTATCATGTATGCCAACAATGAGGTGGGTACCATCCAGCCCATCGCCGAGATTGGCGCGCTGTGCCGAGAGAAGGGGGTCCCCTTCCATACCGACGCGGTCCAGGCCGTGGGACACCTTTCCATCGATGTGGAGCGGGACCAGATCGATATGCTCTCCCTCTCCGCCCACAAGTTCCATGGACCAAAGGGCGTGGGCGCGCTCTACTGCCGCAAGGGGCTGCCCCTGCTGCCCTTTATTGAGGGCGGCGCACAGGAGCGCAACCGCCGGGCCGGCACCGAGAACCTGGCTGGGATCGCGGGTCTGGCCGCGGCGCTGGAGGAGGCCAATGCCAATCTGGAGCGCAACGCCGCTCAGATCAGCGCCCTGCGGGACAAGCTTATCGACGGGCTCTCACAGATCCCCCACGCCCGGCTCAACGGCGACCGGGAGCGCCGCCTTCCCGGAAACGTGAGCTTCTGCTTTGAGGGCATCGAGGGGGAGAGTCTGCTCCTCCTGCTGGACGCCAAGGGGGTGGCGGCATCCTCCGGATCGGCCTGCACCTCGGGCTCCCTGGACCCCAGCCATGTGCTGCTGGCCCTGGGACTGCCCCATGAGGTGGCCCACGGCTCCCTGCGCCTGTCTCTGTCTGAGTATAACACCATGGAGGAGATGGACCACATTCTCAAGGTCGTCCCCGAGGTGGTTTCCTATCTGCGCGACATCTCTCCCGTATGGGAGGACCTGGAAAAAGGAGTGAAAGCACATGTTATATAGTGAAAAGGTGATGGATCATTTCCAGAATCCCCGTAACCTGGGCAAGATGGAAAACGCCGACGGCGTAGGAGAGGTCGGCAACGCCAAGTGCGGCGACATCATGAAGATGTATATCAAGGTGGAAGACGGGATCATCACCGATGTGAAGTTCAACACCTTCGGCTGCGGCTCTGCCATTGCCACCAGCTCTATGGCCACTGAACTGGTAAAGGGGAAGCCCGTTACAGAGGCGGTCAAGCTCACCAACCAGGCGGTGGTGGAGGCCCTGGACGGACTGCCAGCCCAGAAGATCCACTGTTCTGTATTGGCAGAGGAGGCTATCAAGGCTGCGGTCAAGGACTACTATGACCGCAACGGCATCTGCTATGACGAGAAGGATCTGGCTCCGGCGCCCGAGTGCCCCTGCTGCCACGGCTGATATACCCCCGCATATGCCCCCGCCGTTCTGCGGTGGAGTGCAGATATATCCCATTTACTCTCTCTCTTTAACCCCAAAGCCCTCAGGCCCGGCATGTGCCGGGCCTGAGGGCTTTTCTGCGTTCGGGATTGGCGGAAGGACTGGGTGTGTGCTATACTGAACTGGAAATAGGGAAGTTCCAGATTGAGATTTTATGGAAGGAGAACGTGGAGTATGCAGCGCAAGGATTCTCTCTACCAGAATTTTGTCCGCATTTTGGAGGAAGAGCTCCAGCCCGCGATGGGGTGCACCGAGCCCATTGCCCTGGCCTACGCAGCGGCCAAAGTACGGGAGGCGCTGGGAAAGCGGCCGGAGCGGATGAAAGTGGCGCTGAGCGGCAATCTGATGAAGAATGTGAAGAGCGTCATCGTGCCAAACACCGGCGGCCTTCGGGGGATCGAGACCTCGGTGGCGGCGGGTGCGGCGGCGGGCGCGGCCGAGCGGGAACTGGAGGTCATCTCCTCTGTGAACGAGGCGGGGCGGGAGGCCATCCGGGCCTTTCTGCGGGAAGTTCCCATCCAGGTGGAGCGGCTGGAGAGCCCGTCGGTGCTGGACATGGAGCTCACGGTGTGGGCTGGAGACGATACCGCGCTTATCCGCATCACCGACCGGCATACCAACATCGTCTCCCTCCAGCGCAACGGGGAGGAGCTGCCCCGGGCAGAACAGGGGGGAAAGCAGGACGCGCCGGCAGAGAAGGCGGGCCGCAACCTGCTCAGCGTGGAGCGCATCGTGGAGTTTGCCGACTGTCTGAACGTGGAGGACGTACGGAGCGTTTTGGAGCGCCAGGTATCCTGCAACATGGCCATTGCACAGGAAGGGCTGGACCATGAATACGGCGCCGGCATTGGGCGCACCCTGCTGGAGGATGGCGGAAGTCTCAAAAACAAGGTGAAGTCCATGGCGGCGGCGGGATCAGACGCCCGCATGAGCGGGTGTGAGCTGCCCGTGGTTATCAATTCCGGCAGTGGAAACCAGGGGATCACGGCGTCGGTGCCCGTGGTGGTCTGGGCCCGGGAGAAGGGGTACAGTGCGGAGCGGATGTACCGGGCGCTGGCGGTCTCCAATCTGCTGGCCATCCACCAGAAGGCCTACATCGGCGTGCTCTCGGCCTACTGCGGAGCGGTGAGCGCGGGGAGCGCTTCGGCGGCCGGGATCGCCTATCTGGAGGGGGGCGGATATGACGCAGTGGCCCATACGATGGTCAACGCGTTAGCGATCACCTCGGGAGTTATCTGCGACGGGGCCAAGGCTTCCTGCGCCGGAAAGATCGCCGTGGCGGTAGAGAGCGGTATCCTTGGATATCAGATGTACCGGCAGGGACACCAGTTCTGGGGCGGGGACGGGATTGTCAGCAAGGGCGTAGACCAGACCATCCGGAACGTGGGCGAACTGGCCCGGGACGGTATGAAGGAGACCGACCGGAAGATCGTGGAGCTGATGCTGGACAACCTGTCTTCGGCGCCGGGAGCGGTTGAGACGGGAAAATGCTGAGAAAGAAAGCGGACCTGCTCCAGTGAAGCGCAGGTCCGCTTTTATCCAAATAGAGCTTGCAGGTGTGATCATCCCCGATAACCCAGCACACAGGAGATATTGGCCGCCGTGCGCTTGACTTCTTTGATCATCTGTTCCTGATCTGCAGACATACGGTAGTCCGGGCCGGAGACCGATACCGAGGCGATGACCCGGCGGCTCAGATCATAGATGGGAGCGCCGATGCAGATCAGACCGCTTTCGATCTCGCCATTGTCCATGGCATACCCCTCGATCCGGACCCGTGCCAGCTCCTCCCGAAAACGGTCCGGATCAATGATGGTGTGCTCAGTGAGGGGGGCGCACTGCGCGAGCCATTCACAGTAATCGTCAATATAGGCGTGGCTCTGATCGGCCAGGATAATTTTACCGGCGCTGGTGGCATAGGCCGGGACCCGGGAGCCGATCTTTGTGTTACAGACAATGGAACGGTGCGTCTCCACCTTGTCGAGGTAGAAGATATCACGGTCCAAAAGCACACTGAGGTTGATGGTCTCCTTCACCGCGTTGGAAAGCTGCTCCAGCTCCGGGCGGGCCACCCGGCGCAGGTCGGACTGCCCCAGGATCACGCTGGAGAGCAGGATCAGACGGGGCCCCACCCGGTAGCTCTTGCGCACAGGGTCCTGTTCCAGATACTGCCGTTCAACCAGTGTGGAGACCTGCCGGAATACGGTGGTGGTAGGGATGCCCAGATGATCCACCAGCGCTTTCAGCGTCCATTCCGTCTCTCCGTCCATAAAACATTCCAGGATCTGCAATGCACGCAGAATACTGGAAACCTGTTCTTTCGCCATATGTCATCGACCTTTCGTCCATATTTTCTACATATAAAAATCAAGGATTCAACTTGACAAAACCCCGAAAATTGTCTATGATTAGCATATCACAATCCGTTTGATTTGTGAATCTTTTTCTGACAGATTTTCGGAATCTTTTTCCGATATGAGGAATAGGAAGGAAAATAGTCAGAAAAGCGGCCTGATTCCTGCGGAGAACAGACCAGGCGCTGCGCCGATGACGGAAAAGGAGGGTGGAGAATGGCTGAGAACGTGATGAAACTCAATCACGTACAGGTCATGGAGATTATTCCTCACCGCGACCCCATGCTGCTCATTGACGAGGTGAGTGAGCTGGAGCCCGGCAAGCGTATTATTGCTACCTTCTGGGTGGATCCTGCCCGCGACATATTTCGGGGTCATTTCCCAGGCGATCCAGTGCTGCCCGGTGTCTACACTGTGGAAGCCACTGCTCAGGCCACGGACCTGATCCTGATGACCAAACCCTGCTATGCCGGCAAGACCCCCCTGTTTCTTGGCATAAACAATGTGAAGTTCCGTAAAAAGATCCTCCCCGGCGATACCCTGGAGATCCACGCGGAGCTGCTCAGCGAACGCATGGAGAAGGCGGTTGCCACGTGCCGGTGCCAGGTATTCACCGCTGGCGAGCTGGCGGCGGAGACCGAAGTCACCATTGCGATGCGCTGAGGCGCTGCGCAAACCTTGGAATGGAGTGCCTGTCCCCGAGACCCCTCGTGCAGGCGCTCCATTTCGCCCATGTTCCAAATTCGGAATGAGATTCCATTTTTGGATTTTTATACCTTCTCTTTGACCTGTATATTTTAAAGGAGGAAATCTTCATGATGACATCCCAGGAGTACATTGAGAGCCTGCGGAAGCTGAAGACGCGGGTGTACATGTTCGGGGAGGCGATCGAGAACTGGGTGGACCACCCGATG
>JAHAEW010000202.1 GCA_018374635.1 Clostridiales bacterium
TAGCTGATATAGTCCAGGTTGCCCTTTTCGATCAGCTCCAGTGAGGGCTCCAGCCGGTCGCCGGCATAGCCGGCCCCGCTGCCGATGCGGATGGTTTTCGTCATGCAATGACTTCCTTTCTGATAATTGACATTTCAAAGACGAGAGAGCGGCTCAGATGGCGATGCCGCGGGTGAGAATGGCGACAACCACCATCACCAGGGACACCAGCCAGGCCAGCGGGATGGTCTTCTTCTGGTGCTCGCCGAAGTCCACGCCGGACAGGCCCACCAGCAGGAAGGTAGAGGCGGTCAGAGGGGAGACGGGGAAGCCGATGGTCATCTGACCCAGGATAGCGGCGCGGCCGACATCTACACCGGCGACGCCGAAGCCCTCGGCGGTCTGAGCCAGCACGGGGAGTACGCCGTAGTAGAAGGAGTCGGGATCAAAGAGCAGGGAGGCGGGCATACCGATGATGCCGATGATGAGGGGGAAGAACTTGCCCATCGTATGGGGGATGATGGAGACTAGCGTGCTGGCCATCTCGGTGATCATGCCGGTGCCCTGCATGATGCCGGTGAAGCAGCCGGCGGCGAAGAGCACGGAGCACATCATGAGGGCCTCCTTGGCGTGGGCGTCCACCCGGGCCTTGGAATCCTTCACGCTGGGGTAGTTGATGACGGTGGCCAGCACGTAGAAGGCCATGAATACCACCGCGGGGGCGAAGCCGGAGAACAGCAGGGACACGATAGCGGCCACAATGAGGATGATGTTCACCCAGAACAGGTGGGGACGCAGCAGGGCCTTCTGCTCCTCGGTGAGCTCCTGCTCGGTATTTCCGGCGGCCTGGAGAGCCACGGCGCCGATGCGCTTTTTCTCGCCGGCTCCCAGGAATGCGGAGATAACCAGCACACATACCAGGCCCACCAGCACGGCGGGAAGGACGGGAAGGAAGAAGGCGACGGGGTTATCGCCCATGCCCAGCGCGGTGGCGGCACGGATGGTGGGGCCGCCCCAGGGCAGGATATTCATGGTGCCGGCGGAGAGGGCCACAATGGTGGCCAGCGTAGTGCGGCGCATGCCGAGCGCGTCATACAGAGGAAGCAGCGCGGGCACACAGATCAGGAAGGTGACCGCTCCGGAGCCGTCCAGATGGACGATGGCAGCCAGAATGGCGGTGCCGATGCCGATTTTGACGGGATCGGTGCCTACCAGGTTCAGAATGCCCTTGATGATGGGGCGGAAGGTGCCGGCATCGGTCAGGATGCCAAAGAACAGAATGGAGAAGATGAACATGACGCCGGTGGCCGCCACGGAGCCGATGCCCTTGGAGCCGGTGATCATGTCGCCCAAGGACTTGAAGTTGGCGAAAAAGTTCACAACACCCTGCGTTCCCTCCGCGGCGCCCTCCGGCACGACCGCGATGAAGAAGCAGGAGATGATGCCGGTGACCACGGGAACTACGATCAGAGCCACCAGCGGAGATGCTTTTTTGGTCATAATCAGTACCAGCATGATGATGACCGTCAGGAATCCGAGAATTGCTAAAGGTGACATTCACATAACCTCCTCTTATTTCAAGCAACCTCTCCACACGCTGCTTGTGCTAAAAGAAATATGCAAGCGGCATGCCAAGATAGGGAGGTATGGATAAAGGCGCAAAAACCCGACCCTCAGGTAGCTCCGGGGAAACAAAGAGCGGGCAGAGAGAGGGCGGGTTTCTAAAATATTAGAATCCAATCGGGCAGAAACCAAATGGTAACTGCCTCTATAGGTTGGTGCGGCTGGTTTCTAATTTATTAGAATAGAATTCTAATAAATTAAAACTGCATATTCAATTTATTGTAAAGGCTGGCAAGAGAGATGCCAAGCTGTGCGGCTGTCTTTTTCTTACCCTCCAGAGAGGCACCATTGCGCTCTAATAGGCGGAGAATCTCCGCCCGTTCAAAGGCCCGGGTACGCTGGGCCAGTGTGAGAGACGGCTGTGCAGTTGGACCAGTCCGGAGGTTTTCGGGGAGGGACAGCTCGGTGATGACGCCGGAGGGGGTGAGATAGGCGCAGAACTCCAGCACGTTGCG
>JAHAEW010000203.1 GCA_018374635.1 Clostridiales bacterium
TTGCGCTGGCTTGCCCTACCCATTGGAATCTCCATTCAGCTCGTTGCTGATCACCTCCAGGTGCTCCGCAATTTCCTCCAAAGCCTGCGCAATCTTCACTACTACGTTGTATGTAGCATCATTCATTGTTTCGCTGTCTCCCTTACTTTTTGTCCTGCGCATCTTGTGGAAATCATGGAAATGATGGAATTTATGCCACATCATTTCCATTGTTTCCATCGTTTCCAGCTATAGCCGGGTTAATAAAATATGCTATCTGAGTCCGATTGTTATACCCCACATCGGTTTCAACTTCCTGGAGGTATCTGCGCTCTACCAGGATATTCAAGGCTGCTGTCATGTCCTCCGCTTTGCCAAATTTTCCGCGGCACAGCCTGGTTAGTTCTGAGCGGGTTACCCTGTTCAGCCGGACAGCAGACAGCCGCTTTAGAATATACTTTGCATCCGCTTGGCTTTCGTTTGCCCCCATGAGCTGATAGGCGGCCTCTGCATGGCCGGAAAAGAACTCCCCGAGACTTGTAGCTGAGGCCATAGTTTCCGCGCTTATGGGGGAGTCTGTGGGCGGCCCCAGGCACTCCGCTGCGTGCATCAGCGCCGCGATACGGACAACGGCCCCGGTCAATTTGCCGCCCCAGTCCCGCATGAACTCCCACTCGCTGCCCAGCTTCTTTTCTATGTACGTCTGGTAGCTCTTGCGCACCTCGTCGGCCTCCGGGGAAAGCCTGATGATACCGCTCCCCTGGTCACTCAGAATCCGGCGCACAAACGCCCGGTATTCATCACGCACACGGTCAGGGACAGGCGGCGGGGAGATTGCCCGGCGTCCAACTTTTGATTTGCAGACGGCATATAGGAATCTTCCACACAATCCCCGCCCCCGGAATGTGGAGTTATTCATTACCCCATTCAGAACGTCCGGCTGAATGGTAAGCATCATAGTCAGGCGCGGGGCCTTTATGTGGTTTGCTTTCCGTCCAATCCGGTCAACGGTAATCGGATCACCGGAATGGCCCTTTAGGTAAATATCAAAATTAGCTCCCTTTTCGTAGCGCCCCGCCATGCTGTCAAATACTCCGCCCTCGGCGGAGGACACGGTGATGCAGCCGCCTTGCGCGTCCATGATGTCCACCAGCTTTTCCGGCGTGGTATCGTCCGCCAGGAGGCGAAAGGGGTGCTTGTCCTTAAACTCCGCAAGCCGCGCGGACAGCTCCAAAGCCTCCGCCCGCATTTCCTCGAAGTTCGCTTTACCTTTGGCGGCGCTGTTCTTGGCCGCCTCCAGGGCCTTTTCCAGCAAGGCCCGCTCGGTCTGGTTCTGTGCAATCTCGGCGGCCTCCGCCGCTCTGACCTCGGCCTCATACTCATAGATTGGCTTATTTAGCGCGGAGATTACGGCGCTCTTTCGC
This sequence comes from Clostridiales bacterium, assembly GCA_018374635.1. GTDB lineage: Bacteria > Bacillota > Clostridia > Oscillospirales > Oscillospiraceae > Pseudoflavonifractor_A. The sequence goes on from JAHAEW010000203.1 coordinate 1,404, forward strand.
TCACCAGGGGGCGCAACTGCGGAGGAATAGAGGCAAAGCGGTTCCCGCCAGTCTCGGGTAACCTCAACCTCATATCTTCTCTGAAATGCCGTTGCCAGCACGCCGAGCGATAACGTGCCACCCATTTCCTCCGGGGTCTGTGTGCTCTCGGCCAGACACTCCACAAAGGCCCCCAGCGGGCCGGGAAGTGCTTCCACCGGAAAATCCGGGGTCTGAATTTCGTCAAAGGGGATCGGCTTCTCCCAACCTGTGGCACGCGGGCCAAAAGCCTCCAAAGGATTGCCGCCTCTGTCAACAATGGCCTTTGCAGCGTCCGCCATCTCCTGACAGGTGAAGTCGTTTCGGCTTTTCAGCGTTTCCACCTCGTCCAGCGTGAAGCCGAGCTCAAGTAAATAGTTGAGGGGATCACCCAATGGTATCACCTCTCTGCCTGTTCAATGGCCTGGGCTGACTTCATAATCTCCCCAGCCCTGTGGCGCATGGAGCGCACGCAGGCGGCCCGTTCGTGCTCGGTGGCGGGTAGATAGTACCCCGTGGCGTTATCCGCCAGAATGGGCCTCCCTTCACGCCGCTCCCGCTCGATCATCAGGCGCACCGTGCGCCCGTCCAGGCCCGTCAACTTCTCCAGCTCCCGGCGGGGTATCGCGTTCTC
>JAHAEW010000068.1 GCA_018374635.1 Clostridiales bacterium
TGCTTCTAATTTTGCTTCCTATATCATGATTTTTGCTCCGTTTAATGATAAAACGCCAGTCCTCGTGTTTTGAGAACTGGCGTTCTTTGACAAGCTGACCATAAAAACGGCGGGTGACCGCCGTTTTTATGGTCTGGGGGCGAAGCGAACCACATGCAGAAAGGAGGGATCGGCATGTGCTATTCACTCAATGAGCGGGCCTGCCGCATCATCGAAGAGGAAATTCTGCCCAATCTGGACGCGCTTGGAGTACAGGTCCACGTGCTGGACAACGGAGCCACTGTGCTGGACATGGGGGTCTTTGCGAAAGGGGGCTGGATGGCGGCCAAATATTTCACCCAGTCCAATCTGGGGGGACTGGGTGAGCTGACCTATGGGACTATGCAGGTGGGGAGACACCGTCTTCCCACAGCCAACATCTTTGTGGACCGGGCGGCCGTGGCCGAGCTGGCGGCCCATGACGCCTTTCTCTATATCGAATATCAGGGAGTCAAGCGCTCGGTATCCGGGCCGCTGCGCTCCGTCACCGGAACGGACCACTTTGCCCGGGCGGTCTCCTACCGGGACCCGGCGCCCCGGAAGATCGCAGCCCATATCCAGATCGACGAGCTGCCCGACGCGGGGATGACCGAACGGATCGCCGGAGCGGTGGGGTGGCCGCCCGGGGACCTCTATTTGCTGGCCGCCCGGACGGGCACCCTGACCGGGGCGGCCCAGGTCTGTGCCCGCAACGTGGAACAGAGCCTGCCCAGCCTGTTGGACCAGGGATTTCCCATCGACGCCATTGTGCAGGCGTGCGGAAGTGCCCCCATCCCCGCGGTGGTGGATGACGAGCGGCTGGCCTATGGGCGGGTAAACGACGGCCTGATCTATGGGCAGGAGACCAACCTCTATGTGGACTGTGAGGATGGAGAGATTACCCGTCTGGAGTCCATCCTGCCCTTCAACAAAAATGGGGATGTCTACGGAATCCCCTTTGAGACCCTTTTTGCCCGATGCGATTTTCTCTGGCGAAATGTGCCTCGGGAGTGGGATGCGCCCTGCCGGGTCAATTTCTTTAACCTGCGCACCGGACGCCGATTTTCTTATGGCGCTTTGCACCATGGCGTATTGGAGCGGGCCTTTTCGGGATCGAATGGAGGAAACTGATATGGAACGGAGAGAAAAAGCGGCGCAGTGTTTTCAGCAGCTCAGGGAGGAGGCCGGCGCCTGGCACTGCGCGGTGCTGGAGCGGGAGCAGGGAGCTTTGATCGACGCCGGGTGGGATGCGCCCGGCGGCTGGATGGCGGCCAAGTGCGTGCTGGAGGGGCTGGCCGGCGGCCGTGGACAGGTGAGCTATGCCCAGCGGCAGATGGAGGACGGTATGCAGCTCCCGGCGCTGGAGCTCTTTCTGGATGACCCCGTGGGCACCGCCCGGGCATTTCAGCGGGACGGACAGGGGATCTATGGCGTCCGGGGAGAAGCGGGATATGTGCTGGGGGTGACCGACCGCCCCTTGTCGGAAGCGAAAGGCTGGAAGGGCAATCTGGTGAGCGCAGGCCCAAACAGCCTGTTTACCGGAGTCCTGGAGGCGGCTGGCCTGATAGCCCGGTGTGTGCAGGCGCTGGAGCGCGGGGGCGTGTCCGAAATCCTGTGGGGGTGGAGCAGCTGTCCGCTGGCGGGAATGGCCCGGGATGCAGAGGAGACATCCGGCCGCCGCATGGAGATGGCAGAGCGTCACGCAGCCCTCTCCCTCTGGGTGCGGGGGGAGAGCGGGGCGATCCGCCGGGCGGTCGAGTCCGCAAATATGGAAGGCTTTTTTGTGCATGAACTTGTAACCGCTTGTACATATGGCAAAAGAAGATAATTTTAAATATCTGATAATATTTGAAGATATATAAGTGAGTTAAAGCAGAAAGCCGATCCGCAGTATTTATGCACTTAGTAGAAAAACACAAAAGTACTACAAAAAATCATTGGAAATACCTGCAAAATGAACAGATGTGTGGTACTGTAAACGCAACAGAAGTGTAACCGATTACAAAAAGCGCGAACGGAGGAATTCAGAGACGCACAAACAGAAATTGAAGGAGGTATCCCCGAATGAAACGGAAACTGATGGCGTTCTTGCTGGCTGGTGCACTTGTATTTGGTTTGGTGGCCTGCTCACGAAATGTTGGGGCGGATGGGTCCACCCCTCCCGCGGATTCCCCGTCCGGAGGGAGCGCGGAAACGAGGGGAGCAAAGAATCCGGACGATGTCAAGGTAGCTCTGGTGTGCGGCGGCGCTGTGAATGACGGCGGCTGGAATGCCAGCGCGTATGAGGGGCTCAGCGCATTGAGGAGACCCTCGGAGTAGAAACCGCTTACACAGAAAAGGTGGCGGTGGCCGAGATGCCACAGGTCATCCGCACCTACGCCCGGCAGGGCTTTGACCTGATCTTCGGCCATGGCGCCGAGTTCGGCGAGCCGATGAGCACGGTGGCGCCCGAATTTCCGGAGACTACCTTTGTGGCGGTCAACGCCAACGTAGAGGCGGACAATCTGACCGGAACAGTCTTTAAGTTTGGGGAATGCGGCTATTTCTGCGGCATGGCGGCGGCCATGGTCTCCCAAACCGGAAAGATCGGTATCATTCCTCCCGACGACGCTCCCAACAACAAGGCGGACATCGACACCTATGAGCTGGGCGCCAAGGCGGTCAATCCGGACATTGAAGTATATACCGCTTTTACGGGCGCATGGGATGACCTGACCAAGGCAAAGGAAGCCTCCGAGTCTCTGATCTCCAAGGGCTGCGACGTGCTGCTTGCCATGGGCGACGCATATGCAGTCGGTGTGTATCAGGCCTGTGAAAACGCCGGGATCAAGGCCATCGGCTGGGTCAGCGATCAGCACGCTCTGTCCGACGCGGTGATCTGCTCCGGCCTCCAGTCCGTCGGCGATGTGTATGTGGCCACGGCCGAGCGCTATCTCGACGGAACCATGGAGCAGGGGGTACAGGTCTACGGCATGCCGGACGGCGCGCAGGGCATGTCTGAGTTCTATGGACTCACCGAAGAACAGGCGGCCGAAATAGAGGCGGCCATGCAGGATTACCTGGACGGCAAGCTGGAGATTCCGACGCTGTATTAAAACTGAATTTCGATCTCGGAATCCGAGAGGAACACGAGCGACAGAAGCGTGACCCAAAGTGGTGCAGCGACCGACCGTTGCTGCACCGCTTTTGCATTCAGAAGGACTCGGAAAGAGACTGGAGGAGTGATCATGAACAAGCGAGCCCGTGCGATGGTGAATTACCTGATTTCCATCGTGATCGCGCTGCTGCTGGCATTCGCCATTATCGGCGCATTGCTGCTCTGGCAGGGCGTGGATCCTGTGGAGACCTTTCTGGCCCTGTTTCAGGGCGCATTCATTGGAAAGAGCAATCTGGGCGCCAGCCTGCTGCTGGCGACCCCGCTGATCCTGGGCGGCCTGGGCATTGCCCTTTCTTTCCGGTGCGGCATCTTCAATATCGGCGGGGAAGGCCAGCTCTATCTGGGGGCCTTTGCGGCCACTTGGCTGGGCGTCAACCTGGCGGGCCTTCCCTTCTGGCTGCACATCCCCATCTGTTTTCTGGGCAGTATGATTTTTGGCGGGCTGTGGGCTCTGATCCCCGGCTATTTGAAGATCTCCAAGGGGTATAACGAGACGGTCACATCGGTGCTGCTCAACTATGTGGGGGTATATTTTGTCAACTATGCCCTCTCCAGCTTTTTCAAAGCGCCGGGCGCGCTGAATCACCAATCCCCCAAGATCCAGGCCTCGGCCATGCTCTCCAAGATCATGTCGGGCAGCGAGCTCAACACCAGCTTTCTGATGGCGCTGCTGATCGTGGCGCTGTTCTTCCTGATTTTCTACAAGACGGATGTGGGATTCAAGCTCCGAGCCGTCGGTCAGAACGCGGAGGCCAGCCGCACATCGGGCATCCATACCCGCAAATACCTGCTTCTGGCCATCATCGTCAGCGGCGCCCTCTCCGGGCTGGCCGGTTCGGTGCAGGTCATGGGCTATCAGCATCTCATGGTCCAGAACTTCTCCCCCAATACCGGATACGATATCATTGCCGTGGCGCTGATGGGCAACCTGCACCCCATCGGAGTCCTGATCGCCGGTATTTTCCTGGGCGCGCTGCGCAGCGGCGCCAGCGTGATGCAGATCATGATGGGGGTCCCGGTGACCATCCTCTATATCATCCAGGGCGTGATTATCCTGAGCATTCTTGGTTTCAGCCGCGCCAACATTGACTTTATCGGCCTGGCGGGCGGACGGTTCCGGAAAAAAGAGAGCCAGAGCATGGCGGGGGAGGCGTAGTGATGGAATTTCTGAATATCTTTTTCACGCCGGATTTCTACTCCGCCACGTTCCGCCTGGCGACTCCTCTGATGCTGGCGGCGCTGGGCGGCGTCATTTCGGAGCGGTCCGGTGTTCTGAACATGGCGCTGGAAGGACAGATCCTGATGGGAGCCTTTTTCGGATACCTGGGCTCGTATCTCTTCCAGAATGTATGGCTGGGTGTTCTGACTGCGATGCTGGGGAGTCTCTTCCTGGCCGCGCTGCACGCCTTCATGAGTATCAAGGTAAAGGTCAACCAGGTGGTATCCGCGGTGGGTCTGAATACGCTGGCCCTCGGCATCACCAGTACTCTGTTCCGGTTCCTGTTCGGTACCGATTCTCAGATGGCAAGCTGTCCGGGCATGATGAACCTGGACATTTCGGTCCTGAGCGACCTGCCCTTTGTTGGTCCGGTCCTGTTCAGCCAGCATCCGCTGACCTATATCGCCGTGGCGCTGCTGATTCTGCTCAACCTCTTCCTGTTCCGCACCAGCCGGGGGCTGGAGCTGCGGGCGGCCGGGGAAAACCCCCAGGCGCTGGATGTGGCGGGCGTGGACGTCATCCGCATCCGCTGGCTGGCGGTCCTCGCCACGGGCCTGTTCTGCGGACTGGCCGGAGCCAGCCTGACGCTGACAGGACTGAATACCTTCTATGATAACCTCTCCTCCGGCCGGGGCTTTATCGCCTATGCCGCGGTGGTCTTTGGCAAGTGGACGCCTGTGGGCGCTGCGCTGGCGGCCATCCTCTTTGGCGCGGGCGACGCACTGCAGCTGCGGATGCAGACGATCTTCGACATTCCCTATTATTTCTATATGATGATGCCCTATCTCATCACCTTCTTTGCGCTGGTCTTCTTTATGGGTGCGGCCAAGGGTCCGGCGGCCAACAGCATTCCCTTTGAAAAAGACAAGGGACGCCGCGGCTCCGCCCGCCGCAGCAGAACAGGAGGGAACTGAATGGAACCGGTACTGCGTGTACACAACATTACAAAACGGTTTGGAAGCAATGTGGCCAACGACCATATCAGCTTCGACCTCTATCCCGGTGAGATCCATGCGCTGCTGGGCGAAAATGGCGCGGGAAAGTCCACGCTGATGAATGTCATCTACGGGGTCTACGGCGCGGACGAGGGAGAGATCTATCTGCGTGGACAGCAGGTGGAGATTTCTTCTCCCAAGCACGCCATTGAACTGGGAATCGGAATGGTGCATCAGCACTTTATGCTCATCCCCGCCTTTACGGTGGCGGAGAATATCGTGCTGGGCATGCAGAGGGAACTGCGCCTGGATATTAAGGATGCAGAGGCCAAAATTGCCGCGGCCAGTGAGAAATATGACCTGAGAGTGGAGCCCCATGCGCTGGTGTCCACCCTCTCGGTGGGAGAGCAGCAGCGGGTGGAGATCCTGAAGGTGCTGTTCCGGGGAGCAAAGATCCTGATCCTGGATGAACCGACTGCCGTACTCACCCCCCAGGAGATCACGGAGCTCTTTGCCACGCTGGAGCGGCTGAAAAAGGACGGCGTCAGCATCGTCTTTATCAGCCACAAGCTCAATGAGCTTATGAGCATCAGCGACCGGATCAGCATTCTGCGCCGGGGAAAGATCACGGGATGCATTGAGGATCTGGCCAACTGCAATCCGGAAGCCCTGGCCTCTGCCATGGTGGGCCGTCAGGTCACGCTGGGGGTGGAGAAGCCCGAGCAGGAGGCGGGAGAAGTGGTACTGGAGCTGGATCACCTCTCGGTCTGCAATGAGGCCAAGAAGGAGATCGTCAAAGGGTTCAGCCTTCAGATCCGGGCCGGAGAGATCGTAGGCCTTGCCGGCGTAGACGGAAATGGGCAGTCGGAGCTGGTCAAGGGGATCACGGGGGTGCTTCCCGCGGCGGGGGGCGCCATTCGCCTCCAGGGGGTGGATATGACCGGGAAAACGCCCAGAGAGTTCATCGACGCGGGCGTGGGCCATATCCCGGAGGACCGGCACAAGCAGGGGCTGGTGCTCTCCATGTCAGTGAAGGAGAACCTCTTCCTGGAGACCATTCAGGATCAGCCGTATACCAGGCGCCATCTGCTCCAAAAGAAAGCGGTCCAGGAGAAAGCGAAAAGCCTTCAGGAGTTCTATGACATTCGCGCGGCCTCTCTGGAAGTGCCGGCCGGTGCACTCTCCGGCGGCAATCAGCAGAAGATCATTGTGGGACGGATCCTGGAGCAAAATCCCAAACTTCTCGTGGCAGTCCATCCGACCCGCGGACTGGACATCGGAGCGACGGAATTTGTCCATAAATGCCTGCTGAAAGCCCGGGCCGAGGGATGCGCTATTCTGCTGGTCTCCACGGAGCTGGATGAGATTCTGGAATTGAGCGATCAAATCGCGGTGATCTATGAGGGCGAATGCATGGGTGTGGTTCGGGACCGGGACGCGACAAAGGAGGGCATCGGCCTGCTGATGGCGGGCGTAAAGGGCGTTCGCGCCGCTGCGGCGTCCTGATAAATGTAAAAAAAGTCCGGTATGGCAGACGATCTGCCATACCGGCTTTTTTACCGAACCAAAGAAAACCACAGTCCATGGCCAAACACCGGCACAGCGGACTGTGGTTTTTGCGTGAAGGGAACCCTCAGTCGGCGTCAGTCATGGCTTTCTTGGCCCGCTCGATGTCCTCCTTATCCTTCATGGGGAAGATCAGGTTGGCCAGGATGGCTACGATACAGGTGGCGGCCACAGAGTCGGAGAAGATAAAGCGCAGAACGCCGGGGAGCTGCGCCACCGCTTCCGGATGGCTGCCCAGACCCAGACCCAGGGCAAAGGTAATGCCCAGAACCAAAACATTGCGCTCACTGAAGCCGGCCTTGGCGATCATCTTGATGCCGTTGATCAGGATCATGCCGAACACCGAGATAACAGCTCCGCCCAGCACGGCGGAAGGGATGGCGGAGAACACGGCGCCCAGCTTGGGGAGGAAACCGCAGATCATCAGAACAAAAGCGCCTGTGGCGATACACCACTTATTGACAACCTTGGTCATGGAGACAATGCCGGCGTTCTGGCCAAAGGCGGTGTTGGGCAGCGCATTAAAGAGCGCGGCGGTGGTGGAGCCCAGCGCGTCGGCCAGAATGGCGCCGGAGGTCTCACGCTCGGTGGCCTCACGGTCAAATCCGGCAATGGTGATGCCGGAGGTGTTGCCGATGGTCTCCAGGCCGGAGACGATATACAGTGCGGCAAAGCTCAGAACCGCAGAGGGGCTGAAGGTAAGCTGAAACTGCAGCGGCAGAGGCAGACTGACCCATCCGGCCTCGGCAATGGGAGCGGTATCCACCATACCAAGGAAGGCGCAGACCACATAGCCCACAACGAGACCGATGAGAATGGCGGAGTTCTTGACCAAACCCTTTCCAAAGCGCTGGAGCAAAACAATAACGGCCAGAACCATAAAACCAATGGCGAGATTCCGGATCGAACCATAGTCGGCCGCACCAGCGCCGCCGGCAAAATAGTCCACGCCGACTCCAAGCAGATTTACGCCGATGGTGACCAATGTGCTTCCCACCACCAGCGGCGGGAAAAAGCGGCGGATATATTTGTAGAAGAAGCCCATGATTACTTCGGTCAGACTACCCAGCAGGCTTCCGCCTAGGACGGCTCCGATGCCGCCTGTGGCGGCGATGGTGGAGGCGGTGGGGACAAAGGCAAAGGAGGTCCCCATGACGATGGGCAGATTGGCGCCGATCTGCTTACTCTTACCCAGCTTGATGGGATAGAGCTGGATAAAAGTGGTGAGACCCGAGACAAACATGGCGCACTGCACCATGATAACGGTCTGTGCAGCGGAGAGATTGCATGCACCGGCAATGATGAGGATGGGGGCAAGGTTTGACGTAAACATAGCCAGGACGTGCTGCATGCCCAGGGGAAGGGCGGTGCGCAGGCGCGGCCTGCCGTCGAGTTGATAGATCAGCCGACGGTCCTCATCCCGTCGGTCAGTGTGGTGGGATGTTCCGGCAGTATTCATCTTAAAGACCTCCATATTACTTTTCTTTCATATGCCATGGTAGCTGGTATGAGCACTGCGTGCGTGGGGCGGCTATCTCCTTTCCACAGAAAATCAAAAGACGAAGTCCTTTTTGTATGGCTAATCATAAAGAAAAATTTTTAGTATGTCAAGATATTTTTTAGAAAAAGCGATAGGGGAGAAGGCGGAAAGGAACCGCTTATCTGTGCAAAACGGACATATGCGGGAACAGAATAGACGTATTCCGGAAAGTTTTATATACTAAAATCATAGGAGAAAGGAGGGGAAGATTCTGCAGATGGAGGGACTGTGACCGGCCTGAAACAGAGGGCTTCCGCGCCGCGCGGCTGCGCGGCCATATACAGGAGGGAGTCGTAAAGGCTAAAGATGGACAAAGCGGCTAAGACCTGAAAAAGGGGCGCTGTCCCGGCGCGGGAAGCCATAGGAATATTTTCATGCCACAAAGAGCAAGGAATGCTTGCAAAATCGGGAAATAATGATATACTAAACGTTGACTTACTTTGATAAAATGGAGTTGAACCACCATGAAACGAACCACTGTCGCGCAGATTTTTGCCGATCAGGCGGCCTTTGACGGACAGACCGTTACCGTCTGCGGCTGGGCCCGTACCATCCGGGACATGAAGACCTTTGGTTTTCTGGAGCTCAATGACGGCTCCTGCTTCCGAAACCTTCAGGTCGTCTTTGCCGACAATCAGGTGGAGAACTTCAGGGAGATCGCCAAGAGCAACGTGGGAGCCTCCTTTGTGGTGACCGGCACGGTGGTTCTGACGCCGGAGGCCAAGCAGCCTCTGGAGCTTAAGGCCCAGACCATCGCAGTGGAGGGGCCCTCTACTCCGGACTATCCCCTCCAGAAAAAGCGGCACAGCGTGGAGTACCTGCGGACCATCCAGCACTTACGCCCCCGCACCAACCTCTTTTCCGCTGTATTCCGTGTGCGCTCGGTGGCCGCCCATGCCATCCACTGCTTCTTCCAGGAGCGGGGCTTCGTGTATGTCCACACGCCGCTCATCACCGCCAGCGACTGCGAGGGCGCGGGCGAGATGTTCCAAGTGACCACGCTGGATCTGGCCAATCCCCCGAAGGAAGCGGACGGCAGCGTGGATTACAGCCAGGATTTCTTCGGCAAGCGGGCCAGCCTCACGGTCTCCGGCCAGCTCAATGCCGAGAACTTTGCCATGGCCTTCGGCAATGTCTATACCTTCGGCCCCACCTTCCGGGCGGAAAACTCCAACACCCAGCGTCATGCCGCTGAGTTCTGGATGATCGAGCCTGAGATGGCTTTTGCCGATCTCAGCGACTATATGGATACCGCCGAGGACATGATCAAGTATATCATCCGCACAGTGATGGAGAAGTGCCCCGACGAGATGAACTTTTTCTCCTCCTTTGTGGACAAGGGCCTCAAGGAGCGGCTGGAGCATGTGGCTTCCTCCGACTTTGTGCGGGTGAGCTACACCGACGCGGTGGAGATCCTGAAAAAGAACAATGACAAATTCGACTACAAGGTGGAGTGGGGCTGTGACCTCCAGACCGAGCATGAGCGCTACCTCACCGAGGTGGTCTTCCAGAAGCCGGTCTTTGTAACGGATTATCCCAAAGACATCAAGGCGTTCTATATGCGGCTCAACGACGATGGAAAGACGGTGGCCGCCGCGGACTGCCTGGTACCCGGCATCGGCGAGCTCATCGGCGGCTCCCAGCGCGAGGAGCGCCTGGAACTGCTGGAGAACCGCATCCGGGAGCTTGGCATGAATCCCGAGGATTACTGGTGGTATCTGGACCTGCGCCGCTATGGCTCCTGCAAGCATGCGGGCTACGGCTTGGGCTTTGAGCGTATGGTCATGTACCTCACCGGCGTCAACAACATCCGTGACGTGGAGCTCCATCCCCGCACGGTGGGCAACGCCGAATTCTAAGAAAAGCCAAAAGCACACAAGGGCGCCACATGGAGAAAACCATGTGGCGCCCTTTTTTCTTTGCCTCAGAAGAGAACTGCGGTCAGAAAGCGGTGAAGGGAAAGCGGCCTATATGATACAGAGAATGTGGAAGATCATCTGGGGAGCTGGTCCAAGAGGGAGGAGATCTGTGCGTTCAGAGCCTCCACATCGGGGGTAGGCACCGGGTCGTTGGTGAAGTGATAGGTACGCTTGAGGGTGAGGATGCGGTAGAGACTCTCATCCAGCCGTGCCTCGGTGAGACGGCCCTCCTCCACGGCGGACAAAATCCCTGTATAGGCGGCGGAGAGGTTGTCCGCCCCGTGGCAGACCAGAAGCAGATCGCACCCGGCCTCCAGTGCCAGGACAGCGGCTTCATCCATCCCGTAGGTCTGGGAGATGGCGCCCATGGTCAGGTCGTCGGTACAGACGACGCCCTGAAAGCCCAGCTCTTCCCGCAGGAGGCCGGTGACCACCTTGTGGGAGAGGGAGGCCGGGTACTCCTCGTCAATCCCGCGTTCCAGAATATGGGCCACCATCACGGCCGGGACCTGCTGCTCGATGGCTGTGAGAAAGGGGAGGAGCTCTTCCTCTTTCAACTCGGCCAGCGATTTTTCCACCACGGGGAGTCCCAGGTGGGAGTCGGTCTCGGTGTCCCCGTGGCCGGGGAAGTGCTTGACCACCGGGACCACGCCCCGGTCGGCCACACCCTGCCAGGCGGCGGTTCCCAGCCGGGCCACTGACTGGGCAGACGAGCCGAAGGCACGGTCGCCGATCACGGTATTTTCCGGGTTAGACCAGATATCCAGCGAGGGGGCATAGTCCGTATTCAGTCCGAAGGCGGCGCACTCTGCGCCCAGGACCCTGCCGAAGCGTGTGGCAAGGGTGGCGTTCTCAGTTTGACCAAAGACCTGCGGAGCGGGAAGGGAGGCCACCTCCGGGGGCATCCGGGAGACCCGTCCCCCCTCCTGGTCGATGGAGAGAAGCAGGGGGATAGAGTCGCCGTTGGCCTCTTTGAGTGCGTTGGTCAGCTGGGCCAGCTGCTCTGCGCTTTCCACATTGCGGGAGAAGAGAATGATGCCGCCAACCTGATATTCCTGGACGGCGGCGAGAGCGTCCGCTCCCGGCGTATAGCCTTCTATCCCGGCCACCAGAAGCTGTCCCACCTTTTGCTCCAGCGTCATGGAATCCAACTGCTCCTGGACGGGGTCCGGCGTAGGGGTAGGGGAGGGGGTGGGAGTCGGAGACGGGGTGGAGGAGACCGCTGGGGGCGAAGCGGCTGGGGGAGCCGTGGGCTCAGACAGTGAAGGGGTACATCCAGTCAAAAGAAATACAAAGAGGAATAATGACGGCAAATATTGCATTTCATCATCGCTTTTTTCGCCCCTTCCTGGATTTTGGAATGGGACCTGCTTTCCGGGAGGGACGCTTGCCGACCCGGCGTTCCCCGGGGCGATCCTGCTCCCGGTGGATGCGGCACAAAGGCATGCCGGGTACTATGCCGGGGAGACGAAAGCTGATCTGTCCGCTTCCGGGATCGGCGGAGGCACAGACTACCTCCAGAAGTGTCCCCAGTGTAAAGACATCTCCGCCTGGGCCGGTGAGGGTCATGCGGCTCTCGTCAAAGGCGTAGCGCCCGCCGGGGAGAGCCTCCACCGGGAGAAAGCCCTCCACGCCGAGGGCGGTTAGAACGAAGAGTCCGAACCGGGTCACGCCGGAGACGGCGGCGGGGAAAGTCTCGCCCACATGGCCGGCCATAAACTCGGCCAGATAGCATTTTTCGATCTCCCGCTCGGCGGTCTGGGCGGCCAGCTCCCGCTCAGAGGCCTGTTTGGCCGCCTTTGGAACGGCGGAGGAGAGCTTCTGTCCTGCTTTTCCGGCCAGGGCGCCCTCCAGCAGTGCGGTCAGCGTGCGGTGGACCATCAGATCGGGATAGCGCCGGATGGGAGAGGTGAAGTGGCAGTAATCCGAGGCGGCCAGGCCAAAGTGCCCCAGGTTCTGGGGATCATACCGGGCCTTCATCAGCGCGCGCAGAACGGCGGTGTGGACCAGAAATTCCTCGGGCTTTCCCCGGGACTCATCCAGCAGCTTCTGCAGGGAGAAATGGTCGGCCTCCCGAAAGGAATAGCCCAGAGGGGCCAGAAGGGCGCGCAGGGCCTCCGCCTTTTCCTGAGAGGGCTTTTCATGGATGCGGTAGACCGCCGGGGCGTCCAGACGGGAGAGATGGGCGGCCACGCACTCGTTGGCGGCCAGCATAAAGGATTCGATGAGTCCCTCGCTGACCCCGGGAGTCCGGGCCTGGATGGAGATGGGACGGCCCTCCTTATCGCAGAGGATAGAGCTCTCCAGGCTGGCCAGATCCAGGCTTCCGCGGCGTTTCCGGCGGCGCTCCAGCACCTGGGCCAGAGAGGCCATGTCCCGCAGCATGGGCAGGATGTGGGCATACCGCCCGGCAAGAGCGGGATCGGAGCCGGTGAGCAGGAGATTGCAGTCCTCATAGGTCATGCGTTCCGTTGTGCGGATGACCGACTGGGCGATGGTATAATCCGCCACGGAGCCATCCGGATGCAGTGTCATGATACAGGAGAGGGTCAGCCGGTCCACCCGGGGATTCAGGGAACAGATCCCGTTGGAGAGCTCTGTGGGCAGCATGGGGATGACCTGGTCAGCAAAATAGACCGAGGTGCCCCGCTGCCAGGCCTCCACATCCAGGGGAGAACCCATGGGCACATAGTGGCTCACATCGGCGATGTGGACGCCGAGGACCGGCCGGCCCTGCTCATCTCGTTCCAGGGAGACGGCGTCGTCCAGGTCTTTGGCACTGGCGCCGTCGATGGTGATGATGCACTTTTCCCGCAGATCCAGGCGGCCGGCAAGGGCGGAGTCAGGGACCGTCCGGGGAGCCTGTCTGGCCTGCTCCAGCGCTTTGGGCGGGAATTCCCGCTGGATATGCTGGTCGAAGAGAATGGACTCCACAGCGGCATCCCGGCTGCCGTCCCGGCCAAAGACCTCCAGAAGAACGCCCATGGGAGGCTGCTTGGAGGTGCCGTAGCTGGTCACCTGGACTGCGGCCCGGTCCCCGGCGTGAGCGCGGTGCTTGCCCACGATCTGGATGGGCTCCCGCAGCTTGTCCCCGGAGGGGACCAGCCAGATCTCCCGGCCGTGCTTGCGCACCGAGCCGGTGACGGTGGGGTTGCCCCGGCGGAGAATGGCGGTGACCCGGGCGGTGCGCTTCTCCCCCGGCGCGGCGGGGCCGGGATCGGGGCGGATGGAGACGGTGTCCCCGTGCCAGGCGCCGTGCTCCGCCCGGGGCGGGATGAAATAATCCTCCTCCCGCCCGGAGGCCCCCTCGGAGGTGACGAAGCCGAAGCCCCGGCCGGCGGCCTGGTAAATGCCGGTCAGGGTGGATGGTGATTTGGTCATATAGACTCCTTTCGTAGATACAGCAAGAGCAAAGGCCGGGAGAGAAGGAAGCTGCGCCTAAAAAATGGACGCGGTCCAAAGAAGGGGCCTAGGGCAGCCGCTAAGAGCCAGTAAAGACAGGGCTCATACCAGGCAATCTTCCGCATGGAGGAAACACCTGCTTTCGACCGGAAGGGACTGGGGCCACTCTTCTCCACAGGAGGCCGCACACCAGCCGCTTCCGTTCCAGGAAGCAAAGCACAGTCCGTCCAATTCTCCGCATGTCCCGGCAGAGAGAAAAGGGACTGCAATAGTGCGGGGAGCACGGTCCAGGCCCTGACCGGTGTACTTGACGCGGCTTTCTTTCAAAGTCCAGAGGGTATAAAAATCTTCCCAGCGGCTTCCGCGCTGAGTAAACCAGTCAAATTCCCGGTCAGAGAGCGCGTAGCGGGGGAGGCCGGCCCGCCGGGGCTTAACACGCTCTACATCCACGCCGAGCGGCGCGTCACTCACGCCCAGTAAGGCGAAGGGCCCGCTGTGGCTGAGATTGAAGTAGAGGGGGAGATCTGTCAAAGCCGGCTTCCCTCCCGGAAGGCGGTAAAAACTAGGAGACGGAAGCTGGTAGACACGCTCAAGCACCCGCAGCAAAAGCAAATGGGCGTCGCGTTTTCCGTCCGTGCCTTGGGTCATCCAGAGACGAAGCAAGGGTGCATCTTTCCTTTCTATTTGGTCCGCATGGGTGGAAGCTGAGTCCATTGTACCCCATTCACAAGAGGATTACAACGAAAGCCTGCCGGAAGCGGGAGGCAGAAAGCTTACAAAACTGTCATCCTTCTGTAAGATATTTCGATGGCGCTGCGGTATGGGAACCGTTACAATGAGAGGTGTAAAAAGGAGGAGATGTTATGGAGCCCATCCTTACGGTGTCCCATTTGCAGAAGTACTATGGAGGCCGGGGCAATGTGACCCGGGCCATCGACGATATCAGCCTGGAGGTGCTGCCCGGAGAGTTTGTAGGTATCATGGGCGCCTCCGGTTCGGGCAAGACCACCCTGCTCAACTGTGTGGCCACCATCGACTCGGCCACAGCGGGACAGATCGTCATTGACGGCAGGGAGATCACACGGCTGAACAGCAAGCAGCTCTCCCGATTCCGGCGGGAGCGTCTGGGATTTATCTTTCAGGACTGCAATCTGCTGGATACTCTGACGGCGTTTGAAAATATCGCCTTGGCGCTGACCATCCGCAGAACTCCGGTGGGGGAGATCGAGGAGGGAGTGGCGGAGACGGCCCGCCTGCTGGAGATCGAGGACTGCCTGAACAAATATCCCTATCAGATGTCGGGCGGGCAGTGCCAGCGCACGGCCGCCGCCCGGGCGATCATCACGAATCCGGCCCTCATTCTGGCCGATGAACCCACCGGAGCGCTGGACTCCAAGTCGGCCCGCCTGCTGTTGGACCGGTTTGAGACCCTCAACCGGGAACGGGAGGCTACGATCCTGATGGTGACCCATGACGCTTTTACTGCCAGCTACTGCCACCGCATCCTCTTCATCAAGGACGGACGACAGTTTACCGAGCTGGTGCGGGGGAACAAGAGCCGCAAAGACTTCTTTGGAGAGATCATCGAGGTCGTGACCCTTCTGGGAGGTGACTCCGGCGATGTTCTTTAAGCTGGCCCGAAAAAATGTTACCCGGAGCATGCGGGATTATTCCATCTATTTCATTACGCTGCTCTTTGGTGTGTGCGTCTTTTACGTCTTTAACTCCCTGGAAAATCAGTGGGTCATGGAGCTTCTGGCCGAGCAGAACAGCGACTATGTCCGGGCCATCCTCCAGCTGACCGATGTGGTTTCAGCGTTTGTATCGGTGGTGCTGGCCTGCCTTATCCTCTATGCAAACACGTTTTTGCTCCGGCGGAGAAAGAGGGAACTGGGCACCTATCTCCTCCTGGGGATGGGGCAGAAGACCATCGCGGTGCTTCTGTTTGCCGAGACCCTGCTCATCGGACTCCTGGCCTTGGGGCTGGGGCTTGGACTGGGCTTTTTTATGGCACAGCTGCTCTGCGCGTTTACGGCCAGCCTCTTTCAGATGACGGTGGACGAGTTTCACTTCGTCTTTTCATGGAGGGGGGTGGGAAAGACGGTTCTCTACTTCGGCGTGATCTTTCTGGTGGTGATGGTGTGCAACTGTGTGCTGGTGGCGCGGCAGAAGCTGATCCGCCTCCTGCAGGCGCAGCGGCAGAATGAGCAGATCCGCCTTCGCTCCGTGGCCGCCTCCGCGGTGATGTTTGCGCTGGGCGCGGTGCTTCTAGCTGTGGCCTATGGACTGCTGCTGAAGCGGGGACTGCTGACCATCGACGGCATCTTCTGGCTGATGCTGGCCCTGGGCACAGCGGGGACCCTGCTCTTTTTCCGGTCGCTGTCCGGTTTTCTGCTCCGGATCTGTCAGAGCCGGAAACATCTTTACTACCAAAATCTCAATATGTTTGTACTGCGGCAGTTTAACGCCAAGATCAACACCAACTACCTCTCCATGACCGTGGTATGCCTGCTGCTCCTGCTGGCCATTGGGATTACGGCCTGTTCCGTGGGGGTCAACAACACGGTCGAGGGAAATGTAGAGCGGACCGCGCCGCTGGACATGACGCTGTGTCTGGACGACGACTATTTTGTCTTTGAGCGGGAGGATCTGCCAGGAGCGCTGGAGGAGGCGGGATTTGCTCCAGAAAACTGGCTGGGAGACTTTGCCGTTGTGAGCCGGTATGCAGTAAAACTGGACGAGCCCATACCGCTGGCGGAGGGTGGCCGGGAACTGAACAGCGTCTATGTCATGTCTCTCTCAGACTTCAACGCCCTTACCGCGCTGCGGGGAGAGAAGCCCCTGGCTCTGGCGCCCAATACCTGTGGCATGGCCGAGGGGACCGAACCGGAATCCAACTGGAAGCCCGAGCGGGACGCCTGGCGGAGTGGAGCGCTCTTTCCGATTGGCGGCCATATCTATACGCCAGACCCAAAGGCATGCCATACCGGGGCGCTCTATACCAGTGAGATCGACCTGTCCGATGTCATCATCCTACCTGACGAGGCGATGGAGACCATTCAAAAGGAGGCGGTATGGATTCGGCAGTACTACCTGGCGGGAAATTACGCGGAAGGGGTGGACCAGGAGCGGGCGGAGGAACTGCTCTGGAACGTCTGGAGCGAGACGCTGTTCGATCAGCTCAGGGAACGGGGGAGCGATCCGGATGGGGACTCTGCCTTTGGGTTATCCCTGAGCACGAAACGGTTTATCTATCTGGATACGATGGGGACCAAGATCCTGGTTCTCTTCATCGGGCTTTATCTGGGCGCGATCTTTCTAATCACTTCCGCAGCGGTACTGGCGCTTCAGATGCTCTCCCAAGCAGCAGACAATGTGGGACGCTACCGCATTTTGCGAAAATTGGGGGTGGAAGAAAAGATGCGTGACCGCTCCATTGATATCCAGGTGTTCCTCTACTTCTTCCTGCCGTTGCTGCTTGCTGTGATCCATTCCATTGTGGGGATCAAGGCAGCCAACGATGTCATCGCGGATATCGGAAAATTGGATGCGGTGGCCAGCAGTATAGTGACAGCCATCATCATTCTGGTAGTATATGGAGCCTATTTTCTGGCTACCTGCTGGGGAAGCCGCAGAATGGTGCGGGAACGGTGAGAAAACGGGAAATTTCTCTTGAAATCGGCCCACTTTTGTGCTATCATAAAAAACACACGTTGAAATGGGCGTGAGAGTCAAGCCCATGAATAATGAAGATAGCGCCCACACAGGGCCGAAAGGAAAGATGTAACGTGGTGAAGATTATCCTGAGTGGCGTCCTCGTTCTGATTGCGCTGGTGCTCATCATGGTGGTCATGCTCCAGTCCGGAAAGAGCGCCGGCCTGTCCGGCACCATCGCTGGTGTGGCAGATACTTTTATGTCTAAGAATAAGGCAAAGGGCTGGGATGCGAAACTGGCCCGCTGGACCAAGTGGGTGGCCATTGCCTTTATGGTACTGCTGCTTGTCATCAGCCTGATCTAAAAGAGAATTCGATACTGTGATTTGAAACATCCCTCTCTATGGCCAGAGAGGGATGTTTTGCGTCTGTTTTGCAGCAAAGCACAGGGGGAAACCCGGCAAGCAGAAAAAGATAAAAGAAAAAAGACAAGAAAAATGAAAAAAGGAGTTGACAAAAGAGGGCTGGGGTGGTATTCTATCTGAGCGTCTCGCGAGAGGGCACAGAAACGGGCTGAAAAGTGAAAAGAAACCGAGCGGAAGCTGGACGGACTTGGAGCGGGGCCTGAAAAAAGTGCTTGACAAAGTG
>JAHAEW010000204.1 GCA_018374635.1 Clostridiales bacterium
CGGATCCACCCGGGGCATATTGCCCGCGTCCGGATCCCCGTTGGGATTGCCGTTCTCCACGTCGAACAGGATGACAAATTCATAGCGGTTTTTGATAGGCTCGGACATATTACTTCTCCTCCTTCTTCTGATAGCGGGCCTGAGTCTGGAAATAGTAACCCAGCTGGAACGAACCCTGCTGGGGGAGATTCAGGTGGGCGGGGTATTCCGTACCCAGCTTGGAGAGCAGCTCGGTCATCTGCTTCTCATAGGCGATGGAGAGACCGCGGTTGGCGGCGTTCAGCTTTTTCAGATGCTTCTGAGCCAGATTGACCAGGACGGGGAATACCGCGGCAGGGGTAGCCGACGCTCCGCTGAAATACTTGTCGCGGATGGTGGCGTTGATGCCGGGGTTGGCAGCGGCCTGGACGGCCTCCAGCACGGAGAACAGCCGCCCCAGGAGATAGGGGACATTGGTGGCGTCAGGATTGAGAGACACTTGTAAGACCTCCTCCGGTATATCAGGATGTTCGCGGCCGGTACTCTCGGCCAACTTTGTGTAATAGGCTTTCAGAATGGCGGCCCGGCCCCGGGTGACCTCCCGTTCCGCCCGGATGCGGAGGGCGACGCCGTTGAGCAGCGTGGCCGGATATCGGGTGTCGTTCAGCACCGCCCGCAGAACCTCGCCGGCCAGATCGGGGGCGGGGGACTTGTCCCGGGCGTTCTGGTTTACCGTTTCGTCCAGCAGCTTCCAGATGGGCAGGGTCTCAAACTTGTCATAGGAGGGGCGAATGATCTCCAGCCGCCGGTAGTGGGACTGGATGTGTTCCAGGAATCCCCGGAAGGTATTGTGGAGGAAAAAGCGCACTGACAGCCGGGCGGCGTTGGGGGAGAGGCCTAGGATATAGAAATCCATGTTGGGGTCGAGCTTGTCCTCCTGAAAGTCCACGGGGATTCCCTGGCACAGCTGTGCGGTCATGCCGCGGAGATCCGCGGCGCTGTACGGCGTCGGCGCCCCCAGCAGAGCCCCGCCGAAAAAGGCTTGGTAGGCGTCGCCGCCGCCTCTGGCCCAGCAGACGACGGTGGCGTCCCCGAGCCGGTAGACGTGCTCCCGGTCGGCCAGCAGGTAATTGAGGGCGGCCGTATAGGCGAAGGCGGCGTATTTGCCGGTAGGGGCGTTGAGGTTCTGCTCCTTGCCGTAGGAACAGAACGCCGGTGCGTTGAAAGAGACCAGAGCTGCGCCGCTGGATTGGGCGCCGGACACATTCTTGATGGCCGGGTGAACGGACTCCACCGGCCCTTCCTCGCCGGTGACGAGGCAGATGCCTCTTGGGCTGTCGGTATCGGCGCGATAGCGGCGCTCCCAGGCACGCCGAATTTCGGGATCTTCATGGACATAGCTTCCATTATAGCGGAAGAGCAGATTGGCCCCGGACAGTATGTCCTCCCGATACTCTGCCAGAGCGGGATGCTCCAGTGTATACTCCGGGATCCAGGTGCGGAAGAAGGCCAGCAGGGCCTGAGCGGAGGGGGAATCCACACCCTCCAAAACAGAGGTATGAAGCGCCTTGCAGGCGGCAAAGCACGCAAGGGAGCGCTGAGGGTTGCCCTTATTGTCTGCGCCCAAAATGTAGCCGGAGTTATCGCACAGAAAATTGGCGGCGATCCCTACTGTGCGTTTGACCGGGGCAGGGAGCGTGAGCACCTGGGGGGCGAGCACAGTCTTTTTCCCTCGGAGCTGCTCCGTCTGAATGGACGTAACCTGCTCTAGCGTCCCGTCTGCGGCGATAGAGAGTGCATAGGAGGCCTTGACCGGCCCCCAGCCGGGGCCGGCAAGCACGCCTGCCTGCACCAGAGTTTCGTAATACTGGGTCAACGCCTGCAAAATCATCCCCGCACCTCCCCGCTGTCCCGGGCGGGCACCTCCAGCACCCCGTCCCGCAGGGTGCCGCGGAAGAACAGGGGGCGGATATCCTCCGGATTTGTATAGTCCATATCCCACAGGATCCAGCCCAGATCGCGCTCTCCCAGC
>JAHAEW010000069.1 GCA_018374635.1 Clostridiales bacterium
GTTGTCGCTTCGGTTGTCGAGCCGGTTGTCGGTCTGGTTGTCGGGCAAAAATCCCGAAAGCCTTGATATTGCGGCACTTTTCCCTCTCTGACAACCATGACAACCAATATTATAAAGAAAAAGGAAATAGTAAAAAGATAGTATCGCCCGATAAAGAAAAAAGGTTTTCTGATGTCCGTTGTCGGAACTTCGTTGTCAGACCTTTCCTTGTCGGGCTTTTTTCATTTAATTAGGAGGAATATCGTATGACAAATATTGTGAACAGTACACTACCCACCCAAAATAACCATTCGGAGAAAAACAAACCGGATGGAGTTTTTGTGATTAAGCAAGGCAAAACAAATTATAAAGTCAAAGTGTTTTTTGACCATAGTAGCGGTTTGACTGCTGAGGACAGGTTGAAACGCATTATTCAGGCAGAAGCAGAGAGAGAATCTGCGTAAGTAATACGAAAAATATCCACGCACCCCCTTGACAAAAGCTTTCAGAGGATTCCCTGCTCTCCGCCATGGAGACGGCGGGCAAGGAGGATATGCCGGAAGATGCCGAGAGGCAGGGCATCGGCACACCGGCCACCCGCGCCACCATTCTGGAAAAGCTGGTGTCCGCTGGTTTCGTAGAGCGGAAAAAAGCAAAGAAAACAGTCTCTCTCCTGCCCACGCCCCTGGGAACGGCCCTCATCACGGTGCTGCCGGAGCAGTTACAGTCCCCCACGCTCACCGCCGAGTGGGAGCATCGGCTGAAAGAGGTGGAGCGCGGGACCCTGGCCCCCGGAGACTTCATGGACGAGATCGCCGCCATGCTGCGGGAGCTGGTGGAGACCTGCCGCCCGGTAGAGGGCGGCGCGGTGCTGTTCCCCTCCACCCGCGAAACTGTGGGCCGCTGTCCCCGGTGCGGCGGAACCGTCACCGAGGGCAGGAAGGGCTTTTTCTGTGAGGACCGTGCCTGCGGCTTCGCTATCTGGAAGGACAGCAAGTGGTGGGAGAACAAAAAGAAAAAGCCCACCAAGTCCATCGTTGCCGCGCTGCTGAAGGACGGGCGCGCCCAGGTCTCCGGCCTGTGGTCGGAAAAGACGGGAAAGACCTATGCGGCCACTGTGCTGCTCACGGACGACGGGATGCGGGCCAGCTTCCGGCTGGAGTTCGGCCATGAATGACCCGCCCCGTATGACCGAGGCCCAGCTACGCCGGGCCAGACGGCTGATCCGGTCCCTGTGCGCCAACTGCAACGGCGGCAACTGCCTCCTGCTGGACGACGGGTATGAACCGTGCCCCTGCCCGCAGATGCTCACCTGTTCCGTGCTCTGCCGGTACTTCCGCGCCGCCGTCCTGCCCGCAGACCGGGAGCTGCAAGCGGAGGTTATGACGGACAGCCGGAGGCGGTGCCGGGAGTGCGGGCGGCCCTTCGCCCCCAAAGCGAAAAATACCCTGTACTGCCCGGAGTGCGCCGCACGGAGGACCCGCCGCAGCAAGCGTGAGTGGGCGGCCCGGAACAAGGGCAGACCTTAGAAAAAGTGGCCGCTGAAAAGGCCGGATTTCTGGGGCTTTTCAGGGGTAAAACCGGAGCGGGAAACCACTTTCCCAGGCAGCCCACAAAACGCAGTTACTTTTTCTATTTTTCAATCCAAACCACCCCCGCACGGGACGGTGTTTCCCGTCCTGTGCGGGGGCATTTTTTATGTGCAGAAAGGAGCGCCTTATGGCAAAGAAAAGCTATCCCAGCCGCGAGGAACGTATGAAGGACCTGAACCAGCGGCTGGAACAGGGCATCCGGGACGTGTTTGAAAGCGAGCGGTTTCGGGATTACCTCTCCGTCATGTCCCGGTTTCACACCTATTCCGCCCGCAACGTCCTTCTCATCCACATGCAACGGCCAAATGCCACCCGTGTAGCCAGCGCCAAGCGGTGGAAGGAACAGTTTGAGCGGTTCATCAACAAGGGGGAAAAGGCCATTTACATCATGGCCCCTATCCCCATCGTCCAAACGGTGGAGCGGCAGAAGCTGGACCCGGACACCAAAGCGCCGGTGCTGGACGAGGACGGTCAGGTTATCACAGAGAAACGGGAGGTGCAGGTGCCACGGTTTCGCCCGGTGCCGGTGTTCGACGTGTCTCAGACCAACGGCAAGCCCCTCCCGCAGTTGGCCCAGGACCTGACCGGCGATGTAGAGCAGTACGAGGCGTTTATGGAGGCCCTGCGCCGGACCGCGCCGGTGCCTATGGAGATCAAGCCCATGGCGGAGAACCTGGACGGCTATTTCAGTCTGGACGAGCAGCGCATTTCCATCCGGGCGGGTATGAGCGAGGTCCAGACGGTATGCGCCGCTGTCCATGAGATCACCCACTCTATCCTCCACAACCAGAAGGGTGTGCGTGAGGACAAGGCGGTGCGGACCGCCCAGGAGCTGGAGGCGGAGAGCGTGTCCTATGTGGTCTGCCAGTATTGCGGCGTTGAAACCGGGGCCAACAGCTTCGGCTACCTTGCGTCCTGGAGCAAGGACAAGGAACTGTCCGAGCTGCGTTCCTGTCTGGCGACCATCAATAAGACAGCCAATCAGCTCATCGGTGAGATTGACCGCCACTTTGCCGAGGTCTGCAAGGAGCGCGGCATTGAGCTGGAACAGGAAAATTCGCCGAAAATTTCGGCGAATTTCGAGGGGCCGGACACACCGGAGCAGTTTGCCGCTGCTCTCTATGATTACATGGCGGAGCTGGAGGCCGCCGGGATGCTGCAACACCCCTATTCGTTGGACCCCAGGGAACAGACGGTCTCAGAGATTGCGGAGGAACTGCGGGCAGGCCATTTTGCCGACATCCGCAATACGCTGGACCGTGTGGGAGAGCAGACGGGATTGCCCACCGCTGTGGCGATGCTGGAGCGGCTGGAGAAATTGAGCGACCTCCGGGACCAGGGCCTGACCTTCCGCCTGGAGGCTAACCCCAACGCCGCCTCCTATCAGGACCAGGGTTATCTCCAGGCCAGCGAATGGAACGGCGACAGCTACATTCCCCGCGAGGTAATCTATGTCGGCCCAACAGACCGATGCCGGGAGCTGCTGTATCAGTTGGAGGCGGGAGATGTGACCGCCCGGCAGGTGCGGGCGCTGGACCAGACAGATTCCAAAGAGCTGGAGGCCCTGTATCTGCTGGATGATACCGCTTATCTCCATATCCAGCTCCGGGACGAGGGCTACGACTACACCCTCTACGACAAGGAGACCATGCGGCTGCGGGACGGCGGCGTAATCGACGCGGAGGACGTGGCCCTGTCCCCCATCAAACACCCCCTGGCCGCCGTGCGGGAGGAGGTGTTCGACGCCATGGGAGAGCGGCCGGAGACGGTGGAGGCGGTCCCTCTGGAGCTGGTGGAGAAATTGCAGAAAGCCCAACTGGAACCGCCTGCGGTTTCCAGCCGTGAAAAGCTGCTTGAGCACTTTGCCGCCGAGGACGCGGCGCTGTTTGATACGGAGCTGGACGCCTACCCCATGCCGGACCCGTCACTGAGCATGGAAGATCTGTCCCAGGCCGGTTATACGGAGAATGACCTGCTTCCGGTCTCCCTGGACACGGCGGAGCTTATGTATGGCGGCGATTTCACCGTCTATCTCATCCGCCCCGGAGAGAACCCGGAGATGGTCTTTGACGAGGAGGACTTTGACCACCACGACGGCCTCTTTGCCGTCCCCCGTGAGGAGTGGGAGGCCAGCCCGGATTTTGACGACGCCATCCAGGACCGTCTCCGTGAGGAGGAACAGCAGAAGCGGGAGGCGGCCTTTCTGGACCACCAGGGAGATTGCTTCGCCCTCTATCAGCTTCACCGTGGGCCGGAGCTGCGGGACCTGCGCTATATCTCTCTGGAGCGCCTTCGGGCGGAGGGCGCGTCCCCCCGGAAGGGCAACTATGATCTGGTCTACACCGCCCCGCTCACCGGCCAGGGCGACGCCCTTCAGCAGCTCAATCAGCTTTGGCACCAGTTTAATATGGAACACCCAGCGGATTACCATAGCCCCAGCATGAGTATCAGCGACATCGTGGCGCTCAAGCAGGGCGGCGTGTTATCCTGCCACTATGTAGACCAATACGCCTTTTCCGAGCTGCCCGGCTTCTTCTCCGGGCGCAATCCCCTCCGGGCCGCCGAGGACAGCCTGGAGCAGAACGACAACCAGCTTGACGGCATCCTCAACAATACCCCCAGCGTGGCCGAGCTGGAAGCCCAGGTCAAGGCCGGTCAACAGATTTCCCTTGTGGACCTGGCCCACGCGGTCCGCAAGGAGCAGGCGGAAAAGAAAAAATCTGTGGTGGCGCAGCTTAGAAATGCGCCGCCCGCACAGGAGCACAGGAAAAAAACAGCGGAAAAAAGCACAGAAAGGGAGCGATAACCATGAAGCACTTTACTTATGAGGAAATGGAACTGATGAGCATTTACGACCCCGGCACCCGCGAGGGCCTGATCGCCAACCTGGAGGAAATGCGGGGCTTTCTGGAGCCGGACGAGGACGAGCTGCGGGAGCTGACGGACAGCGCCCTGGAAAAGCTGCGGGAACTGAGCGACGCGGACTATGAGCAGTTGGAGCTTATCCCGGATTTTATGGACTGACCGGCAGGGGGCGGCGCACAGCCGCCCCCTGTGCTATTTACCATCTGAAGGGAGGTTTTGAGCATGGCAAACAGCGCACAGTTTTATGAGCAGATGGCGGCCAGGACCGCCGAGCAGATCACCGGCAGCTATCAGGAGTGGACGGCTTTTCTCGCCACCGCCGCCCGTCTCTACAAATACCCCTACCATGAGCAGCTTATGATCTACGCCCAGCGCCCGGAGGCCACGGCCTGCGCGGAGTATGACTTTTGGAACAAACGGATGCGCCGGTATGTCCGGCGCGGGTCCAGGGGCATCGCCCTGGTGGATAGCAGCGGCGAAAAGCCCAGTCTGCGCTATGTGTTCGACGTGGCGGACACAGGCGGCGGAGACAATGCCCGCCGCCCCTATCTCTGGCGGTTACAGGACGAGCACATGAACACGGTGCTGCGGGCCTTGGAGGCCCGCTATGAGGTTTCCGGCGCAGACGGTTTGGAATATCAGTTGGAGCTTGTGGCGGACCGGCTGGTAAAAGACTACTGGGCAGACCACCAGCGGGATATTCTCGGCATCATTGAAGATTCGTTTCTGGAGGAATATGATGATTACAACGTATGGGCGTCGTTCCGAAACGCCGCCTCCACCAGCATCACCTACACGCTGATGTCCCGCTGCGGGATAGACCCGGAGCAGTATTTCGGGCATGAGGACTTTCTGAGCGTCTTTGACTGGAATACCCCCGCCGCCGTCTCCGCCCTGGGCACGGCGGTCAGCGAGGTCAGCGAACAGGTGCTGCGCCACATTGAAGTCACCATCAAACGCTATGAGCGGGAGAAAATCACGGAAAGGAGCCAGAACCATGGAGAACAAGCTGACTTATACACAGAACGGGGACTATCTGATCCCGGACCTGAAGCTGACAGAGGAGCCGGAGGCGGCACCCCTGGGCAAGTACGGGAGGATGCGCAGGCAGTATCTGAAGGAGCACCGGCCCATCCTGTTTCAGAAGCTGGTGCTGGAGGAGAAGCTGTACCCACACCTGCGGGAGACCGACGAGACGGCCCACCGGAGGCTGTCCGAGATGATGCCGCAGATGGCAAAGGAGGCGGGCGTGACGGAGGCGCTGAAAGCAGCCGACCCGATGAAGTGGGCGGGGCTGATGAACACCCTGAAAGCGCAGGCGGAGGAGACCATCCTGAACGAACTGGTATTCAGCTAACCGGGCAGGAACAACAACTGACCCTGTTCCCCTCGGAACAGGAACAGCGGCAGTCTATCGCGGAAGCGGAGAGCGTGGAAACGCCCTCCGCTTTTTCCATCTCCGACGTGGAGTGGGACGCGGAGCTGCGCCGGGGGTCCGGCAATCTGGACGGCAAGCTGCGCATTTATGCCCTGTTCCTGGGGATGCCGGACACAAGAGCCACCATCGCTTTTTTGAAGCAGGAATACGGGTCCTTTTACTCTCACAGCCAGACCTACCGGGACGGGAGCCATGGGACGGTGATCTATACCGCAAAGGGCATTGAGTTCAGGCGCTACCAGCCCAGCGGGTCCATACACGTCCCATGGAGCCGGGCGGCGGCACGACTGAAGGAGCTGGCGTCCGCTCAGGACTATTTCACTCCGGTGGAACAAGGCCGCTGGGACGCTATCGTGCGGGGCTTTCAGCAGCGCGGGGAGCCGCTGCCGCCCCCGGTGCCCCGCGCCCCCTATCCGCCTCCCATGCAGCCGGAGCAGCTTACGTTAGATGCACTCACCACGCCGCCCGCCGCTGAGACCGTCAGCCCGCCGCCTGCCTCCCCGCCGCCCTTCCATGAAAAGTATCTCCCGGAAATCCTGCGGCATGAAGATGGGAGCGCCACCTGGGAGGCCCTGACCAGGTTCTTCTCCGCCCACCCGGAGGAACACCTGCGGGTCAGCTATCTGCGCCTGCGGTTTGGTGAGGTCCTGCATCAGTACCCGGCCAGCGATGGGACCAGCATCGGCTTTCGTGGGTTCCCGGACCAGTTCCATGTGTGGGAGGGCAATTATCTCAACCCTACCGCTATTACCCGCCTGACCTGGGGGGAGGTCTGCCTGTTGGCGGAAAAGGAGATCGCACGGGACACGGAGCAGGCCATTCCCGCCCATGAGGCCGAAGCCGGTGCGGACGAGGCAAGGACGCCTGACAGCCCGGAGGTCCCGCCCCAGCCGGAAATCCCTACCCCGGACCGCCATGGGGCGCTGACCCAGGCGGACATTGACGCGGCCCTGCGGGACTGGAACGGGGACATGGAGAGCAAGCGGGCCGTGGTCCGCTACATGAAGGAGCATGGGCGGGAAAAAGACACCGCCGCATGGCTGCAACAGGAGTACGGGGACAACCTGCCCGCGTTCCCGGTCACGGCGGACGGCGCTGCGGGCGATGTGCCGTGGCCCAAGGTCCAGCGCCGGATCGCCCAGCTCATTCAGCGGGACGAGTTCTTCACCGAGCAGGAACGGGATGAATTTGAGGACATTGACCCGGTGGAGATACGGGAGCGGCTGGCCGAGCGCGGCATTGTGGACGGCAAGGTAGTGGACCCGGAAAAGCTGGGCAGCGACCCCTTTATTCGTCAGGTCATGGCTGATGTGGAACGGGCCACTGGTACAGATGCGTCGGAGACCTATACCACCAAGGGCGGCCATACCTACCGGCCAGGGGACGCTTTAGACAGTCACACGGATGAAAACGATCCGGTCATTCGGCTGGTGATCGACCATGTGGACGAGGAGCATGTCTGGTACACGACCCCTGACATGCCGGAGCGCGGCGTGGCCGAGATGTTCCGGCCCCTGTTTGAGACGTATCTGGACAATGGTGTATTTCAGCCTGCGTCTGCGCCGGAGATCGTCAAAGTGCCAGAACTGGGGCCGTCCCCAACCGTCCGGGAGATTTACGAGCATTATCTGCCCATTGTGCGGGAAAAGGTGCTTTCCGATCAGGCATACCGGAACGCCGTACAGAACTCAGACCGGGAAAACGCCATGCTGGAGGGGGCGGAGGCCATCAAACGGGCGGCGCTGTCTATTGAGGACCCCAATTTTATGCGCCTCTATTATGACCTGACCGGCTTTCACAACAGCCTCCACCAGACCGTGTTGGAGGAGACCTATGCAGCCCTGACGGAACCGGCCCAGCCGAACTTGTCCGGTCAGCCGGTGTCCCGCGACGGCGATACCATCACCATCGGGGCCGGGGAGCCAACCTATGAAGTAGACCTTGCGGTTTCTGACGAGGAATGGACAGAGATACAGGAGGCCATCCCGGAAAATCAGCTTGAGCCGGAGGTTGTGACCATCGACGGCCAGCCCCGCGACCCGCTGGCCTCCGCATACGGCGCAGGGGATTTTGTCTATCTGGAGGATAAGGAGTACAAGATCACCTCCCTGGAACGGGGACAGGTGGAGCTTCTGGACCCCACGCTGGCCTATCCCGTCTACCGGACAGAGACACGGGCGGATTTTGAACGGCTGCTGCGGCAGGACCAGCGCAACGGCGCAATTACCGAGTTCCTGCCCGCTGATTTGGAGCGGTTCGACCAGGACTTGCGGGAGGTGCTGGCCTCCGGCCTGCTGACAGACCGGGACAAGGACTATGTTTCCCAATGGCTGCGGAACGGCGAGGGCAACACCAAGCTCTCCCAGCGCCTCTCCGCGCAGTTCGCGGGCCGGGTGGAGACCATGGACCTTGTGACCGGCGAGGCGGCGGACTACCGGACAACCACCACCGGCATGGAAGCAGAGATCATCCGGGACGATGACAAGATACTTGCCACCGTCTCCGCCTCCTGGAAAGAGCTGGCCGCCGTCCTCCGCGCCCTGTATCAACAGGAGCTGGACGGCTTTTCCCATACGCCGGTCCAGCGGGAGGCGGTGCGTCTGACGGGCACCCCGGCCTATCAGGTGGGCGACCATGTGGTACTGCCCGCGCCCGACCAGGAGATCAGCGGCACCATCGGCTATATCGGGGCGCAGGAGGTCCGCATTGATACCGGCCCTTACGCATGGAGCCAGCAGATGGTCAGCCGCAGTCAATTCGAGGAGTGGCTGCGGCAGGACGAGCGCAACGCGGAACTGTTCCAGCCGGAGGTCCGGGAGACGGAGAGACCGGCGTACACCACGCAGACCACCGCTGTCTATCCAGGGGATAAAAACCACCTGCCCTATGACGTTGTGGTGCAGACCATCCGCACCGGCGAACCGGAGCGGCCAGGGCCGGGTCCCTCCATGCCTCCGGCTGGCAACTTCCACATCACAGACGACCATTTGGGTGAGGGCGGGCCGAAGGAGAAGTACCGGAGGAATGTGGAGGCCATCCGCACCCTGAAAGCGATTGAGCTGGAGGGGCGCGGCGCAACGGAAGCGGAACAGGAAGTCCTCTCCCGCTATGTGGGCTGGGGCGGTCTGCCCCAAGTCTTTGACCAGGACAAGGAGGACTGGCACACAGAATACGCGGAGCTGAAGGGGCTGCTGGACGAGAGCGAATACGCCGCCGCCCGGTCCTCCACCCTGAACGCCCACTATACCAGTCCCACCGTTATCAAGGCAGTCTATGAGGCCCTGGGTAATTTCGGCTTCCAGAAAGGCAATATTCTGGAACCCTCCTGCGGCGTCGGCAACTTCTTCGGCCTGCTGCCGGAGGCTATGGCGGGCAGTCAGCTCTACGGCGTGGAGCTGGACAGCATCACCGGGCGCATCGCGTCCCTCCTCTATCCAGAGGCCCGGATCGCCGTGCGCGGGTTTGAAAAGGTACACTTTCCAAACAGCTTTTTTGATGTGGCAGTCGGCAACGTGCCCTTTGGACAGTACCCGGTCAATGACCCGGCCTACAACAAGCTGGGCTTCCACATCCATAACTATTTCTTTGCCAAGGCGCTGGACCAGGTGCGTCCGGGCGGCATTGTGGCGCTTCTCACCTCCCGTTATACCCTGGACGCAAAGGACGAGAAGGTACGCCGGTATCTGGCGCAGCGGGCCGAGCTGCTGGGGGCTGTCCGCCTGCCCAACAATGCGTTCAAGGCCAACGCCGGGACGGAAGTAGTCTCCGACATCATCTTCCTGCAAAAGCGGGACCACCTCATCGACATTGTGCCGGACTGGGTGCGGACCCGTGAGACGGCGGAGGGCTTCACCATCAACCACTATTTCACAGCGCACCCGGAGATGGTACTGGGGCGGGCCGCTTCGGAGAGCACCCAGTATGGGCACCAGGACTATACCGTGCTCCCCATCGAGGGCGCGGACCTTGCCCAGCAGCTCCATGAAGCGGTGGGGCGCATCCACGGCCAAATCCCGGAAGTGGAGGTGCCGGAACTGGGCGATGAGGAAGAACCCGTATCGGAGGCCGCCATCCCCGCAGACCCCAATGTGAAGAACTACTCCTACACCGTGGTGGACGGCGAGGTGTACTTCCGGGAGAACAGCATCATGGTAAAGCCCCGGCTGAACGCCACCGCCACGGCCCGCGTGATCGGCATGGTGGAACTGCGGGATTGCGTCAACCGCTTGATCGACCTGCAAATGGACGACGCGGACGCGCTCTCCATTCAGGCCGAGCAGAAAAAGCTCAACACCCTCTATGACGCCTTCACCGCCCGCTTCGGCCTTATCAGCAACCGGGGCAACGAGCTGGCCTTTTCAGACGATAACTCCTACTACCTGTTATCTTCTTTGGAAGTGCTGGACGAGGACGGCAATCTCCAGCGCAAGGCGGATATGTTCACCAAGCGGACCATCCAGCCCCACCGGGCTGTTACCCATGTGGACACCGCTTCCGAGGCCCTGGCCGTCTCTATCTCAGAAAAGGCGCGGGTAGACATGCCCTACATGGCCCAGCTCACCGGCAAAACTGAGGCGGAGCTGGCCGCCGAGCTGCGGGGCGTCATTTTCCGCGTCCCCAATGAGACGGACGGCGTGGGCGGTCCCCAGTACGCGGCGGCAGACGAATACCTCTCCGGCAACGTCCGGCAGAAGCTGGCGGAGGCGCAGAGGGCGGCGGACGCGGACCCCATGTATCAAGATAACGTGGAGGCGCTGCGGCAGGCGCTCCCCAAGGATCTGGACGCCTCCGAGATCGACCTGCGCCTGGGCGCGACGTGGATCGACCAGAAGTATATCCAGCAGTTCATGTATGAGACCTTGCAGACGCCGAGGTATCTGCAAGGGAGAATACGGGTCCTGTATTCCCAGTTTACAGTGGAGTGGTCTGTCACCAGCAAGACCGCCATCCCCTATGACGATGTGGCGGCCTACATGAACTTCGGCACAGAGCGGGCCAGCGCCTACCGCATCCTGGAGGACACCCTGAACCTGCGGGATGTCCGCATTTACGATACCATCCGGGACGGCGACACGGAGTGCCGGGTGCTCAACCAGAAGGAGACCACCCTGGCCCAGCAGAAGCAGCAGGCCCTCAAGGACGCTTTCAAGGACTGGATTTGGAAGGACCCCCAGCGCCGTCAGGAGCTGGTCCGTTCCTACAATGACCGCTTCAACGCCATTCGGCCCCGTGAGTACGATGGGAAGCACATCGTATTTACCGGCATGAACCCGGAAATCACCCTGCGGGAGCACCAGCGCAACGCGATTGCCCACATTCTCTACGGAAAGAACACCCTTCTGGCCCATGAGGTGGGCGCGGGCAAGACCTTTGAGATGGTGGCCGCCGCCATGGAGAGCAAGCGGCTTGGCCTGTGCCGCAAGTCCCTCTTTGCCGTCCCCAACCATCTGGTGGAACAGTGGGCCTCCGAGTTCCTGTGCCTCTATCCCGCCGCAAACATTCTTGTCACCACAAAAAAGGATTTTGAGGCCCGCAACCGGAAACGGTTCTGTGCCAAAATTGCCACAGGCGACTACGACGCCGTGATAATGGGACACTCCCAGTTCGAGAGGCTGCCGGTCTCCATGGAGCGGCGGGAGCGGCTGATTCAGGAGCAGATTGCGGAGATCGAGGACGGCATTGCAGAACTGGAGGCCAGCGGTGCGGAGCGGTACACCATCAAGCAGTTGGAGCGGATGAAAAAATCCCTGACTGTGCGCTTGGAGAAGCTCCACACCACCGCCCGGAAGGACAGCGTTGTGACCTTTGAGCAGCTTGGCGTGGACCGCCTCTTTGTAGACGAGGCGCACAGCTATAAAAACCTGTTCCTCTACACCAAAATGCGCAACGTGGCGGGCCTTTCCACCAGCGATGCACAGAAGTCCAGCGATATGCTGCTGAAATGCCGGTACATCAACGAAATCACAGGCGGCAAGGGCGTGGTGTTCGCTACCGGCACCCCGGTTTCCAACAGCATGACCGAGCTTTACACCATGCAGCGGTATCTTCAGGTAGACCTCCTGGAAAAGACCCACCTGAGCCACTTTGACAACTGGGCCTCCATTTTCGGGGAGACGGTGACGGCCATTGAGCTGGCCCCGGAGGGCACCGGCTACCGGGCACGGACCCGGTTCGCCCGCTTCTTCAACTTGCCAGAGCTCATGTCCATGTTCAAGGAGACGGCGGACATCAAGACCGCCGACCAGCTCAACCTCCCCACCCCCAAGGCAGTCTACCATGTGGAGAAGGCCGAACCATCCGAGCATCAAAAGGCCATGGTGCAGGACCTTTCTGAGCGGGCCTCAAAGGTACATGCGGGGATCGACCCTCACATCGACAACATGCTCAAGATCACGTCGGACGGGCGCAAGCTGGGCCTGGACCAGCGGCTTATCAACCCCATGCTCCCGGACAACCCCGACAGCAAGGTAAACATGTGCGTGAACAACATCCTCCGCATCTGGCGGGAGGGGCAGGCGGACAGGCTGACCCAGCTTGTGTTCTGCGATATTTCCACGCCCAAGTCCAAAGCCGCTGCCCAGCGGGACAGGAGCGCGATGGCGGTGGGAGATAAAATAGTGGGAGGCGCAGACCTCCACGCGCTGGTGGACACCCTGGACGATGTAAAGCCGGACGCACCCTTTTCCGTCTATGAGGACATTCGGGACAAGCTGATTGCCGGAGGCGTCCCCGCCCATGAGATCGCCTTTATCCACGACGCCAACACCGACGCCCGCAAGAAGGAGCTGTTTTCCAAGGTCCGGCGCGGTCAGGTCCGGGTGCTCATGGGTAGCACCTTCAAAATGGGCGCGGGTATGAACGTCCAGGACCGGCTTATCGCTCTGCACGATCTGGACTGTCCCTGGCGGCCCGGAGACCTGGAACAGCGCAAGGGCCGTATCGTCCGCCAGGGCAACCAGAACCAGGAAGTGCATATCTACCGCTATGTCACTGAGGGCACCTTCGATTCCTACTTGTGGCAGACGGTGGAGAACAAGCAGAAATTCATTTCTCAGATCATGACCTCCAAATCCCCGGTGCGCTCCTGCGAGGACGTGGACGAGACCGCCCTTTCCTATGCGGAGATCAAGGCCCTGTGCGCTGGCAATCCCCTCATCCGGGAGAAGATGGACCTGGACATTGACGTGTCCCGCCTGCGCATCCTGAAAGCGGACCATCAGAGCAAGCAGTTCCAGATGGAGGACAATGTGCTGCGCCATTTCCCGGAGCAGATTAAGGAGTGCGAGGGCTTTATCGCCGGATTTCAGAAGGATATGGAGACCCTGGCCGCCCATCCCCATCCCATCGTCACCAGGGGCGGTGAGGACGGCAAGGCGGTAGAGGTAGAAAAGGGCTTCGCGGGGATGGTGGTCCGGGGCGACACCCTGACCGACAAGGACAACGCGGGTGCGGCCCTTTTGGGGACCTGCAAGGAGGTCAAGACCCCGGAGCTGACGGAGATCGGCAGTTACCGGGGCTTTACCATGTTCCTGTCCGTGGAGAATTTCGGCAGCGACTTCATTCTGACCTTAAAGGGGGAAATGTCCCACCGGACCAAGCTGGGCCTTGACGCCAGGGGCAACCTGCTCCGTATTGACAACACCCTTGCCGATATGCACAGCCGCATGTCCAGCGGCCCACCTGTAGGGGCGATTTTTTCAGAGAAAATATTGCTTAAAGTATCACTCCGAACCGTCTCCTCTATCGACACGGAAGCCTTATTTTTTCTGCCTTTAATGCTACATTCAACAGCATTGTGCTCCCCTGACAGCAGGTTTAGCTCCCACCGAAAATGGTCGTTTGTGATTGGAATTACTCGGTCTACTACTTTGTCCAGTAGCATCTCATCCAGCTTAGGCTGTGTAAAATCAATGAGGCAGTTCAGCGTGTCTCTGATCTTTTCAACATTCAATACAGGTTGCTTTTGAACAGGTACGGTAGTTCTTTGACTCTCTATTGCTTGAAGCTGCTCGGCAATCTCAGACTTTTGGCTCATAAATTCTTCTTTTGAGAGTTCTCCATCCGCTCTCATTTCGATTAGATTTTGCAGCCGAGTTTTCAGCTTTTGAGCACGAGCCTCTAGTCTCTTATGCTCTTGATGCTCCTCTTGATGTGATTCCTTCCCACACTGAGCAAGTATCTTGCATACCTCTATGACTGCGGCCCGGCGGTCTATCCATACATTTTCCAGAACCGTCTTTGCCATAAGATCCAGTTTCCAATCGCAGATAGAGCGGATTTGGCAGGTGTGCTCATCTGTCAATCCATTGTCCATCATATATTGCAAAGACGCCCCATTTCGATGGCTGTAGCATTGGTATCCGTAGACCTCTTTCCCGTCCCTTTTATTCGTTCTCCAGTGAAACCGCTGGAATGAGCACCCACATGAGCACCGCAGCTTTTTAGACCATAAAAATTTCGATGGGTTACGACCGAACTTACGTGCCCCTCCACCTAACTGCGGCATAGACTGAATTCTACTTTCACGAATTTCCGCGCAACGATTCCAATCCTCCTCTGAGATAATCGCTGGGAAGTCGCCTTTGATAAGCGTGTGCTGACTGGTATCATGGTTTGTGATGCGCCGATGCTCCAAGAAATCCACCGTCACAGATTTATTGTAACCGATGTAGCCCTTATATGTTGCATTTTTTAGAATGCGCCCCACCTTGCTACAATCCCACTTTACTTCACCACGTCCGTTCTGGCAACCACGTCTCGTCAATTCATTGACTATCGCCTTTTCGCCATATCCATCCAAGTACATGGAATAAATCAGTCTAATGATTTCTGCCTGTGGCTCATTGATGACGTAGGTACTTCCTACCCGGTCATATCCTATGATATTCCCTGTACCATACAAGACCCCATTTTGACGGCTGATGGCCTGCCCGGCCAACACTCGTTCGGAGATTTTGCGACTCTCCTCCTGGGCCAGCGTCGCCATGATAGTAAGGCGAAGCTCCCCGTCTCCATCCAGAGTCCAAATATTATCCTCTACAAAATATACTTCTATGTCGAGCTTCTTTAGTTCACGTACAGATACCAGCGCATCAACGGTATTGCGTGCAAAGCGGCACACTTCACGGGTCACGATTAGGTCAAATTTCCCTTGCCTTGCGTCCTCCAGCATCTTCATAAAAGCAGGGCGCTTTTTTGCTTGCGTGCCTGTAATTCCTTCATCAATATATCGATCCACCACTGTCCAATTAGGATGATAGCGCTCCTGGTCATCGTACCATTGCATCTGATTTTTCAGGGCTGCAAGCTGGGCCTCATGTTCCGTGGAGACCCGCCCATAGAAAACCATTTTTCGCGGCCGGTTGCGGTCTAGCGTCTTGAATACTGATTTCATATCAGTCACCTCCAATGCAAAGAATAATCTGCTCTTGGAGATTTGTTAAGGATGCCGAGCTGCCTCTGCGATTTGCAGGGCTTCCTTATAGATGCTACGCGGGATCTCGCCTTTTTCATATAAAACGTGAATTAAGCAAACTGCCATTTTATGGTGTAAACGTGTCTGTTCCAACGAGGCACCTCCCATAAATTCCTGTATCAATAAAATAGCCGCGCCAGAACTGTCGGGCCGTTATAACACGCGGTGTACTCTGGCGCGGCTGTCTCCGTGCTTGTTTACTATATCAATTCACCGTATTTGCCACGCGCCCCCGGCGACGGGAATATTGCAGGCCGCCCTTGGCAGGGCTGTCAAAACTCCGCAGCGTCGCTCTGGGCGTGCGCCGCAGGGTTCCCCCTCTGACGTGGGAGGTCGTTACGAAAGTCTCATTATGCCCCCACGCTGTCGTCGCGCCCGGTGTGCCATGCCGGGTCTAAGGACTGCGTAGATCGCTCGGCCAGCTTGTCCATCACCTCCCAAAGCTGGCTGTCATGGCGGCGCTCCTTACGTCGCTGTTCACGCGGGGTTGTACCTGCAATACCGTGTATTCACTTGTAGAAGGAAATGAGGAAAGTGTGTCCTTCACTAAGCACGTAAAAACACCCCATTTGTTAAGTCATTTCGAGCATCTTTTCGACTTTTTTTCTTGTAGCGCGAAGGGCGAGAGATATTCCGGCCTTTGACACCCCTTCAATCGCTGCAATCTCAGTAACACTTTTGCCTTCGGCGTAGTGCATCCATAGGCGGCGGAACTGTGTCGTGCTCAAACAGCTTTTGATCTTTGCCATGAGCACAGCACAGTTTTCCTCCTTGCCTGCCTGCTCAATACCTCTCAGCAGTAACTCCTCTGCGGATGGCTCCATAGAATCTATCCGCTCATCCAGTGGCAGGCAGTTATCATAGAAACCGCGTCCGGCCTTATCCATCTGAT
This sequence comes from Clostridiales bacterium, assembly GCA_018374635.1. Lineage (GTDB taxonomy): Bacteria > Bacillota > Clostridia > Oscillospirales > Oscillospiraceae > Pseudoflavonifractor_A. Next base: position 16,242 of record JAHAEW010000069.1, read on the forward strand.
GGTAGTTCCGGTCAGACCATTCCTTCCACTTCCGAAAGTCCGCCTCAGAGGAGAAGTCTGCACGAGTTAAGTAAACATGTGCGTCTGTCACGCTCTTGCACACGATGGAATCGGGGTATCGCTTATTCAATGCGTAGTCGCTTTTTCTATCAAACACAATATACCTCCAATCTAAGTTGCCAACACATCTCAGCATCGGAATTGGAGGCGGTGATCTACACCCTGGATAAAAATATTCTTTATGACTAACAGCCACAATATAACAAAAAAAAGTAGGTGGCCATATATTTATGTGGCCACCTACTTTTTTGATTATTATATATCATAAAAAGAATCTAAATTCTGAAAACAACACCAATCATTAAATTGCATACAAAATTTTCAATTAGTATCTATTACCTTTTGAATGCAAAAAAGCGCTGTCCGAAGTAGTTGAGGGCGGTGTAGAGCGCCATACCACCCAGCTTGGTAAGCCGCTCCTGCCAGAGCGGGGAGAGGGCGGTGCGGCCCAGCACCCACCCGGCGATGGGCTGGGCCAGGGCGTAGGCCACCACATAGCAGACCGCCACGTTGACGGCGAACTTGACCGCCGAACGCAGAAGGGTCTCCTCGCTCTGAAAGGTGAAGTGCCGGTTGAGGAAAAAGCTCATCACCGCCCCGGCCACATAGGCGATGGCGGTGGAGGGCCAGTAGCCCAGCCCCTCCAGCAGGAACATGAGCACCATGGACAGCAGGGTGTTCCCCACCCCCACCAGCAGGAACCTGGGGATGCTCTTGTCAATCAGCTTCGCCATGCGCATCCTCCAGCACCTCACGGATCAGGAAGCGGGGCCGCCCCTTGGTCTCCAGGTAGATTTTCCCGATATACTCGCCGATCACCCCCAGGGAGAGGAGGATCAGCCCGCCGATGGCCCACACCGAGCAGATCACGCTGGCCCAGCCGATGACCGTGTCCCCGCCCGCCCAGCGGACGATGGAGTAGATCAGCATGAGGAGGCTCACGGCAAAGATAAGGAATCCCAGGCCGGTGATGTAGCGGATGGGCTTGACGGACAGTGAGGTGATGCCCTCCATGGCGAAGGAGAGCATCTTCTTGAGGGGGTACTTGCTCTCCCCGGCGAACCGCTCCCCCCGCTCGTACTCCACGGTGCCGGTGCGGTAGCCGATCATGGGCACGATGCCCCGCAGGAACAGGTTGACCTCCTTGAACTGGGCCAGCCCCTCCAGCGCCCGCCGGGACATGAGGCGGTAGTCGGCGTGGTTGAACACCGTCTCCGCCCCCATGAAATTCATCACCCGGTAGA
>JAHAEW010000070.1 GCA_018374635.1 Clostridiales bacterium
CAACAAACAGGTGCTATGCACCCAGCCGGGAGCATAGCGCCGTTTGTTGTCAGCAGCCCGTTTCACGGTCTGCGTGTAGTTCCTTGTAAACTGACCTAAGAGGGAGTATTCAACACATTAGAGATCTCGAGACAGCCGCTTCCCTTATTTCATGAACTGGTGGTATTCGCCGCCAATATGGCAAACATAAAAAGGTAAAACAATGGTGGCTATGTTAGACACGACAAATGTAGAAGCGCAGCCACTGCCTATTGAGGCTCGGAAAATCTCGCATCCTTATCTAGAGAGCTTGGGAATCCCGCAGATAGGAATACCCATGCCTGGGCAGAGCGGATACTCAATGTCACCATTACCGCCAGAATGCCGGACGATATACTAGTGTCTTTTATTGAGGATCAGGATGAAACCTTGGCTAAATTGTTGGAAAACTTTGGCTTACTGACTGGAGGTTGTTTGAAAAATGAAAGTTGCACAACGGAAGAAGATAACAAAATAACAATAGGAACGGCTCAAACCGTTGCTACCGACGGAATAAACAGAAAAGCATGGCCGCCCCAAAATGATAATCGCACAAGGCTAAACAGGATACTCTGGATTGCCCGCAGCGGTGTTCAGTGGCGGGAACTGTCAGAGGTCTACGGCCCCTGGCAGTCTATGTACACCTGATTCGCCAAATGGCGGGGAACAAAACGGCACATAAAGCGGTTGCCGTACCCGAGGCAGGATGAATACAAAGTTCCTGGCTGTCGCGGATTGCTAGGAAAACCCGATAGCATTTCTTATCTCTGTTGGAAATGACCACGATGATTCTGTTAACGCCATCCAATTACTGAAAAAGTCAAGCTTAATATGAGGCAACAAATCCTGGGCCAACTAGCTCTGTCAGGCCGTGAACGGCTTGAGCCAGGTAGAGGTTTTTTCTTAGGTAAGGACAGCTCTGCCTTATTTGATACGCTTTAGGAGGCTCTGGATACCGCCGAGTGCCATCTCCAGGAGCCAGAAGTCGCCGAACATCTGTCGGGTAATGATCTGTACGAACTCTGTCAGAATCAAACGGCCCAGCCCAAGCTTTTGGCTCAACTGAAAGAGGATGCTCGTCTGGTTCGGCAGTTGTTCCAAAGCTCCTATGTAGGCGACCTGCAAAAGGAACTACTGGAGGCACGTGACCGGTTTGGAGAATCGATTCTGAAAGAACATCTTCAATCTCTTTTGGCACAAAACCCTTATTTCAAGGAATTTGAATAGATGGAATAGCTCGGCATGTGATCGACACTGGCCGAGCCTATTTCCCCCTAAAAATTCCTTATTCTTCAGCACAAGTGATGTATGACTTGTTGAACGATACATATCATCCAATGCTCTTGTTATCAGACCCCCGATGGTATAAAATGTTATCAGAATCAGTCATTTACATGTAGGGGGGATTTTAAGTGGCAGCTATAAGATCGATTTTCGAGTATGTCAGTGACAAGTGTTATAATGGACTATACGATGCCGCAAAAAAGTACCTCGATAACCATTGGCGCACAATGGGGCTTGAAACAAGACGTGTGGCTGAAATAAAAATGCTGAACTGATAGATGCAACTGCACAACGGGTTTATGTTACAGATCGACCTGGCAACTGTATTGCATTTGACATTGGCCTAGAGTTAGAGGTTTGCGTGTCGTCTGCCGATCACCACAATGACAGCGATGATACCTGCTATCCATGGCTTCGCTTTTCCTGCGAAGGGGACCTCTCCAAAGGCTTAGATGACTGGGAAATCCGCGAAATTACGCCTTATGTTAAGCGCAATGTACCAGACAATTCTATGTCTGACGCGCTGGTTCCAGATATCCGCCCTGCACAATATGAAAAAACGGCTACAGACTTTCTTGAGGAATATTATCCAGAAGCCTTACGAATTACAAAAGTTGGAGAACCTCCTATTTATGTCGACCCTTATGTTTTAGCTGATCGTCTGGGACTTTCGGTTTTGACGCATCGTATCAATAAAGAAGGGTCCATTTTTGGACAGCTCTTCTTTTTGGAAGCAGATGCGGAAATGTACGATATCGAACATGACAAGTACGTAGTTATCCATGTTCCAGCAAAAACCATAGTTGTTGATCCCCGGATGTACCTGTTCCGTAATCTCGGATCTGTCAACAATACCATTATCCACGAATGCGTCCATTGGATCAAGCACCGCAAGGTGTTCATGCTGGAAAAGCTGTATAATGAAAAAATACATGGGATTACCTGTGAGGTTGTCGGAGGGGCAAGAGCAAATATGTCCAAGCAGGCAACAGAGAAAATGGAACAGCAAGCTAACCGACTAGCTCCTCGAATCCAAATGCCTGCAGCCCCTTTTAAGGCAAAAGCTTCTGACTATATTGCCAAATTTATGCGCGAGATCGGTGCACACCACGAAATTGAAGTTATGGAGGCGGTAATTCAACAACTTTCGGTAGAGTTTGTGGTCTCTAAGCAGGCTGCTAAAATTCGCTTGGTAGAGCTGGGTTTTGAATCGGCTGTTGGTACATTTAATTTTATCGATGGCCATTATGTCCCACCGCACAGTTACAGCAAGGGAGCCATTTCCAGAAACCAAACATTTACCATAAGCGGTCGGGATGCAGCAATACAACGGCTCGTTAACCCCGCTCTCCATTCTCTGACGCAGGATGGAGATTACCTTTTTCTTGAAAACCACTATGTTTTCAAGGCCCCGATGTATATTAAGAAGGATTCCGAAGGTCACCTCCATCTGACAAAATATGCCCGTTCTCATATGGACGAGTGCTGTTTGGTCTTTGATATGGAGATTCAAGGGGATGTTAGCAAGGAATACCATACGGTTTGTTATCTTAATCGTGAAGAAGGGGCCTATACCTTTAACATTACATATAATAAGGATTTTCGCGCCAAAACCAAGGAGCAACAAAAAGCTTACCGTCAAAAGGAAAAACAGGAAGAAATAGAAATTCGTATGAAAATGACAGATGACCCTTCTCAATGCATGAAACTGCTCCTTAACTGGAAAGGAATGAGCAATCTTGACTTGGGCGTTGCTATTAATAGAGATGAACGCACCATTAGACGAATCGTCAATGGAGAGAACGTTCCAAGCTTAGAGACTGCTGTCCTGATTTGTCTGGGGTTGAACTTGCCCCCAATTATCAGTTCCAAACTGCTGGATTCACTTGGGGTTAAACTGATACCTAGTAAATCCACTCATCTCTGGTACCAGGAAGTCCTAAATGTAAAATATAACGAACCTGTTGAGGATGCCCAGGCTTATCTTGCAGAGTTTGATATTGAACTAAAATAAAATTTTGGACACCCTGTGTCCGGAGACCTTAGTTTGCTAAATAGGAGGCTTCAACATGTCTGGTGTGCGTAAATCTGAACGCAAAAATCCCCAGCGAGATTTACCACCTAAACCTTCACCGTCTTACGATGAAGTTAAGAAAAAATTTGGTATGGAGAACATGACAATAGAAGAATTAACAGTTTTTCTTCGACATACCTCCCGATGGCTTGGTACTGATCTTACCACAAAATCGGTTAAAAACTATATCAAAACTATTTGTGACCATAGCGATGGGCTGTTGCGACCAGATGATTTTAAAGAAAATCCGGAAAACCCCAAAAGTTCATATTGCATACGGCCAGAATGTCAGGGACTACTAATTGTCTTGATCAATTCTGAATATTTTGACGGACGCAAGAATGATCGTAGATTAAAGACCCGTTCTGACCTTAATAATCAATTAGCAAAAAATGTACGAGAGTATCTTACAGACAGCGATAAGCAGCTCGTCTTAAATAACCCAAGCTATGTCAATGCAGAATTAGAGGCTCAATTGTCCCGGCAAATCAACCAGCAACTCATCACTCTTTTGCGTACGATGTACCACGTTTCACCAGTTATTCGATATAAATTGATGATGGAATTTCTAAAACAGCTTGTGAGCTTAAACGACTGGATGTCCAGACAAGATTCGAAGGAAACTGCTGCTCGTATGGTTTATGCGCATGAGCTGGACGAAATACATGATGCGCTGTATCAGAAAGGGCTGTTTTCCTCTAAATCGCTGGATGAATTACTGATTAACCTTCTGGCGTTTCGTATGCATGACAAGGGATTCACTTATATCAAAGATAATGAGGAAATGACTCCAACAGGTGTGTATTTAGCCACTCTCATTTTTCAAGGTGGGTTTCCTGAAGAATCTGAAGCTCAAAAAAAGATGAATGACATTGATCGAGCAGTCGAAAATCAATCACTCTATCAATGCATACAGGAAAAGGCCAAGAAGATTTTAGATTTAAGCAATCCCTTTGAGGAACAAATGTATTACGATCTGATGAATATGGCCAAAATACGCTGTTGTACCCCGTATGTTTCTCCAGAAGAATACGATCGCATGGTGCGTTTTACAGAAAGTGCAATTGCAAATGATAAGTGGGATATTTTAAGTAAATTCTGGGAATTAGACAATCAAATATTATCCAGGCATGACATGGAAAAAAACTGAACCGATATCTTTCCGTTTCTAATGCACCTCTTGCATGGTAGCCTAAAAGCACCAGATGAGAGTTGACTCAGAAACGTGCGCCGGGGCGCATCTGAATGACTTTAATTGTCATTTGGATGCGCCCCGTTTTTTTAATTCCGAATGTAGCGCGACGGACACGCCATGTCCGATGCTCACTCAGCAGAGATGCTATTCTATGTCCACCAAGGCCGGACTCATTTTTTCAAAAAAGTTTTTTAATCCGGACATGAGCTGTCCGCTTTAACCTGTATGATTCGGCCATGGAGGTGAAAGGGGGTGAGAGTGTGAGGATCAACGACCGGCAGCAGCAGATCATCAATCTGCTGTGCCAGCGGCGGAGCGATACCGTTCAGAATCTGGCGGCGGAACTCGGCGTCTGCGAACGGACCATCCGCCGTGACATTGAAGAGCTCACACTCACCTACCCCCTTGAGACAGTCCGGGGCCGATATGGCGGCGGGGTAAAGATGGCCGACTGGTACTTCCAGGACCGGCCTAAACTATCCCCCAAGCAGACGGCTCTGCTCAAGCGACTAGCAGTTGGACTGCATGGCGAGGACCTGGATGAAATGAACCAGATCCTGGCCCGTTTCGCTTCCTGAAGGAGCGCCCACCGCTCCACAGCACCTTGAAAAGTTCATACCAGCAGTACGGATTACCACCGAAACAGTCAAGCGTCATGCAGCGCGCGCCATGACGCCCACGGCAATGCCCTGGGCTGAGCGAGAACGCCACCTGCATGGGGCGCTATGGCACGCGCTTTTGCAATGACGCTGTTTGGGTACATAATGAGACACCTCGCTTGGCCTGCGCGTAAGACAGGCGGTGCTGCCCTGGAGTTGAAAGCAGTAGAGACTCCAGGTAAAAGCCCGTGCGGCTTCTTGCCGGAAGCCGATCCGTACTGTTCCCCATCGTCGGGGGGCGAGCTGCAAATACGACGATAATGAAAAAAATTAACTCACTTATTCAAGGAGATTTTACAAATGATTAGTTATCATAACAGGCAGGTCGCACATCATGAAATCGACCATATCTTTCAGGACCTCTTCCCAAGCCATGGCATGACGGCCCGGCCCAGCCAAATCGAGTTGAGCCACAAGATGCTGGATGCCATGATTCACAGCAAAATCGCTTTAAGTGACGCGGGAACGGGAATCGGCAAGACCTATGCCTATCTGGTGGCTGGTGTTTCTTTTTCTCGTGCGTTGAGCCGGGAGAACATCCCTTTCCAGCCCATCCTCATTTCCACCTCCAGCATCGCCCTGCAAACGGCGGTAAGGGAGGAATACATCCCGTTCCTCTCCTCTGTTCTTTTGGAGGATAAGCTGATCCAGGCCCCCATCCTGGCGGTCATTCGAAAAGGAAAAGGCCACTATGTCTGTGATGAGCGTCTGATGCGCCGCCTGCGGCAGGTAGACCTGGAGCGAAAAAATCCGCTGGCTGCCCAGGCCCTCCTCTCCCTGCGGGATTATTTGGACACAGACCAAGCCCCCCATCTCAGCCAATATGATCGAAACCGGGTATGTGTCCCCTCCGTGTGTGTTTGCCGCAGGGATGGCTGCCGGTACCTCTGCTATATGGAAGCCTGCAACTCTGACCGCTATCTGTTTCAGATCTGTAACCACAATCTGCTGCTGGCAGACGCCATCCATCGTGGCAGCGGTCACCGCCCCATCCTGCCGGATGTTGGTGCTTTGATCATTGATGAAGCACACAAGCTGCCTGAGACTGCCCGGCAGATGTTTGGCATTACCCTGGCAGCCAAGGACATCCGCACGCTGATCCGCACCCTACGGGCGGAACGATATCTGCTGGCATCGGAATCCCTGGCTGATATGGCATCGGCGCTTTTGAAGCTCATGTCTCTGCCCCCTGATGGTAACCGCCCTTTTTCGGACTATGTCCGACACATGATAGGACCAGCCCGAACCCTGGCTACCATCCAGAGGCAGCTCGGCGGGGTACTGACACCAACCGCCAGAAAGGAATTGGATCGGATATCCTCCGCAGTCCATCTGTTTTTGGAGGAACGCTCTGACCTGGTATTCTACACTGCGGCGGATGACGATGGCGGCACATTGCTGTGCGCCTCCATCTCCGACCTGACCGCCCAGCTCCAAGCAACACTCTGGTCACAGCCCCAGCCTGTCCTCCTTACTTCTGGAACATTGGCCATAGGCAAGGACTTTTGTCGTTTCAAAGAGGAGGCTGGCCTCACCGGCAACTCTCGGGTGGAGGAATCTGTTTCGCCCTCTCCCTTTGATTACCGGAAAAACTGCCTGCTGTATTTTCCTGCCATGCCGCCCAAGCAGCACGAAGTAGACTACTTTGACAAGCTGGCTGAAGAGATCCGCACACTGCTGATCGCGGTTCACGGCCATGCGTTGGTACTGTTTACTTCTTATGCAGGCATGTCCGCTGTGAAGGATCGTTTGAAGCAACAGCCCCTTCCGTTTCCACTGTTTACCATGGGACGGAACGCCCCGCACACTATGGCCCAGTTCAAGGCGGCACCTGGAAGTGTCCTGTTTGCCACCGGTGCTGCCTGGGAGGGCTTTGACTTTCCCGGAGACTGTGTCTCTTTGCTGGTCATCCCCCGACTACCGTTCCAATATCCGGACGCCTTGCAAGAAAAAAAGAGAGAGGCATATCCTGATCTCCGCACGTTCATCCGGGCCGTGGCTGTGCCGGAGATGCAGATTAGACTCAAGCAAGGGTTCGGACGAGCCATCCGTTTGGAGACTGACACCTGTGCCATCGCCATTTTGGATGAACGAGCCGCCAAGGGCAGCCGTTACTTCCGGGATGTTCGATCCGCGCTGCCCGAAATGCCTATCACTAGCAGCATCTATGCGGTAGAACGGTTTATCCGGCGAGTCAAGGATGAGAGCTACTTTGAGGAGGCTGCGTGATGGAGATCCGAAACGAACTGCGTTACCTGTTATCGGTGGGCCTGTGGGAACGGATGGCGGCTGACGGCCTGCTGACCAAAGAAGAACTGGCCAGGGCCAAACGGCTGTCCGCAGAACGATACCGGCCCGGAACTGTTTGGGAATAGTGCTGGCTATTCCCGCAGGGGTGTGGTATGGTTTCGTTGCCAAAAAAGATGGAAGGAGGCGAATGAGAAATGGCTGAAGTACAAGTAATTCCACCCAAGGCAGCGAGACCAGACACCCTGCGGGTAGCAGCCTACTGCCGGGTCAGTTCTGACTCGGCAGACCAGCTCCATTCCTACGCTGCCCAGATCCGGGCCTATACGCAGGCGATCAACGCCCACGATGGCTGGGATTTGGTGGACATCTACGCAGATGAGGGCCTGACCGGCATGCGGATGGATAAGCGGGAGGACTTCAACCGCCTGATGGCAGACTGCCGGAAGGGCAAGATCGATAAGATCGTGGTCAAGTCCATCTCCCGATTTGCCCGAAATACCCGCGACTGTCTCGCCACCCTGCGGGAACTTTCCGCGCTGGGTGTGACCGTCAAATTTGAAAAAGAGAATATCGACACTGGAACGCTCACCTCAGAACTGATGGTGAGCGTTTCCGCTTCTCTGGCCCAGGAGGAATCCATCTCCATCTCCAAAAACCAACGTATGAGCTATCAGCGCCGCATGGAGCGTGGGGAGTTTATTACCTGCTCTGCACCATTTGGATACCAAATCGTTGATGGTAAGAATCTCGCAATCGTAGAGGACCAGGCAGAGATCGTAAAGTGGATCTTTGCAGCCTATCTAAAAGGATATAGCTCCGAGTGGATCGCCCGGGAGTTAAGTGAGAATGGGCCTGCCCCCCTTCATGGTGGACAAAAATGGCATCAGCAGACCATTCGAAATATCTTAACAAACGAGAAATACATTGGGGATACCCTCTGTCAGAAAACCTACACAACCAACACATTTCCATATCGCAGGAAAGACAACCATGGCGAAGCGGCCCAATATTATGTAGAACATACCCACCCTGCCATCATCAGCTATGAGGACTTTCAAAAAGTTCAGGAACTGCTGAAACGGCGGGCAGAGCGACAGTCGATTCCACATGATCAGACTCCGCTTGCTCGGAAGATCATCTGTGGACAGTGTGGGACGCTATACCTGCGGAGAATTTCGAAAGCTGGATATGTTACCTGGGTATGCCGCAGGCATGACAGAAAGGCTGCCGACTGTCCCAATGGAAGGATCAGGGAGGGCAGCATCCATACGGCATTCCTTCGGATGTACCACAAGCTGAGAACCCATGACGGCATCGTGCTGGCACCTGTGTTGAAGCAAATGGAGGCCTTGTCAGATGCCCTACATCGCGGCAACCCGGCCATGCTGGCGGTCAACACAGCCATCGCCGCGGCATCCGAGCAGAGTTACCATCTCACCAAGCTGCACACGGCAGGTCTCCTGGACGAGACTGCCTTATCCACAAAGCAGGCGGAACTCAACGCCAAGCTGACAGAACTGCGCCGGGAGAGGCGAAAGCTGCTTTGCAATGAGGATATTGATAAACAGGTGGATGCACTTCGCCTAACGATCGATACCATCCGAAATGGTCCGGAGACTCTGTCCAGCTTTGACGAAGCCCTGTTCACCAAGCTGGTGGAACGAATCGTTGTAGATACCCAGAGCACCATCCGCTTTCAACTATATGGCGGATTTGAATTCCAAGAGACGCTGGAGGCGTAGGCAATGGCAAATCGGAAGATATTGTATGGCTACCAGATCATACACGGCGATCTGGTTATCCAGGAGGAGGAACGACTCACTGTTCAAAATATATTTACCACCTATCTGGCCGGGTTATCCTATCAGGCACTGGCAGACCGGATGAATGCGGACAACATCCCGTTCTCTCAGGAATCGCCGCTGTGGAACAAGCACAAAATCAAGCGAATGCTGGAAAACTCTCGCTATGCCGGGGAAAATGGATACCCACCCATTATTGACCAAGATACCTTCCAGCAAGTGCAGGAAAAGATCTCAGAAAAGACAAGTGGGAAGTTTCCACGCCGGACGGAATCGGATGGCTTATGGCAAAAGCTGCGAAGCGGATGCTGTCAGACTCGCCTGCTCCGAACCGGAGGGCCAATCGGGCATACCGGAAACGTCCATCTGAAATGTTCTGCCTGCAGAAACGCATTTGTTGTCGGGAAGGAGGAACTGCTTGCGCAGACGGCACGGCAGCTTGCGGCACATGAAAAACCCATATGTAAGCCATACGCGCCCTCTGCGGAGGCTGTTCGCCTGGCCAATGCCATTAACCGGGCGTTGGAACAGCCAGGAGACGGTAAGGAGGCTCTCTCCCACATCCTGCAAGGGGCAGCTGCCCGGTATGCCTGCTGTGATGATGGTGTGGATACGGCTGTAAGCCAAACGCAGCCCGACCAAATCGACTGGGAACGCTTCGAACGAACGGTCTCCCATATCATAATCGGAACAGATAACGCAATCACCGTACACTTCTGATTAGGAACAGAAAGGACAGCAAAATGGAACAATCATCACTGGAACGCACCGTCCACCGTATTCCGGCATTACGCTCCAATGTAGCAGGCAACAAGACGAGACTCCATGGCAGGCAGCGGGTGGCGGCTTACTGCCGGGTCAGTACCGACAGCGAGGAGCAGATCAACAGCTACACCGCCCAGAAAGCCTACTACACCCAGAAAATTGAGGAGTCCCCAGATTGGGAACTGGCCGGGATCTTCGCGGACGAGGGGATCACCGGGACCAGTATGAAGAAGCGAAAAGAATTCAACCGGATGATCACCGCCTGCAAGCGGGGCGGGATCGACCTCATCCTAACAAAATCCCTCTCCCGTTTCGCACGAAATACAGTGGACTGCCTGGAGACGGTACGGATGCTGAAGGCCAGGGGGATCGGGGTCATCTTCGAAAAGGAAAATATCAATACGCTGACAGAGTCCAGCGAGTTCCTCATCACCCTGTTCAGCGGATTTGCCCAGGCCGAGAGCGAATCCCTCAGCTCCAATATCCAGCTGGGCATCCGTATGGCAATGAAAGAAGGAAAGGTCAACTTCCACTACAGATCCATGCTGGGCTACCAAAGAGGAGCGGACGGTAAGCCGGAGATCGTACCGGAGGAGGCCGAGGTGGTGCGGCGAATCTACCGCCGGTACCTGGAGGGCTGCAGTGAGGGCCAGATCCAGAGAGAACTTACCCAAGATGGGATCGCCACCGCAAAGGGTGTCAAGGCATGGTCCCATCAGATCGTGCATAACATCCTCACCAATGAAAAGTATGCGGGAGACGCCTTGCTGCAAAAGACCTTCACCACAGACTGCATCAGCAAGAAGGTCAAGAAGAATACCGGCGAGTTGCCGCAGTATTACATCAAGGACAACCACCCTGCTATCATCCCGCGGGACATCTACCAGCGGGTACAGGAGGAGATGGCACGGAGGACCAGCAAGCGAAAGATTCTGCAGAAAAGCGGAAAAACAGAACAGGGCAAGTATTCCGCCAAGTATGCGCTCAGTGAGCGGCTGGTCTGTGGGGAGTGTGGTTCCCCCTATAAGCGGTGTACCTGGGCCAGGAACGGCGTCAAACGGATCGTCTGGCGGTGCGTCTCCCGGTTGGAATTCGGGAAAAAATACTGCCATAACTCGCCTTCCATGGCGGAGGACAAGCTGCATACCGCAATTCTCACGGTGCTTAACCGGGTAGTCGAAGCAAGCGATGGCCTACAGGATGAACTGGCAGAGACGCTCCGAATGGTATGTACCCCGGAAGGGGTCGGTAACAACCTGTTGGAATTGGAGCATGAACTGGAAGCCCTGACCGCACAACAGAACGCCCTGTTGGATCAGGCGTTAGCCAACATGGAGGATCTGACGATAGCAGAGCAACTCAAGACCCTGCTGGAAGAAAAGCAGAACCTGCAGACACGGATCGATGCGGCGAAGAAAGAGGCAGCCAACAGAATCAACGAGGACTCACGTATGGCAGAGTACGCAACTTATCTGGAGGAACATCTCAATGGCTTTCCTCACTATGATGACGAGGTCGTTCGCAAGATGATTGAACGGGTCACTGTAGTCGATAAGGAAACAATCCGGGTCAAGTTCCGATACAGCGATTTGGAGATTGAACAGACCGTGCGCTAGAATAAAAGTACGAAGGAATGGCTGTGCTGATGCACTGCCATTCCTTCGTACCTATTTGCAGTTGGCTTTGTCAGTTATGTCGGTAAAGAAAACCACGCCCAACGTACAGACTTCCTTTCATCCTGTTCAGATTACGATTTGCTTGGAGCTTCTGACCCAATTTCTAAAAGATCATTCCAGAGTGAGTCAATCTGAGCAGAATTAAATGTTATTTCAGCGCACAGCTTGTAAAGGCGGCGCTTGTAAACGGTCTCCTTGGCCGCGTATTGGCCCTGGATAAAACAGGCGGTACCGAAGCAGAACTTCACGGAAGAGATGTCCTCAGAAGGGACTGTGGTCAGTACACAGTCTTTTCGCAGTTTTCCCATCCTGCCCAATATGAAATCGGCCTGATAATCATTCCGGTTATAGCGGACGATAACCTCCTTTGTATGCGCAGAAAAAATTGTGCGGAGGATGTCATCGTTGAGCAATTCTACCAAAAACGGTGCCTGGATAAAGATGCGTGGTGCCTTAAAAGCGGCGCAATGGTACAGAATATCCTGAAGTTCTCCGTCCAGCAGCGGGCGGTCGGCGTAATAGGCCGCTTCCAGTAAATCTGCCCAGTCACTCTGCACTCCACGGAGTTTGAACGCCGCAATCAAGTCGTGGGGCAGTTGTTCCTCCTCCGGGGAAGCGGCGCAAGGACGGTTGGGCGGAGAGAAGAGGTTCCAGGCACCCAAGTGTCGGCAGTTGAGCTGTTCCGCCAGTACATCTGCATAGGCTTGGATTCCAGACTGGAAGTGAAAGGCCAGGGAGCGATCCGCCTGATTTAGATATACGAAGCAGAACTCGCGCTGATAGGACAGTGTGTGATAGGAGATATCAAGAATCCGATACAGCTCAGCGCTCTCAGCAGTACTCTGGAATACCACATTGGCCAGACGGCTCTCTCGGTAAATTACCGCTAGCGTATCGAACTGACTGCGCAGGAATTCCAGATTGAGTGGATACTTCTCCAGAAGGTATGCCTGCCCCCGCGGCGGCTCCCGGTAGGTGCCCAAGAGGGGCGTATCCGAGACCTCACCGGTGATCTGGTTTACCGATATGCGGCTGAGCTGGCTGCGCAGGGTCTTGACCTTCTTCTGGCTCTCCAGCACCTTTTTCCCCAAATCAGTCAGGACAATGTCGCCACAGGAAACAGCGGCGAGCTGTTCACTGTCCAGCTGTGATACGATTTGTAGCATAATACTTTCTGGCAGGCCGAACTGATCGGCAAGATCGGGGAGGGATTTGGAACCGATGCGGATGGCGGTGAGGACACATTCTTGAACAAAGGAGAGCACCTGGACACGCCGTTCCCAGACAGTCAAGCCTATTTCCTGGACAGGAATATAGACTGGAACCCGACAGATGAAATCATAGCCGGAAAGCTGCGGAGGAATGTATTTATCAACATTTTTTTGCCATTCAGACAGCATTTGTAAACTCCTTTATATCGATTTCCTGACAAAATTCGGGATGCTCCTGCATATAGCTGAACACATAGGGAAAGCGGTTGCCGGGGATACGGGGATTGCGGAGAAACTTTCCGTCACCGACAATGATCAAGGCCCGTTTCGCGCGGGAGAAGGCAACATTCAGCCGTGCTTCCTCTTTCAAGAATCCGATACGCCGCTGATTGCTGCTTCGGACGGTGGAGTAGATGATGATGTCACGCTGACTGCCCTGGAATGCATCCACGGTGTTGATATCGACTTCAATGTGGCTCAATGGGATTTGGGATTAGCTCCAGCTGCGCCCGGTATGGCGTGATGATGCCGATGGAATACTTCTCCCCTTGAGCGGAGATTTCTTGGTTCAGCCTTTGCAAGCAGCTTTGGATCACAGTGACTTCCAGATGGTTGATGTATCCGCGTTGGTGCCCGACGGATTGTTCAAAGCGGGCGGAACCGGCATTGGAGGTGGTTAGCCAGGTGATGGCGCGGTTATTGAGCATGGGAAGGTTCGTAGTTCGCTCAGATGCCTTAACGCCATTTTGCACTTTACTATCGTAAAAAAGAAAGCTGATGAGATCGCCGATCGCTGGATGCATCCGGTACTGGGTGGAAAGCGTCTCTTTACAGCTGTCGGGCAGGATGTCAAACAGTTTCCCGAACCCTGTGTTTTGAAGCTCATCGATCTGGGAAGACTGGAAGCTGGCTTTGAGGGCATTCCGATCAAAGACCGGTGGCAGTTGCTTGTGGTCGCCCACTAAAATTGCTTTTCGTGCCCGAACCAAGGGAACCATGATTTCCGGCAGAGTTGCCTTTGCTGCTTCGTCTACAATCACATAGTCGAAGGTCGAGTCACGGACGCGGGGATCCGAAATGACGCCAATGCAAGTACCTACGATAATGGAAGCGTTTTTGATATAAAACTCTCCCAGCTCATTGCTCTCACTGATGCGTCGGATCCATTGTTCGGAAATCAGGCAGCTCTGTACGTAAGGATTGGTGCGGCTTTTCCCGTAAGTGTTTTCAAAGTCTGTGGCAACCCGTTCCAGACGTATGCGTTCTGTTTCTTCCAGATTTGCAAGTTTCAGCTCTTCCAACACTTGTGCGTATTTACAGAATGGCTCCATGGGGATGTGCTGTTCCAATAAACGTTGGGCCAGCCACGCTTTACAGTTCTCAACGCTTTCCTTCACCCATAGGGTCTGGCAGTGGTCCAATCCGAAACGTTCATTGATCTTGGGGTCAATATTTTCCTCGTGACCAATACGGATGGTCGTATGTTCCAGATAGGCTGCAAGGTCTTCCAGCAGTTTATCCACGGCGGCATGAGATTGGGACACAATCAAAATTTTCTGATCTAGTGCAGGATTCCGTTGGTTTTCCCCCAGAATCTGCCGGATTACTTCCACCAGGACATTGGTTTTGCCGGTGCCTGGAGGCCCCTGGATCAAAGCAATATCCTCCGCCTCCAGCGCTTTCCGGACCGCGCGCTTCTGGGTAAAATCCAGCTGTTTATTATAGAAGCAGGGCATAGCCTTGAGCTGGAAATACCCCGGCTGCTCGGCACCCACAAAAATGCTCTTCAGATTTCCGCCGTTAGCGGTTTCAGATCGGCGGAATTCCTCCAGTGCTGCCTCCTGGCGGCGGTACTGCTGGATCTCTTTGCGGTAATCCAAACAGATAGAACCATTGTTCGGCAGCCGGGGCTTCCTGGGTGCGGCCTTGATAGCCATCACAGCGCCGTCCTCCCGGTATTCCCAGAAGGTACCGACCTCTGCCAGAATTGGCTTCTTTTTGAAACGCCCACGCTGCTCAAAAATAAACAGGGTATCCTGGCTGAACGTCTCATCCGGCACGCTGTCCGGATCCAGCCGGAACAGGAACATCCCGTCTTCATAGCGGACACTTGTGTAGTACAACCGGACAGTATTCTTAGACGCGTCTGCAATCATAGCTTGGATGAATTCCCGCCAGATACCGTACTGTGTGTCGTATTCCCGGTCGATATTTTTCTGCGAGTGGATATCCGCTTGAAAATCAGCAACCCGGTTGCTTAGGATCTGGCTGCAATTGTTGGGAAGAGGGGTGTTTGCGATTCTGTGCGAAAACAGAAATTGAAAATGCCCAGGAACCTCCATGGAAAAGCGCTTGTGCTGCTCCCGCTTGAAGGCATCCAGCCGGCGGAAAGAGACCACCTGGAAAAAATCGTCCGACAAAACGCATTCCATTGAGATGCTGATGCCGTCAAAGCAATAGATGGAGGTCTGCCCCTCGGCACGAAGACGGATCAAGCCGCCCGCAAACTGGGCGGGAAGGAAGCTGTCCAGCAACTCTAAATAGGGCATATCCCGCCGTACTAGGTTACGTCTTTTCAGATCGTCGAGCGCATTGGTGGGGACGGCGAAAAAGTACCGCTCGTCGCTGCCGCAATACCGCTGGTAGAGCGGAGCCAGGGCCAGTTCGCAGTCATCAATGTTTTCATATCGGTCCGCCGGGGCAGGGGCACACATCTTCAAAAGGACTTCCTTTAACTTTACATCGATGCCGCCAGCGGATTGGATAGCCGTGGGCATTTCAGCAGCCGTCACTGGGACTTCACCGGTGAAAAGAAAATAAATGACAGCACCCAGCGAATAGATATCGCTGCGCTCTGTTGCATTTTCACTGTGGACGGTTACTTCCGGCGCGGAATAATTCTGGGTAGCAAACTGATATGTGGTTCCGTCCTGGAACATCCCGCGGATTTTTGCGATTCCGAAATCAATCAGCTTCAGCTCAAACGAGTCGGTAATGAGGATGTTGGAGGGATTGATATCCCGGTGAATCACGGAGTTTCGATGGGCGTGTTGGATGGCATTGGTCAGTTGCTTTACCAGGTTGTACCGGGTTGAGGCATTCGGAATCACATCTAGCATCTGGGACAGGGGGCGTCCCTGAACATACTCCATGGAAATGATGCCTTCACTCCGTCCATCCGGAGCGGCCTGGATATCCGAACGGAATATACGGACAATGTTCTCGCAGGCCTTCAGCCGCGTCAGGGCCTGTGTTTCCTTCTGAAAAATAGCTCGGTAGATAGGGGCCTCCAGATTCTGGACTCGCTTCACCACAAAGCGAAACCCTGCTTCATTTTCCACCAACTCTACAATTGTTCCGGAGTCCCTTTGCCTGCTCAGCGTCTGAATCACTTTTTCCTCCATGAATTGTTCCTTTCTTACCTCAATAGATGGCCTGAATGCGTGGTAACAGGATATTAAAAGTATAGCATAGCCAACGGATATCTGCAATTGTACACATAGTCGACAGGATATTTCGCAGAATAAAACTGTAGAACATCAAATTAACATAGGCAGATGTATCTTTTTTGGCAACAAAAGACAAGAAGCCTTCTGAAAGTGTTGATTTCAGAGGGCTTCTTCTTTGTTTTATGGTACGCAAAATTTGAAACGCTTTTTATGGGTGTTATGAAAGATTTATGTAGTGCAAGACAATGTAGCCCAATTGATATACACTTTTTGGTTTTTAACATATTTATCAGTTAAAGGTAAATGTATTGCAATCAGCAATGATATAAACCTTTTTCATTGCTCTTGTCATGGCTACATAGAAATCCTTGGCGGATAAGGGGGTTGTCATGTCTATGATCACACAATCAAATTCCAGCCCTTTGGATAATAGTGTTCGTGATGACAAAAACTTAAATCCTGTATATCGTTTTTGAAGCGTCAAGTCCTTTCTAATATGGTTTGCTGCATCATAAATTGTTAAATCATGCTCAATTGCATATTTTACACTTCTCATCATTTCAGATAACAACTCAGCCCGGTATTGCTTAAATATTGAATTGGCTGAAAACCACATCAACATTTTTAAAACAGTTCCTTTTGTTATATTTGGTGCAGTTTCTTCGAGAATTGTGCGAAAATCCATGTTCTTTCTGATGCGCGTGAAATCAAAACTATTTATTTTTAGCTTGTCGATGTATGATTTAAGTTCTTTACCAATGCCAGTTGAACATTGGGCCGCAAACTTAATTACTGTAGAGACTAAATTAGCACCATATTCAGTATCAAATAGTTCTGCATACTTAAACAATTCATCACAGTCTTGCTTTTCGTCATATTGAAAGATGCCAGGCATTCGTGTACAGAAATCTAACTGCTGTTTAGGCCACTTTGTTATGTACACAACTGACTCAAATTGGTGCTGTTGACAAAGTCTCCCACCAGCCCTCGCTGTATGCTATAATGAGGAAAACAACCTGAGGTGATGGGATGCAGCTGGCGATGTACATGGTAA
>JAHAEW010000205.1 GCA_018374635.1 Clostridiales bacterium
AGATTTTCCCGGTCATAGATCAGGGCAGCGTCCAGTCCACGCTCCCTCAGCTTATCCTGAAGCGCTGCAATACGGCAGGGAATATACTGTTTCATATGGCGTTTTCCTCCTCAAAGTGCCGTTACCGCCGGATGTTTCTGTAGAGCAACTGGTGGTGTCCGCATGCTGTCCCTTCTCCAGTATACCTATAGATGGATATACCTGAGGCTCAACCGGCCTGTTCAACCACCGCCGAATCCGTCTTAAAGTCTTTCCGGTCACATATTGCAGAGACAACCACGCCCGCCACCAGTGCCCAGAAAGCTGAACCAATCCCCAAAAATGAGAGGCCAGAGGCGCCAACGCATAGCGCAAAGAAAGCTCCCGTTTTGTATTTCAAGGTGCCGAATCCCTCATTGAATGCCTGAATCAGTACATTAAGCATGGCCAGACCTGCCAGCACGTTAACCAGTTCAGAGGGAATAAAAGATACAAATGCAATTGTAAAAGAACCCACCAGCCCAAACGCTGCGAATGTGACGCCATTCCAAAAAGAGGCTGCATAGCGTCCCTCCTTGGGCCCAGCCTCCTCCGATGCGCAGATAGCGGTCATAGGCCCTGCAATATTTGCATTGTGCGCACCCACTAGGCCGGAAATGATACCGCCGATACCGGATGCTACTGTCATTGCATTGGCCGGTACATTGTAGCCTTGGGCCTTTAAAACGCCCATTGCCTGCGCGTTTTCTGCTCCAACTACCAAGGCTGCAAGCGGCAGGGAGCATGAGAGAATCAAATTGGGGTTAAACTGCGGAACAACAAGCATAGGGGGAGTATATACCAGTTCTCCTACCTCACCGGCAAAGGAGTTTGTGACAATCGCCGCAATGACCCCTACCACGAGAGCCGCCAAGACTCCAGGGAACCCTTTGATTATGCGTGGTACCAACAAAAATGCCAACACCGCCAACCCGCATACGATGGGCAAGGTATTTATACCCGTTACGATTTGTGTACCAAACTTGAGCATGCATCCGCCAATCATTCCCATAACGATTGGCAGCGGAAGCCAGCGCATCACTTTTCCTATTAAGCCCGTCACGCCTAAAAGCAACACAATCACGCCAGCGATGACAAATGCGCCAGCCGCCTCCTGAAAACTATAGCCTGCCAGTGCTGTCCCCATCAATGTGGCACCTGGTATGGAAAATGCTCCGGATATGGGCATCTTATAGTAGAGCGACATAATTGCCCCCAATAATCCGCCGAAAACATATATTCCAAAAATCCAGGACACAGTCTCTGCCGTGGTAAAGCCAGCCGCCTCGGAGGCCGCAATCGTCACGAGACAAGGACCTGTGCAGCCAAAAATAGTAGAAATAATCGCGCTGGAAAGGGTCGACCCGTTGGTATATTTGAGCAAGTCCTTTGCTCCCGCTCTAAATCCGCATCCCTTTTCAAACAGTCGGAAACCGCTCTTTTTTTCAGTAGTGTCTGCACCCATGCTGTTTTCCCTCTTTTCTTCTCTTCAATATCCAGTACGGTCCAGCGGCCATAAGGCACATATGCCACCGTAGCGTTTGGGCCGTACCTCTCCAGCAGGCGGTAAATACCTTTTGGAGATCTACTGATCCATGGGCTGCCAAGCCCATATCATGGGCAATTTTCAGATCACAGTTACAGGGAATGTGCTCTCAGCACACTACAACGTAACACACTTTGTACCAGGCCGGGACTCTGGAGCGGCAGGATGACACCCAACTGTTCTGCACCTTTAAAAGGTGCCTGGACAGTTGCCGTTATAACCCTCATTCCTACAGCAGAGTACCATGTCCTTTCCATGTTCCGAGTTGTCTGCTTACTCATTTTTGAGCCAGGCTCTTAAGAATGGAGACATCCACGCCCCGCTGGCGGAACCACTTGGGCATGAGAATTTCGTCCACCTCTTTGCTGACCTCCGGCGCCTTTGTGATGAGAAGATCCGCC
>JAHAEW010000071.1 GCA_018374635.1 Clostridiales bacterium
CGCCTTGGAGCACATCGTCCACGAGAACGCCTACCGCCGCATGGAGCCGGCCGAGCTGGAGGCTATGCTGGCCGACAACGCCGGAGCCCGGCCCTACGGTGCGTGGCTGGACGCCTTCTGCAAGCGCAAGTACAACTCCGATTTCTCCCGCGAGATGTCCCGCTCCATGGCCGAGTACCTCAAGCCCTTTCTGCCGTAAAAACGCCCGCTCCCGGTTTTGGCTGGAAACCGGGGGCGGGATTGCATTTTCCAGCCTGCTTCGGTAAAATGGAGCCGGTACCAGCCAACCGGGAGGAGAGATGCTTATGAGTCCAGCAGATGAAGCATGGGTGAAGGAACTTTATGAAGCCAATGCCCTCAAACTGTATAAGGTCGCTTTCCGCCGGCTGGGCGATAAAGACGAGGCTGAGAATGTCGTACAGGAGGCATTCTTATTGCTCCTGGCTCGGTTTGATACCGTAAGAGTTCATCCAAACCCCTCCGGGTGGCTGATGAAAGTCGTTCAAAACCTAATCCGCCATTCTATGGACAGGAACCAGAAGCAATCTAGCCATGAAATTTCCATAGAGGAACAAATCACTCAAATCAGCGCCCCTCCAAAACAGTTTTTTTCTCTGCGCGATATACTGCCGCCGGGCCTCACCCAGCGGGAACAGGATCTGTTGGTCTGGTTCTATGAGGAAGGGCTGTCCTACGAGGAGATTTCTGCACGGCTGAAGATTCCGATCCTGACCTGCCGGACTCAGATGTTCCGGGCAAAGCAACACTATAAAAAGCTGGCGGAAAAAGAAACAGATTTTTCAGAATTGATGTAATGTTTCTATCAGTCTTTCTGATATTCCTAAGAAGGAGGTGTCATGATGCCCGAGAAGAAACGAGCCCCACACCAGTCGGGCAGAGGGAAGGGCAACGTCTCTCAAATCCAAGGACATCTGTGCGACAAAACAGCGGACGAGCTGTTGACAGAGCTGGAAGCCAGGATGGATGAAATGACAGACCTTACCTATGATGAGGATGTGATTGACTCCTATCTGGCCGCCCTGGACAAAAAAGCTCCTCTCGAAAAAGATTTTGATGTGGAACGGTCATGGGAAAAGTTCCGTTCACAGCATGCGATTTTATTCGACGAGGACATTTTGCCCAAACCGGAGGTTCCCCAAAGAGGATCTCATGGATTCCGTTTCCGCAGAGCCTTCGCAAGAGTTGTCGTTGTTGCGGCCATCGTCGCCGTATTCACTATGTTTTGTGCACAGGCCGCTGGCATCGACGTGTTCGGTGCAATCGGGCGATGGACGGAGGAGACATTCCGCTTTGCTGCCCCGGCAGGCCCTGCAACTTCCGCGGTTTCCGCAGTTCCTGTTGACATTGATGGGGTTCTGATCTACGAAGTGGAGCAATACCCCACGCTTCAGGATGCTTTTGACGCCCACTCCATTTCTGAACCGCTGGCCCCGTCCTGGATTCCGGAGGGGTATGTGCTGGACTATGTGGAGGCCAGCCCTTCAACCGGACAGGTCGTATTCACTGCCTCCTACAGCAGCGGTCAGAGCATCCTGAACCTTATGTATTCCTATCGAATGGACGGCACCTTTTCCTCATCCATCTTTGAAAAAGATGGTTCCTCTGTGATCGAGTACACCAAAAACGGCATTGTCCACTACATCATGTCGAATGTGAATGTACGGGTGGCTGCCTGGGTGAACGGTACCTGTGAGTGCTCTATTACGGGACCGTTGACCGAACAGGAAATGATCACAATCATTGATTCTATTTATACATAAGAGAGGAGCAGTCAACTATGAAAAAATCTCTGCGCTGCATCTGTGCAGCAATTTTTGCGCTGGCCTTCTGCACAGGCTTCGTCATCCATGCTTCGGCGGTTGAGCGGGCAAGTTCCTATCTTACGAGATATTCTGCCACGCTTTTCGCGGGTGACCGCGGCGCCGTTGAAATAACGATTTCCGTCGTCGCAAATCAACGTGTTTCAGAACTGGGCGCCAGCTACATTTTGTTGGAGGAGTCCGACGATGGCGGAAGGACCTGGAGCACCGCCAAAGAGTACGAGGGCGAAAGCTGGATGACCGCCGAAAACCGCTCCAGCTACAGCAGGACCCTTTCGTATCAGGGAACCATCGGACATCAATACCGGGTAACGGCGGATGTCTTTGCCAGAGACGCCAACGGCATCGACAGCCGTACCACTCCCACCTCCTCCGCGGTTACGGCAAAAAGATAAATAGCTCTATTACCAACTATATTTTTTCTATTTTGTAATGATCGTTTATTTGTATTATAACCGGCTGATGGAATGACTTCGCATTCCATCAGCCGGTTTATTAGAACTCGTCTGTTTCCTCTTCCTTAAAATGTTTGCCGCAATGAGGGCACACTGTGATATTTCGCCCCCACATTGGAAATCGCTTTTCACAGTAAGGACATTTAGGACGAGCATATCGTCCCAGCCATACACAATTCACTGTGACTATGGCCGATCCAAAGAACACCTCGCCTGATATCAGAGATGCAATCAAGAGAAATATCAAACAACCTAATGAAGTAAAAAAACCTACTCGTGTGCTATGCACGCTCTTTAATTTCATATTTACCTTGGTGTTAACAGTCAAGCTCTAATGTAGTTACTGTATTTACGTCAAAATAGTATAGCGTTTCATAGGATCGATATATATATTCCACCGTAGGTTCGATCTCTACTTCGTAAGTCTTGTGCTCTCCAGGATCCATTCGGAAGCATACTGCTGCCGGAACTACATCAAAATTTATGCCCTGGTCTGCGACACTAAGTCCCATTTTAAAAATAGCCTCTGTTCCAAATGGGTCGATTTCCATTTTACTTGCTTGTGGCAGTATCGTATTTAAGGTTTCTAGTACTACACCAACATACCCTGCGGCATCTTTAAAAATGCCCAAAATGGATAAAGCAGCTGATAAGAGAGAAAATACTGTATCCGATTCACCAGTATCCACCCCCGGCGGGGCTTCATAAAATCTGAGAAAAGCACAATCCTTTGTGGTAGTACCGATAATTTTAACCTGACTCAAATAAACATTTGCTAAATCTACTTGATCCGATAATTCTTCACAGTAAGTATATGGCGCAAGTAGCAAAAGACTATATCTAGTGTCATTCCCTGCCTCAGAAATAGCCCCTTCCGGTTTAAAGTATGCGTAAAAATCCATTCCCGGCCCACTGAGTCCGTAGTTATTTTTTGGCACCGGCAGGGTAAACACTTCCACTTTTTTATATCCTTTTGGCGTCGTAGGGGTACTTGCCAGCGCTAACTGACCATCTAAATCATTCGTATCTTCGGAATATAGAGGATGCAGTGCTTTTATCTCGTCTGTATAAACGGATTCACCGACTCTAAGAAATACAGGGAACTCCTCACTATCTTGTTTTTTCATTGAAATACCTAAACAGGCCCCTTCCGTACCTATCCGTTTCTGGAACGAAGACATAATATGGTAGGTTTCTG
This sequence comes from Clostridiales bacterium, assembly GCA_018374635.1. Taxonomy (GTDB): domain Bacteria; phylum Bacillota; class Clostridia; order Oscillospirales; family Oscillospiraceae; genus Pseudoflavonifractor_A. The sequence continues at coordinate 3,495 of JAHAEW010000071.1, forward strand.
TGCCTATGGAGATCTCGCCCTCCAGCGGCCCCCCTTCAATTAGAGTAATGTCATCAGAAAGTTCTACTTGCTCCAGTTGGCCCTCCAGATGAGTCTCATACGTCGTGTCTCCACTGTAGAATTGGAGTTCCACGGACGCCTTAATGTTTTCCGCAGTTTCATTCAAAACTAAATTATAGCTAAATTCTGCGGTCACATTTGGCGCGTCTTCTCCTCTTGTAGCCAGCCCATTAAAAAACGGCATCTGCGAGACTTCCGTGCCGGGTTCATATTCCACTACAGCGGTAATGCCCGTTTCAGAAATGGTATCTGTCAGACTGGTTGCCAGTGCCATTGGCGACAGAAGCGACAGGAGCACTGCAAGCACCAAAACCGTTGGTATTCCAATATAACCCCTTTTTTTCTTCAGCATCATTTTGAATCCTCCCATTTTCATTTCCCTATCGGGGACTGGATGATGGGTTCTTTGCCGCTGGTCGTGTACTTTGCTCATAGCAGGCGCTTAAATCATTCCCATTGGGCTCACCCCTTCTATGTGTTTTATGCACGCACATTTCAAGAATAGCTTCCTGTTGGATCTCTTTGTCTCTATATCAGTCTGGAGGATCAAAATATTACACTTCATCTATAATTTTTTACGTAGGCCAGGTCTGTTATTGAAATTTAAGGAGGGCAGCAAACCTGGATTGCCCTTCTTCCTTTATTATAGATTGTAAACTGCGTCTCTTTGGGGCCTAACCGCCTTCCGACGCAAAAACTTTCCTCCTAACAGCAGGAGCGCCGCCCAAATGGGCGGCGCTCCTGTTTACTTTATAAATGCTCGCCCTTAGCGGGGGTTCTTGATGGCGGCCTGGAGGGCGTACAGGTGCGGTTGAGCAACCTCCGGGAGCAGTTGGCGGCGGCGAAAAAGGAGCTGGGAAAGCCCTTCCCCCAGGAGGCGGAGCTGGCTGCCAAAAGCTCACGGCTGGCCGAGCTGAACGCCCAGCTTGATATGGGTGCACAGCGCAAGCCCACGTCACAGGAGCAGGAGATCGCCAAGAGCACACGCCCCTCCGTACTGGAGGGGCTGAAACGGCCCGTGCCGCCCAGGGCGGCGGAGAAAAAAGCAAAACACCATGAGGAAGTGCGCTGAATAGAATTTCGCCCCTGACATCAGGGCGTTTCTTTGGTGTCAGGGGCGGCTTCTGCCTGTTTTGTTTTCGCACGGCGGCGCTGCTTCTGCGCCGCTTTTTTCTGGTGCTTGGCTTCGATCTCATGCAGCCACACGCTCACGGGCGCTTTCCACGGCTCACTTTTGCTGGGAATGTTTTTTACCAGACTGCGGGGATTGAGACCCAGCCGTTTTGCAAGCGCAATATCCTCATTATTTAAGCGGCACTTCTTTTTTGCATCCTGCCACATCTGTTCGCTGTACGCCATTAAAATCACCCTCGGTATTTTTGCTTATTATACCATGCTGAAACTGATTTCGGAAGGAGTGTTTGAACATGAAGCAAGAGGAAATGAACACGCGGCTCTATGAAAAACTGGCCGCCGAGCAGACCAAGTACCGGGACTGGCTGATGAGCCAGCCGCCGGAGGAGATTTTGAACCACGCATACGAGTATGCCGTCCGGGAGGACATTCTGGCGGCGGCGGAGCTGATGGATATGCCCCAGGCCCAGGCCGCCGCGCTGTTGGCTGTACCCTCCCCCATGGAGGCTATCTACGGAGAGTGGACAGAACAGAAAAGCCCCGGCCTGGACCCTATGCTGGACTGCATCTCGGACCTGGCCTATGACGCTCTCCAGGCCCAGCGGGAGCTTCCGGTGTACCGCTATCCCGGAAGCTATGCCCATGAGCACGGGGAGCCGGAGCAGTACCGGGCCTCCCGCAAGGCCGACATTGCCTGCAAGGAGGCCATAGAGACCGCGATTACGGGGCATTACCGGGACAACCACCTGGACCGGGAAGCCGTCTCCCAGGTGGTGGAGCAGTTCGGCTATGAGCGGGTACTTCACGTCCTTGCCAATACGGTCCGGCATAAAGAGTGGGACGGGCGGATTTCCCAAAGCAACAAGGCGTGGGCCAGGACTGTTCCCGTCTTTGAGGACCCGGACGCCTGGGGGAATGACCGCAACAAAGAGTTTGTCGTGGACCGCAGCCATCCCGGCATCATCGACCTGTTTGTGGATATGGCGCGGCATGAGTATCTGCTGTCCCAGCCGCTCACCAAGGAGGATATTCACGCAGAGGCCGCCCGCATCCTCTCCGCGTTTCAGGCAGAGAGAGAACCGAACAGCCCCCATGGGACCCATTTTATGGCCCAGGTAGACCCGGATTTTCTGGCCCGTGCAAGTACCAAAGACCATGACCGCCTCATGGCGATGCTGCCCTTCCAGTCGCTCACGCTCTCCGGCCTGGAAGGGCGCAAGGGCGTCTACGCGCTGATTACAAAAGACGAGGACCGCACGAAACCGCTCCGTCAGCGCAGGCCCTCCGTGCGCAGGAAGCTGAGTGAGACGAAAACCGAGCCTGGACACCAGGACAAGAAAAAGGCCCGGGAGCAGGAGCGGTAAGCATGGCGAAGCGCACCAGAAATGTGCCGGTCCTCTTTTGGGTCTCGCCCCAGGAGATGGAGCTGATCCGGCAGAAGATGGCTCAGTTCGGGACGGACAATCTCAGCGCGTACCTGCGCAAGATGGCGATAGACGGCTATGTGCTGCAACTGGATTTGCCGGAGCTGAAGGAGCTGGTGAGCCTGCTGCGCCGGTCCAGCAACAACCTGAACCAGCTCACCCGCCGCGTCCATGAGACCGGGCGCTTTTATGACGCGGACCTGGAGGACTTGCGGCAGGGGTATGAACGCCTGTGGTCAGCGGCGGGGCATGTGCTCTCCCAGCTTTCCAAGCTGGAATAAGCCGAAAAAAATTCGCCGAAATTTTCGGCAAATTTCCGCATCGTTGTGGCTGGCCCCGGCCTATGGTAAGATGATAGTGGAAAAAGACGCCAAGGAGGAATGAGATATGAGGTTACTGTTAAAGATACTCGCGGCCCCCCTGATTGCGGCCCTGGCCCTGCTGGTCTGGATTTGCTCCGGCCTGCTCTACTGCACCGCCTTTATCTTCGGTCTCGCGGGGACTATTGTGGCGGTCCTGGGCGTGGCGGTGCTCGTCACCTACTCGGTTCAAAACGGCATCATTCTCCTGGTGATTGCCTTCCTCGTTTCTCCCATGGGTCTGCCCATGGCGGCGGCGTGGCTGCTGGGAAAGCTCCAGGCCCTGCGCTATACCATTCAGGATTGGATTTACGGATAAATCAAACAAAGACGGCCCCGACGCTCAAGAAGCGCCGGGGCTGTTCTTATATGCGCCAGGAAAGGAGGGGCGCTTTTGGCAACCACCCGCATCATGCCCCTGCACACCGGCAAGGGCCGGAGCGTGGGCACCGCCATCCGCGATATTCTGGACTATGTTGAGAACCCGGATAAGACCGACCAGGGCAAGCTCATTACGGCCCATGGCTGCAACGGCCCTATTGCGGACGCGGAGTTTCTGTTCAGCAAGCAGCAATACCTCGCCAGGACCGGCAGGCGGCGGGGCGCGGACGATGTGATCGCCTACCATGTCCGGCAGGCGTTTGTGCCCGGAGAGGTCACGCCGGAGGAGGCCAACCGCATCGGCGTGGAGTTTGCCAGACGCTTTACCAAGGACAATCATGCCTTTATCGTCTGCACCCACATAGATCGTGCGCACGTCCATAATCACATCATTTGGAACTCCACCTCGCTGGACTGCACCCGCAAGTTCCGCAACTTTTGGGGCAGCACCCGCGCCGTGCGGCGGTTGAGTGATACCCTGTGCATTGAGAACGGGCTGTCCATTGTGGAGGACCCAAAACCCAAGGGCCAGACCTACGACAAGTGGCTGGGCACCCAGGCCAAGCCCTCCCACCGGGAGCGGCTGCGGCAGGCCATTGACAAGGCCATGGAGCGCGGGCCGGAGGACCTGGAGGCCCTTTTGAAGCTGCTGCAAGAGGCGGGCTTTTTCGCCAGACGGCGAGGTAAAGATATTGCGTTCCGGGCACCCGGCTGGAAAAATGTTGTCTGCCTGAAAACCCTGGGGGACGGCTATGGGGAGGCCGACCTGTGTGCCGCGCTCACTGGGGAGCGCAAGCATGTCCCGGCCCGGAGATCCGCCGTTACTCCGGCTGTGCCGACGGTCAATCTGCTGGTAGACATTCAGGCCAAGCTCCGCGCCGGGAAAGGGGCCGGATATGCGCGGTGGGCCAGCAAATTCAACCTGAAACAGATGGCGCAGACCCTGAGCTATCTCAACGAGCACGGCCTGATGGATTACACAGTGCTGTCTGAAAAGACAGAGGCGGCCACGGCACGGCGCAACGAACTGTCCGGCAAAATCAGGGCGGCGGAGAAGCGCATGGCGGAGATCGCCGTGCTGCGGACCCACATCGTCAACTACGCCAAGACCTGCGACACCTACACCGCCTACCGCAAGGCTGGCTACTCCGCAAAGTTTCGCTCTGAGCACGAGGCCGACATCCTGCTCCATCAGGCGGCGAAGCGGGCCTTTGACGAGCTGAACGTCAAGAAGCTGCCAAAGGTGAAGGACTTGCAGGCTGAGTACGCCGCGCTGCTGGCGGAGAAAAAGGCGGCCTACACAGAGCTGCGCAAGGCCCGCGACGAAGCGCGGGAGCTGCTGACCGTCAAGGCCAACGTAGACCGCATTTTGCAGAATACCGAGCGTGGAGGCAACGCACAGGAAAAGGGCACAGTCAGCTTCGCTGCTAACTGTGCCCTGTACTAAAGCTAATGTTTTGGATCGCAATAAGATTGGATTTATACTTTTATTGCGTCTTAGTTAACGGCAGTCTATGAATGAATAGTGTTAGTCGACCAAAGAGCATACCAGTAAAAACCAGAAATAGTATTCGTGTCCCGCTGGTACCAGCAATCTTTGCTAGAGAGCCTAAAAAGCTAGGAGCACCCCAAATAGCTACCGTCAGTTCTGTAAATCCTAGAGGTAATAGAACAATAAGTAGGACTATATTCAGAATAATATGCCACCGACTAAGACTCAAATACTTCCAATTACGGCCTAGGAGTGTACCAAATATAAAAGGGAAAAGTGGAATGATTAACTGTTCGATAAGTAACACGCATTTAAAAGGGAGTATTTCATAAAGGTTAAATCTTTGCACATTCAGGTATCCAAAAAAGACGATAAGAAAGACGATTGCAATGTAAGTAACGAGGTATCGAAATGGTTTCATAATGTCTAGCCCCATATAGAAGTGCTTGCGACATTGCAAACCAGATCAATTTCGCAGGTCTCCCCCATCGAATTTCTTACTGTGGCACCGTAATGTCCAGCAACACATAATACTCCATAACCTTCTACATCAGCAACTGGTTCCCAAGTTGATGGGGGCGTCCACTGTAGTAGACTATCCTCGTTTCGGACGTGGAATCCGGAACCAGGTTCGGCCGAAATTATATGCTCAAAAGAAACTTCTTTAGAAGAAGGTGTGCCTGGATATTTATTGTATCCGATTTGACGGATTATGATCTCTTCATCACTTACATTTACACGCCCTTCACCAGCGGGGTGGGGAAAGTTTCCATAGTTAACTTCCTCAATTTGAATATAGTTGAAGTCAACATACTCCCCATCAATCTTAATGATTTGGGGTTCACGCTTTTCTAGGATTTCTAGGACAAATTGACATTCATAAAAAATATCATTCTGACTAGAATGGGCAAATGGTGTGATTCCGCTTTCAATCTGAGAGATTATTCGGTCTGTTTCTATCTGTTGGTCATCTGTAGTAGGTATATAATAGGAAACTCGATGAGCGATAACTCCAGGTTCGGTTGAGGGAGTATTAGTGATTTCCGCAATGCACTCCCTCTCAGCCCCGTCAATGCGAAAATTTGTAACAATGTATTGAGAAGAATCAGAATTATGGAGAGTCGAAGAATCAGCAGCAAAGCAGCTGGTGGTCAAAACTACGCAAAGGGCTGTGAATACCGCAATCGCATTTATAGTCCTTTTCATAATAGTTCTCCTTCCATAGTGGGTATTAGGATCTGCGGATTACTAACGTAAGATTAATCTTACGAAATGGGACTTAATAATTCATGGGTTTCCCTCCTCCCAATTCCTATTAGTGGCAGAAGTAATCTGACCATGCTCTTTAGCGTCCGCAGGACGCGTAGCCAGCTCCGGTACGGAGCTGTTCAAGGAGGCTTGGGGGCACTGCACACAACAAGCAAACAGGCGTGTGTATTAACACAGGCATTGCTTGCAAGATTCTAAATCAAATAGAAAGTACACCTCGAATAAGTAGCAGGAGATAAATGGAAGAGGCAACCACAGGGAAGGCGCTCACAGACAGGTAAACGGATCGCTTATAGCTGTATCGGTTTCAGAACCTGAGCTATTCTGCGCATAGGCCGTTAATACCGCACGGTAAGAGACACCCGATGTCCCGGTGAACGAAAACTTATGGTCATACAAGAACGTATCATAATCATAAAAGTCGTTCGTCGATGTCCCGGTATAGGTCTTGTATGTACGCCAGCCATTGCCGGTATTCTGTTCAATCTCGATAGACTGTGCACCCAGTTTGTCCATAGAAGACTTTGCACTTACTGTAAAAGAGACTGATACCTTTCCTGAGCCGCCGCTGGACAAGGATATACTGCAACGAGCTAGATATTCGCTTGAAAATGGAGTGGAGCTGCTATTAGCGGATTGTTCGACCGCGAAGACGGGGATAAGAGTAACACAAAAAGAGAGGGCGATAGCGGTGATGCAACGGAATAGCGGTTTTAACATAAATTACTCTCCTTCATAAATGGAATCTATGACGTCCTTCATCTCCTGCCGGGTTATCGTGCCGGAGATCGTGCATAGGCAATGGTTGTTTACCCAGGCTCCGACCACATGGGTAGTATTTGTCATAATGTAGTGCTCCACGCCGCCAGACCGATAAAGCTCTTCAGAGTTTGGATCCTTCGGAATAGAGGAGGAGGGAACGTCGCCGGGATAACGGTCAATAGCGACTACAATCGAGCTGTCCGGGATCAGCGGATTTACATAATATGCACCAAAGGATCCATACGAGGGCGTCGATGGAACATAGAGCATAGAGAGCTCATATCCACCTGGAAGCCAGGTTGGGCAGACTCCGGTGATGCCATTGGCGCTGAGAACCTCCTCCAGGGAGCGGTATCCGGTGTCATCCGGCTCGTCAAAATCAAGATCGGCCGCAGATGCACCGCCGGAATTTATATACAGGTTTTTATCCGTGAACTTGGTCACGTACTCTATGGCCTTTTGGCCGTAGGCCGACATCATCAGGGCAAGAAAAACAACCATGACGGCGACCAGTATACCGAGCACCCTTCGGCGCCGGGGGCGATGGACGCTGGGCAGAGCGGCGGCGCTGTTGGGAGCGTGATGGAACAGATTGCCGTGCCGCTCCAAAAAGTGTTCGGCAAGCTCCTCGCCGGAGGGGGCGGGGGGAAGCTCCCTCATTTCTTGTGCGATAGCGATATAGGCATCTGCTAAAGCGGGATCTACTTCGTTGCCGGTCAGGCTGGCCTCTTCAAGCGCCAAATCCAGTTCAGAGAGAAGATCCAATGGGGTTTTACCCTTTGCGGAACTACGGATTTGAGTACAGAAATTCTCAAATCGCTTATTATACTCGTTCATATTTACCCTCCTAACTGTAATACCAGTAGGATTTTATTTTGTGACAAAATCTTTTGAAAAAGTGAAAAAGTAAAATACAACTATGTGCCACCTACAACGGCCCAGTCTGAGATCTGAACACATAGGCCAGAACTAAGCTGCACCATGCACGCGACCGCTCCATGTGCTACCCCATTCAACTGTGAGCAGTGCGGGGCCACCAGGGTACATAAAGTTTTATGAGTCATCACTCAGCCCTTTCCTAAGGCGATCCCTCAATCGCTTTAGGCGTTGTTTTACGGAATCTTCGCTCAGAGACAATTGCTCTGCAATGTCCCGTATGGAGAGCCTATAAGTATAACGTAGAGTCAATAGCTGAACGTCATCAGCTTTTAGGTTGTTGGGAAGGATTTCTGATAGGCTGAGATGGAAGTCGTCCTCTGTAGATAGGGGTGTGTGAAGATCGGGAAAGCGAATGAGACGACTTTCTGATCGCTTTAGATGGGAGATATGAAAGCGTGCAGCCCGGTACAGCCATCCGACCGGATTGGGGCTTGCTCGGAGCTTTTCTATATTTTGAATTGCGCTTAAAAAGGTCAAGTCATAGATATCTTCCAAATCCTTATTGCCAAGGTTATAGAAAGTTAAATAACTTAATATCATGTTGCGGAGTCCTTCAGACGATTGCTGCATCAATTTCAGAAAAAATGTAGAATCCTCACGCTTCAGCGGAAGCCATGAGGATTCATCCCGCGTATGTGTAAGATCCATGTTATTCCCTCCAGGAGCGTTCAGTTGCCCGCTATTCACGACCTTTTTGACAGGTAAATGACCTAGTCTAAATCGTCAAATAGTCTTGATACTGATATACCTAAAACATCAGATATTGCAAATAGATATTCCAAAGATATGGCATGTGGAGTATCGCTATTATTTGCCTCAATCTTAGCGAGGTATGACCAGCTCATGCCTACCTTGTCGGCAAGTTGTTCTTGGGTAAGTCCACGCCGTTTTCTAAAATAAGCAATTCTTAAACCAAGAATCTGTAGGCGTTTCTTTAAGATATCGTCCATACTTCACACATCCCTTACACACAAACAATTCTACCAGTAGGGATGAGAAGTATTTATAGCTTTATACAGCCTAATTATATAATTACATGATATAAAAAGTCTATAGTAAAGAAGATTATATCTACAACACATTTGAGAGTGCAAAACAAAAAATAGTGAAAATTGTCACATAATATCTTGGATCTGGTATTAGATAGTAGATGTCCACACTTACACACCCCTTATCGCGCAAAATGGTATTGTTACTTTCTTTGATTGACAATTTTCAGCATCCATATTATGATTACGAAAGAAGGTATGGGCATGCCGGAACCTGATTATGCGGAATGGTTCGAATGTGCATATACAACATATATTCCTAAAATGCTGAAGATAGCTGTTAGAAGATTGGGAGACAAAGAACTCGCGCAAGAGGTTGTACATGATACATTTGTTATCCTGTGGGAATCTCGAATAAGAGTGAAGGATCATCCTAATTTAGAAGGCTTTCTGATGAAGACACTTGGCAACGAGATCTTACATAAGTTGAGATACCTAAACTATCGAAAGGAAACGCCGCTGACCACAGATTTTCCTGTACAGGATCAGTATGACTTTGGGGTAGATGATTTATTCCCGAACGGCCTCAGCGAATCCGACCGGAAGTTATTGGTATGGCATTTGATCGATGAAATGCCATATGCAGAAATAGCTGTACGACTAAAAGTGTCAGAGGGTGTTTGCCGAGTCAGGATATACCGTGCAAAGCAGCGATATATCAAGCTTCAGAACGGAAATATGTTGTGATTCTTGTGCCTTGAATCTGATATCTGGGGGAAGCATCCGATGGGACATGATTCTTATGGGGATAAACCGGAGACTTCGGAAGAATTACTATGTCGTCTTAGAAAATTATCTGCGGATGAGGTATTAGCTGAGTTGGAAGAAAAAATGGAGCAAATGACAGAGTTTAGCTATGATTCAAGACTTGTGGATATATATTTAGGAGTTCTTGAAGAAAAGGATCCGCTGGATTTGAGTAATGAGATAGCGGCGATGATAGAGGATTTTCATAAAAATATTCCTTAAAAATTAATAGAGCAGAACAGAAAAAGAACCGCCTGGAGGGACTCACTCTAGGCGGTTCTTTTTTGCGGTTCTGAATTAAACAATAGACAGCTTTTTTCGCCGGACAGGTGTAACAATCGACAGCGCTCAGGGAATTAGCCCAGTACAAGGGTGGTGAGTCCGATGAGCACTGTATAGTCCGCCAAAGATGGACACAACAGGGTATCCCTCTGCTTGAAAAGATGTTACCCAGAACGGTGAAAGGAGTCTATATGAAAAAGCGGATTATAGGCATTTTCCTCGCAGTAGCCATGTTAGTTCCTACGGTCTTTACCGTATCTGCTAGTGCATACTCTCAGAGCAAGTTGCCTCAAGCTCTACTCCTGTATACTGGTTTTACTACAAACAATGGATCGGCTAAGTATCCGACTTATAAAGATGGTGACCTTGAGACGCTATGGAATATGACTCACGAATTTATCATCTGTAGTGGCAATACTCGATATAACTCATTTGATTTAGACAAAGGTATGCAAGAAATTGTTAGCCAGGAGGATATTGACAGAATTACCAGCAAAGATATCGACGCAGGACAAAGTGTAAGCTCTATCCAAAAACAGTTGGATGGAATATATTCTGGACTCAAAGGCGGGTATGGTAAAGTTACTTTGGATAGCTTGGCAGAAAATGTCGCCTTGCTGGTAGATAGGCTAATTACTGCCTCGGATGAAAGCAGTGATTTAGCTATTTGGTTGCCGCTTCCAACTGTTGATTTTAAGACTCTGGCAGATAACTTCGAAACCCCCTATAAGCTCTATATGGATAAATTGGAGGAACTAATCGGGCCAGCGGACTTTGATGATTATGTGCACGGGTTCTATTGGGGAACAGAGGCTATTGTAACCGGATACACTCCATTCAATGTAAATTCACCTTCCACTAATTTCGGGAATCAACTGGTTGATTTGATGGACTCAATTGGAACCAAGGTCAGAAGCATGGGGAAACAGTTCCTTTGGTGTCCCTATATGGCACCGACTGATGATGGAAATTTTCTCCGTACAGGTAATGTAATTAATAGGCTGGACATTTTTGACTACGCATGTATTCAGCCTGGTTACTACTTCAATTCGTCGGCCGTAAACAACCTTTATTCTGTAAGAGATAGTGCACAGGATAATGTTGTTTACGACTATAACGGAAGGGCCTACGGGACAAAGACCTCTGATACTGTAATTGGTGTGACTATGGAGATTGATGACGGCGTAATAAATGCAGCGGAAAATAACCGATACTGGGCCTATACTCAAGTATTTACACCGATCAAGGATTCTGTTCCGATTGCATTTTATGCGAGCGACGCAACAAATACAATGAATAAGACAGTGCAAAATTATTTGAAGGCGTTCTTTAACAGCTAATGATATAAGTCCACTCTGAAGCAGAATATGGCCACAGATAGTACATTACGATATCAGGGGTAGCTTATGGCTACCCCTGATATTTTTGAGATTTGTGTCACAAAACAGCGTTTTGTCGGCATATAAAAATATAGGTCGGTATCACAATATGAAAAATGGCCAGAGACTTGGTGAGGTGAGAATAGCAGAATGGGGAGATATTTAGCCCAATCTTCAAATCTGATGAAAAAATGGATGTTGACAATTTTTCTAATTTTAATGGGCATTGCAGTTTTTCTCGGCATTACGAACCAAAAAGAATATTTTGTAGCATTTCTTGCTGCGATATTTTGTGTATTGCTATTTTTTAAGACCGTTTTGCTGGTTGCACAGAGAACTGTGCATTTGGGTGCACTAAAAATTTGGATAGCACTTACGATCATTTGTGTTGTTATAAAGGGAATCTGGATTTTGAAAGTAAGAGTCCCTATTGCAGGAGACTATTCGGTATTCTGGGGATATGCTCAATCACTGGCGACTCACAACACAATATATGGTGGGCGGTATATGGCCCTGTTTCCGCATATTTTTGGTTATTCAAGCTTCCTGAGTTGGTTTGTGAAGGTTTGGGGGACTAGCCCTATGCTGGGACCTGTGTTGAACTTACTACTTACTATTTGTAGCGGAAGCATTATATTTCGTCTGTGTATGCGATGGTTCAATCTTACTGCAGGAGCAGTAGGTTATTTGCTATGGATACTTTGCCCTTCCCAGACCATTTATAACAGCTTGATTCTGTCTGAACCATTGTATACAACACTGATTCTGGCGGTTTTATTGGTTTTGACAGAGGCGGAGGTATGTACCGTACTCAGAAGTTATCCGCTATTTCTGGCACCTGCTGTCGGTATCTCATGTGGGGTTATATTGAGACTGGTCAACGGTGTGCGCCCCATTGCGGCTGTGCTGGTGATTGCCCTTTTGATTTGGGTGGCTCTATTGAATACAGGAAAGCTCTTGATGCACAAATGGAGGTGGTGGTGGAGCCTCTGTATTGTTTGCCTACTTTCGACCTACTTTATTCTGGGACCTATATGGAACCAGCATATTGCTGAACGCATTGGCGAAGAACCTTCTCAAACGCCTGGTTACAGCTTTCTTGTTGGTTTTAATCCGGAGTCTAGCGGAAGATGGAATCAAGAGGATAGCGATCGTTTGTACTATTATAGCGATCAGCCAGGGGCGACAGCTCAGTGGACACAGGAACAGTTATTAGCAGAGGCTGAGGAAAGGATTTCATCTGGCGAAATAGATTTCGCATTGCTGTTTATACAAAAGCTCCGAACGTTTTTGGGATCTGATGACACTTGTGTGGGTTATTCCTCAGCTGTATTACGGCATACCACACTCTTTTCGTTCCTCTGCAATACTTTTTACTATACCGCAGTTTTACTGGCGATTGTAGGAGCCATTAAATTGTGGAAAAGAGAACAAAATTATCTAACCTTATTAGCCCCACTTTACGTTATCGGACTGACTTGTGCGCAGATGTTGGTAGAAGTAGCTGGACGCTACCATTATTCTATCCTTCCAATGCTTCTCATGATTGGAGCAGGCGTGGCCGGAGGGGAAGTGAGTAATAAGTCCCCCCAAAATCAATCAGAATGTCAAGCGCTGGAATAGAAAGGAAACGGTTTTGATGGCAGATATACTCTACATTGTTGTCCCTTGTTATAACGAGGAGGAGGTGTTGCCCGAGACTTCCCGGCGGCTGCGCGCGAAGCTGGAGGGGCTGATGGCGGCGGGCAGGATCTCGGAGCAGAGTCGGGTGCTATTTGTCAACGACGGCTCTAGAGATAAAACTTGGAATATTATTGAAATGCTCCATGGGGAGTGTCCCCTGTTTAGCGGAATAGATCTGTCCCGCAATCGCGGGCACCAAAACGCGCTGCTGGCCGGATTAATGATATCTGCGGATCGGTGCGACATGGCCATCTCCATGGACGCGGATCTGCAGGACGACATCGACGCGGTGGACGCCATGGTGGAGCAGTACTACGCCGGGTGCGACGTGGTCTACGGCGTGCGCTCCTCCCGGAAAAAGGACACCTTCTTCAAGCGCTTCACCGCCGAGGGCTTCTACCGGGTGATGAATTTCATGGGGGCGGAG
>JAHAEW010000072.1 GCA_018374635.1 Clostridiales bacterium
GTGTGCGAGCGAAAGCGAGTGCGCGCAGCGGCCTGCATCCCCTCGAAAAAATGCTTGCATTTTTGAGAAGCGTGTCGAAGTTTTTCGACACGCTGAGGCCCCCCGCCATAGTGTTTCCACTATGGCGGGGGGCCTTCCATTCTTTTAGAAAGTCAGTGCACGCGCAAGCATAACCGCCATTTCCGCCCGTGAAATCGACTGTATGGGATTCAGCATTTGTTCCGGCGTGCCGGTAATGATACCATACTCTATCATATAGGACATGGCCTCCTGCGCATAGGGCGCCACCATGCCGCCGTCCCGGAATCCAGAGAGATAACTGGTATTCGCTGTCCCAAGGCTCCAGCCCGTGGCCTGCATGGCGCGCTCCAGAAGCACCATGGCATCCTGCCGGGTGACAGGCTCCTGCGGATGGAAGCCCCCGTCCGGATAGCCGCTGGCGATTCCGGCTGCCCGTGCCGCCTGGATCGCCTGGGCATAGTAACTGTCTGATGGAACGTCGGGAAACCCAGCGCCGCCGGCCGTGGGAAGCTGGAAAGCCTGGTAGAGCATCAGCATGAAATCCCCCCGGCTCACCGCGTCGGCGGGGCGGTAGCGCTGACTGCCGGTGCCCGTTACTACACCGGCCTCATACAGCAGGTCCGCGCAGGGCGCAGCCCAGGCATAACCGCCCATATCCTGGAAGTAACGAGAGCCCGATCCCTGATCGACCTGGATGCGGATCTGCCCACGGAAGGTCTTCCCACGACTGTCTGTCCCCTCATAGCCAATCTGGACGCTGCCGGTGAAGCCCGCCTTGGGCAGGAAGGTGAGATCCGAGAGGTTCGGACTGCCGTCCGGGGTGTACTTGGTGCCGGCGCGCACTTCCGTCCCCTTTTCGCGGATATCCTGGTAGTTGTAGTACAGCCGCCCCGCGCTCCCGGAGGGCAGGGATGTAAAGCGCACCTCCCGCAGTTCCCCCTCTCCGCGTGCGGCGCAGGCGGTACGAAAATCCTGGCTGTGGAAGGCCAGCGCCGTTCCCAGGGTAGTATATACCATCTCGCTGGCACCAGCCGGTTCTTCCACCGTAACCTCAATGGTGCCCTCAAAGCGCTCCCCCTTTGTATTCCATCCGGTAAAACCGATTTTCACCGTGCCATAGAAGTTTTCGTCCGGCACAAAGGAGACCCGTTCCAGATAGGCGCTGCTGGAGCGGTAGTAATTCCGGCTGGACGACACCTTGCTGGCGTATTTCCCGTCATCGTAGTCGTAGTAGAGGGTGCCCTCGTCGGAGTCCGGCAGCTGGAAGCGCACATAGTTCAGGTGCTCTCCGGTCAGCATCTCCGACAAATCGTCAAAGTCCCCGTCCGCGAATGCGGCAGGCTTTCCGTGTTTTGTCTGATAGCGTATGGTGGTGTCGCCGCTGTCCACACCAATGACCACCGTGCCATAGAACTTCTCTCCCTCGGAACTCCAGCCGGTAAACGGGATGTCCACCGTGCCGGAGAAATCCTTCTTGGGGACAAATGTAATCCGGTCCAAATAGGGGCTGCTGGAGCGGTAGTAGTTCCGGCTTTCGGATACCTTGCTGTCGTAGCTGCCGTTTCTGTAATTATAATACAGCGTTCCCTCCGAAGCGTCCGGAAGCTCAAAGCGCACATAGTTCAGCGTACTGCCGGTCAGCTCCCGGCACAAGGTGTTGAAATCGCCGTCATCAAAGGCGACCCGTCCGTTCTGGTATGTGGAATAGCGCACATCGCCGTCACCCGTGCGCCCCACCTCCACCGCCACTGTGCCAGAAAAACGGTTGCCCTTGGTGTCCCAGCCGGTAAATGGGATACTGACCGTGCCGGAATAATCCTTCCCTGCCACAAATGTGACACGCCGGAGATAGGGGGAGGAAGAGCGGTAGTAGCTGCGCCCCTCCGTCACCTGGCTGTCATAGCCGCCATTGCTGGAGTAGTCGTAGTAAAGCGCCCCTTTGGAGGAATCCGGCCGCTCAAACTGTACGTAATCCAGGGCGTAGCCTGTTACCGCCTTGGACAGGTCGTTAAAATCGTCGTCGTCAAAGGTCACCTTGCCGCCCTGGGCAATGGAGTAGGTGAGATCCCCGGTGTTCTGGGCCTGAGAGACGCGGATGGTAATCCGTCCGCGGAAGGAGCTTCCGTTGCTGTCATAGCCGGTATAGGGGATCACCACCTCGCCCCGGTAGCCTGCGGCAGCCACAAAGGTGACGTCGGACAGGTTGGGGCTTCCGCTGCGCTTATACTGCTTGGAGGTGTCCACCTTGCTGCCGTAATTCTGCTCGGAGATGTAGTTGTAATAGAGCGTCCCCCGGCCGCTGTCCGGCTGGGAAAAAACGACATAGCTCAATTCCCGGCCGGTGTGGCTGCGGCAAATCCGGTTAAAGTCATCCGCGTTTAGCGAGAGGGGCTGCTGCCCGGCCACGGAGTAGGAGACATCCTCCTGCTCCTCCACGGTGACCTCGATCGTCCCCTGGAAAAAGGAGCTTCCGCTGGCATAGCCGGTATAGTGGATGACCGCTGTTCCGCTGAAATCCGCCTTCGGCACAAAATACAGCTCCGAGAGGGACATCTGGCCCAGAGGGGGATCAACATAGTACCGCTCCCCGGTACCCACGCCCGTTCCGGTATCTCCCTCGGATTTATACTGGTAGTAGAGGGTGCCCTGCCGGGTGTCCACCGTCAGTCCGCTGATGTAGCTCAGAGAGCTTCCCAATACGCTGCTGCATTGGTTTTGCAGGTCAGACCGGAGGGAGGAGAAGTTCAGCGGCTCCCCCGCCCCCGCCGAGCCGAAAATGATATCGGCGGTGTTGCGCTTGACGGTGACGGAGCAGGCGGCCTGATAATTCCCGCTGGTATCGGAAACCGTAATCACCGCATCCCCCTGGGCCTTGGCATAGAGGTAGCCTTCCCCGGTGACCGTGACGACTTCGGGTCTGCTGCTTGTCCACTTCAACGTCCCCAGCGAGCCATAAGGCGTCGCTTTCAGCGTGTGGGTGTCACGTTCGTTCATGGTCAGGGAGGTTTCATCCAGAAGTATCCCTTTTACCGTGATCTCACAGGTGTCCGTATTGCTCCCTGAAATCGCCGTAATGACGGCCTTGCCGGGGGCCGCGCCTTTGACTTCCCCCGTAGCGCTGTTCACGGTGGCAACCGAGGGATTTTCGCTTCTCCAGGTCAGAGGGGCCCCCTCCGGCGTGACCTTGGCGGTGAGTTGGAGGGTCTGCCCAATGTCAATCTCCGTAACGGCAGGCGGATCAATGGATATTCCAGGAGTGACCGCCGGCTTCACCGTGACCGTACAGCTTGCTTTGTTGATCTCAACTGTGTCTCTTTTCAGATAGGCGGTGATGGTAACCTCTTTTTCGTCGGTCGTTTCCGCCGTTTTCAGGGCCGTCACTTTTGTGGTCAGGGTGCCTGTTGATTCCACGCTTACCCGGCTGCTGTCCCCACTCTCCCAGTGGATCGACAGCCCCGCGCCTTTCAGCCCGTCCTCATCAAGCGCAGCTCCATTCCATGTCACGCTGGCCTTAATCGGGAGGGACTCGCCCTCTGTCAGGGCAATACTCGATGGGTCTACCGTAATCCCGTCGTTCGGCGCCGGATCTGCCGCCACCGCCGCCGGGAGCATCGTCCCCAGCAAAACACAGGAAAGGAGGAGGGACAGCACCCTTACCCCTACCTTCTTTTTCACAGAAAATCACTCCTTTGTTCTCTGGAAAGCAAGGGAAGGACATGCCCTGCCCTTCCCCTGCTCTGCAACATGATTCTCAGCTACGTAGTGGGAGAATCTCCCTCGATCGCACCTTGCGTAATGACAAAACGTCCGTTTGTCAGGAAATTCCCGGTGCCGCCTGCCTCTGTCACATAGGTCAGGATGGTTTTTGTTTTTGCCTCCATCCCACGTCCGTTCATGTTCATGTCGCTGGCGTAACCGGTGGTAAAGAATACCAGCGTGTCTCCCTCCACAACGCCGTCATAGCTGAATGTGAACGTGCCGCTTGGGGAGGCAAGCGCCCCGCTCTCCAGCTTCAGCTTCTTCGCCGCGCTTCCGCCGATGCCGAAGGCATTGTCGAGAATATAGACCGCCTTCTGGCCCTGGGTTGCATTCACAGGCTCTTTTGTCCAGACCTCCTTGAGCGTCTGCCGGTCCTCGCTCAGCCAATACAGATTTTCACTGAACGAAAATGTCACCGTTCCGGACCAGCCTTTATTCGTGGGGCTGGCCTTTCCACCCGTTACGGTGAGAACCGGCGGATCATTGTCCGGGATGTTGACCCCGCCGATCGCCTTAAAGCCATCCTCCGTGCCGTCCTTGTTCCGGGCAACCGCGAGACAGTAATAGAGTGTATTCATGTTCATGTACTGCTCAAACTGCTTTACCTGCGGTACATTTTTCTCCAGGCTGATCGGGCCGGACGCCACCGTCGTCATGCTGTCGCCGGATTGATTGCGCCGGATCAATTTTCCAACGCGGTCACGGATGGATGCACTTGCATACATATCAAAGACCGATGGGCCCTCGTTTCCGCTTCCCTGACGCACCGTTTCGATCAGCGCCTCAAGGATCGTCATATCCTGATCCAGGCCAGATTTCCGGAATTTTTCCAGATTCTCTGTGCCCATATTGCCTTCCGTGGCAAATTTTCCTTTGAGGAAATCCGGAATCTGATTATACGCCACCAGGACATAATTCAGTTCCGAACTCTCCGAAGTTTTAAACTGTACATCCGGGCTCTGGTTGTTCAGCGTAATATAGGGCGTTCCCACATCTGTCGTGGTAAAACGGTAACACTGTACCTCAGAATAGTTCTGGGCCGTATTCTGAATGACAAAGTAAACGATATAGTCCGTCTTCGGAGACAGATCCTTCACCGAAAGCTTTACCACGCTGGACTGACATGCAATGTTGTCATACTTGATGCTTGGATTTTTACTGTAACTCTTCTCCGGATTCAGAATATCCATGACCTGCGGCTGATTGAAAGAGGGCATAGTAATTGTATTGTCGCCCTCTGTTGGGAGGCTGGAATAGTGAGGCTCATCCTTATAGTTCTTACCGTCTTTGTCTGTTGTCAGGATATCCCCTTTCGGCGCCACCACATAGTAGACCGTACCCGGCCGGTTCAGCAGCAGCTCCATCTGTGCATCGGTCGCACCCGGAGTAAACCTGGGGTATCCGCTTGTAAACTCCGGGATACTCTGGTCGCTGAAGGGCACTTTCAATGTGAAGTTTTTTGGCAGTCCAATGTCTGTGAGATCGCCGTTGACCACTGTGTCCGTCCAGTTCTGTTCCGTCACCGACGTAGCCATCATACGCAGATCATTGTCTTTTCCTGCCACCACGTTGACGCGGATATTGACCCGTCCGTTCCAGGCCTGCTTGTCCCTCTCCCCGTTCACGCTGGTAAATTCCATGGCGTACTCGTAGGTCTGTCCTTCCTTGAGTTCGTTGAGCGGGTCAAAATCGGTCATTGTTTCGCCCACCTTCAAGAAATCCTTGGTCAGGCTCACGCCGAGAAAGCCTTCAGTCGCAGAGGAAAGCGTAATTGTCATTTCACCATTTTTGTTCAACAGCTCCCACGGACCTCCGCCGGTGCTCCGGTAGAGGTTAAAGCTCAGATTGGTATCCGTCCAAATGAGCATATCCCAATCAATGGAGTCGCCCACTTTATCTGTGGTCACAGGGTCCAGCTTCCATACCGCGTTAACCATTTTACTATCGGGACCCGATCCGACCGTGATTTCAGATCGGTTGACCGTGGACAGGTTGACCTGCGCAAACACCGTTGTAAACTTGTCCAGAGTCACCTTCCCCATAGCATTCTTACTCTCAGAGGTGTCCGCGATCTTTCCGGCCTCGATCTCAAAGTAATAGGTCGCGCCGCTCTGGAGGTTGAGGGCGGCATCGGCACTTCCGCCCGAACCCGGGAACACGACCACCGTCTTGCCATCCTCCTGCTTGATCACCACATTCTCATAATTGATCGTCCAGTTGTCCTTGTCATCCTTATAATCCACAACCTGAGTGGCCGGGCCGTTTCCGGTGTCTTGGTAGAGCTTGATGCTGTCCCGCAGCAGCCCGGCCAGCTTGGACTTCGGCTCGGTGCCGGCCGCCACCTTCTGATAGAGCTCATACAGGTTCTGATTTGTCCCCGCGTCCTGGATCCCCTCGCTGAACACCAGCCGGACATCGGTATTGGGCAGGGGGGTTGTGGTGTCTGTTCCGTTATACTTGGTGAACTCCTGAGTCACAGTTGGCGCATTGGGGTCCAGGGTATGGATCGTAATCTTTCCCACCGTCTCCGAGTAGTTGCCCGCCTTATCCTGGGCCACATAATAGAGGTCATAAGCAGTTTCTTTCTCCAGGCCGCTGACGGTAAAGGAGACGTCTTTCCCCTCGGTCATGGTAGCCTTCCCGCTTTTGAGTGCGTTCATACCGGCCGACACCTGGAGTTTGGCGTTGTCGCTGCTCAAATCCACCTTCCCGGACTGTCCGGCCAGCGGTTTGGGGTACTCCTCCCCCTCCTTCACCACCACCCAGTACAGAGTGCCCGCCTCGTTCAGATTGGCATACAGCCCCACAGAGGTGGCGTTCACCTTATTTATTGTAGGGTTGGTATTAAAGCGGGGCGGTGTACCGTCTACCGTGGTAAAGGACACCTTTTTGACGGCGGAACTCTGTCCGCCGCCCACATCGGTGAGCCACAGGTACAGGTCGTAGGACTCCAACTCCTCCAGAGGGACGTTGTTCACATCAAATGTATAGGAGACATTCTTGGTCACATCGAGGGTTCCAAAGCCCAAATTGCCGCTGACCGCGTTGGCCTTAAAGTCGTTGGCCGTGGGGGCGGCCGCCCCCTTGGGCAGCACTGCCCAGTACAGCCGGCAGGACTTGGTCGCCATAGTGGTCACCTGCCCGGAGGTGCTGGTGATTTTAGACATATAGGGGTAGCCGGAGGCAAAATTAGGCACGGTGTTGTCCGGCGTGGTAAAGGAGATGACCTTCAGCGGACTCCGCTCCTCCCGCGCGTCCACAAAGACGGTGGACAGGTAATAGGAGCCGTCGGAGGTCAGGCCGCTGATTTTGACACTGCCCGGCTGGCTGGAGCCAGTCAGGCTCAGGGTGCCGCTCTTGACGATCTTTGGGCTGTAAGACGAGGGATTAATCAAATCCTCCACCCCCACGGAGCCGTCAGTCACCGAGGTGACCGCCCAATAGACGGTTCCCCTCTTATTGGCGCTGAACCGGGCGGTGGCGCTGGTGGGCGCCAGGTCCGTGACCTCCGGGTAGCCAGCCAGCAGCCTTGGGTCCGCCGAAGCCTCCGCCGCCGCTTCACTGTCCATCTTCTCCCCGTCGATATCGGCCTCCACGCCAGGGCGGATGGTGATCTGATCCGGCAGCATCGTCACTGTGCTGCCCGGGGCGTTGACGGTCAGGTGTCCGATGTCCCCATCTCCGGTCACGGTGGTGGCCACATCCAGGTTCACATTGTCCACCTCAGCGCCCGAGGCAATGTTCAGGGTCGAATTCGTGGCCTTTTCGTCCACATTGATGGTGTCCACATGTCCGCTGGCGACACCAATGTTGGACTTGGGCGTCAGGTTCGTGACCTCCTTGACATTGCCCGCCAGGTTGAGGGAAAGGCCCTCCTCCCCCTCCAGGGTGATCTTGCTCAGGCCGTACCCGGCGGGAGTGCGGTCGTCCAGATAGGCGTTGGTACGCACGCTGGTATGTTCAATGACCCCGTCGCCCTCCACACGGATGGAAACCTGCTGGTTGGGGATGTTGTCTACGATCAGCTTGGGCGCGTTCACATTGCGCAGCACGATGCTGTCGTCTCCGCCCTCGCTCACGCCTCCGCCGCTGATAACGATCTCGCCCAGCACGGTCACATTCTCCAGTGTGATCTCGCCCAGATCCACACCGCCTGTAATGTAGAGGTTACCGCCCACCACGGTATCCTTCAGGGTGACTCCGGAGCTTGTAATGGTCACATTGCCCCAGGTGCTCCCCAGGCTGTGGACTCCGGCTGTCTGCACCGGGGTGCCCACCGCCTTTACTACCAGGATCGCCGCCTCTCCGCGGGTAATCTGGTTCTTGGGGCGGAAGCTGCCGTCCGGATAGCCGTTAACCAGGCCGTACCGGGCCGCCGTGGCAATATAGCCCCGGCTCCACTCGCTCAGCTCCCGGCTGTCGGTAAAGCTGGTGTTCTCACCGGTATCCGGCTGAAGCATCAGATTTCGGGTGAGGATAATGGCCGCCTCCTCCCGGGTGATGCTGCTGTTGGGGGAAAAGGTGGTTTTGGATGTGCCGGAGATATAGCCCTCCGTATAGGCAATATCCACATCCTCCGCATACCAAGCGGAATCCGGCACATCCTGGAAGGGATTGCCCCCCAGCCTCTCATAGCCCAGCGCCCGGTTGATGACCGTCACAAACTCCGCCCGCGAAATCGGGTTGTTTGGTCGGAGGTTTCCTGAAATATCCCCCCGCATAAAGCCCCAATCCACCATCTGCTGCAAATAGGAGTCTGTATAGGCTGCCCCGGCCCGATCGGTCAGCTGCGGGAGCAGCCCCAGCAGCAGAACGCATGCCAACAGGGTGGCGCCCACACGGCGCGCAGCTCCCTTCCAGAGATTCATCATCATTTCGCCATCCTTTCTCTTGCTCTGCTTACATCTCTGCCGTATACCGGAACTGAAGGTTGAACACGGCCTCACAGATCATATTTTCCTCCTCCCGGAGCATATCGACAAATCCCGCTGAATAGAGGGGAATCGGCTCCGGAGAGGGCCGCTCCCGTAAAATTTTTACCCTGAGCACCAGCGGCTCCGCTGTAACTGGGATTACAATCTCGGCTACCTCGTTCACCTCCAGCTTCCGGGCGCAGAAAAAGGCCACTCCGCCGCAGCTCAGATCGTTGCTCAACACCGGCATCCGTCCGTGCCACCGGCCGCTGACCGGATAGAGGAAGCTCTCAAACCGCACCGGCATGCGCAGGTTGCGGCGCACCTCCTCCCCCAGCATGCGCACCGACTCCACCGAGATGAGATCGTCCCGGCATTGGACAATCCGTCCCTCCATGGCCGGGAACTGCTCCGAGGTTCCCACCAGGCTGATGTACTCATGCCCCAGCACCCGTTTGATATCCCCGCGGGCGATCCGGAGCTGCCAAACGTTTTTTTCCGGTCCATCCTCGGAAATCCCCTGGGCCACCGGGGCTCCCCGGCTGTCCAGCAGCATGTATTTATAGCTCATCGCATACTCACTCCTTTGCCTGCTTCGCCTCCAGCCGTGCCCGGCGCTCCCGGCGGTATTTCTCCGGGTCCGACGGGTCAAACTGCAGAAAGTAAATGTAAATGTCCACGATGGCCTGATAGAGCTCCTCCGGGATCTCTCTGCCCAGCTCCATCTGGGAGAGAATGGTCGCCAGGGAATTGTCCTCATAGACCGGAACGCCGCTGTCCACCGCTACTTCTACGATCCGCTCGGCCAGGTGGCCCATGCCGGACGCCACTATCACCGGCGCGCCGCTGCCCGGGCCATATTGCAGGGCCACCGCACGCCCGGAGCTGCCCTGTTTAGATTTTGACATTGATACCGCGCTCCCCTTCAAACAGTCCCGGAAATACTTCTGTCAGCGTCAGCGGACGGGTCTGCTTCTGTACCTGAACGCTTCTCCCCTTCAGGCCGTGATCGGCCAGGATCTGCCCCAAGTCCTCCGCAATCAGGCCGCCATGGGCTGTCACACGGTCCGGACCGTAGACACTCACATCCACCTGCTCCTTTCCGGCCCCCAGCGTCATCTCCAAAAAGCCCAACGAGGGGAGGTCCATCTTGAACAGGAACTGGATCTTATGTCCATCCCCGCGCCCATCCCGGGCCTCCTCCCGCTCCTCCGCGTCCGGGTCCACCCATAACTCCGAGTACATCCGCCTGCCCTCCCACTCCAGCGGGATCATGGTATGGTGCAGCGGGAGGAACACGCTCTCATTCAGCAGCATGGACCGCACGATCTCCTGAAACGCCTCCCGCAGGTCCGTGCCATATTCCCCCTGCAGCGCCCGCTGCGCCGTCTGGGCTAACCGCTCTGTAAACACATCCGCCTGGGCGGCCTTGGTGAACTGGTTCTCCCGGAGCAGCTTCCACAGCGTCTGATCGTCCAGCTGGTTGAGGCCGGCCAGGGTATCTCCATAGCCGCCCAGCTGCCGGAACGCCAGCATGACCCCCTCCTCCGCGCCGTTTTCATAGCGGGCCATATGCAGCATCAGCATCCCAAGCAGCGTCCGCGCTGTTCCCATATCGTGATAACGCTTGATATAAGAACCCAGGTACGGCAGGATCTGCCCCTGCAGCAGCTCTAAATTCTCTGCCCGCGCCCCGGCCTGCAGGCCGTTTTCCAGCTTCCCCGTCAGCTCCGCCAACTGCCCCCGCCAGCTCTGGGGCAGATAGTCCGAAAACTGCCGAAGCAGGGAGAGCATGCTGCGTCCAATGTGGCCCGTAGCGGAAAAATCACTGTATCGTTTGGCAAAATTCAAAATTGCCGCCCGCACGGTGTCGCCGGGCGTCTTTTGATAGACCTCCCTCAGCAGGGAGAAGAGGGGGCCTGCAAACCGGTTGCCCGCCTCCATCTGCGTCTGAAAAAACTGCCGGAACGCATCGGGGTCCATCTTGAGCAGTTCCAGAAATCCGGATAACTCTTCTGTTACGCCTTCCGCCAAACCGGGCATGGTTATCATTCCCTGCACCAGCGTGACCATCCGGGACAGTTCCGCCCCCAGCTCCGGCATATCCCGCATTTGCTGCAGGAAAAACTGAAAGTTGGAATCATAGCGCAGCACACCAGAGTTCAGCGCATCATTGGCTCCCTGCTGATCGGTACGGGCGTCCGGCCGGCCCACCCGGCTTGGGTCCGGGATGTTCTGGATCCGGGTATCGTTTGGCTTTGGGGCTGCCGGCAGTGTGCGGCTGTTATTTGAGGCGTCATAATTGGGAACCGGATTGGTCACGCCCACTAAATTCGCCACGTGCAAATCACCCTTTTCTAAAATCTCAATTTCTGGAGCGGACGGCAATGCGTCCGGGCTCCACTCCATGTATCTTTTTTGCTTTCTGCTCTTATTTTTTGGCCGGTCCTGCCGATTGAAACATCAGAAGTTCAACGCAAAGGAAGGATGTACCGATGGGCAATGGAACCGACAGCATTTTAGAGGCATACCTTTTCGAAACCAATTCCCTGCTGGAGCAGCTTGACAGTCTTGTTTTGGCCGCTGAGGAGAAGGACAGCTTTTCCGAAGAGGATGTCAACACGATCTTCCGCATCATGCACACGGTCAAAGGCTCCTCAGCCATGATGGAATATAACTCCCTGATGACGATCGCACACCGGGCGGAGGATCTGTTTGCCATTGTCCGTGACAAATCCATGGAGATTGTCCCGGAGGCACTGCGCCCCGCCCTGTTCGACCTGCTGTTCCAGATCATCGACTTTTTCCGTGGGGAAATCGAGCGCATCGAAAACGGACAACCTCTCACTCAGACTATCGACAGTCTTCTCCAAAAAGTTAATAGTTTTATTCAGCAAATTCAAAATGGCTCCGCCGCTGCGCCGGCCGGGGCTCCGCCGGCTGCGCCGGAGGCTCCGGCAGATGCCGGTCCGGCAGCCGTTCCCGGCTTCCCCTACGCCCTCCAGGTCTTCTTTGACGAGGGCGCCGGCATGGAGAACCTGCGGGCATTCATGCTTGTGAATACAATCCGCGACGGCGGCTCCGGGGACGCCTTCCAATATCTTCCCGCCGATGTGGGTCACAACCCCGATACGGCGGCGCAGATCGTGGACTCCGGCTTTATGCTCTATTTCCGGGATCAGGCCCAGCGGGATGCCGCAATCCACGCGATCACGAACGCCGGCTCCGTGCGCACCTACCAGTCCATCGATCAGGCCGCGCCCCCACCCGCCGCTCCGGAACCCCAGTCCTCTCCCACGGAAAAGCCGGCGGCCCCGGTCCCCTCCCGGGAGGCCCCCAAGGCCGAGCCTGCATCCCAGCCTCACCGCGAGAGCCTGATCAGCGTCAGCCTGAGCAAGCTGGATCAGCTCTCCGCCGTGGTGGGGGAGATCGTCATCACCGAATCCATGGTAACCTCCTCCCCCGAGCTGAAGGGCCTCCGCCTGGATGAGTTTACTAAATCTGCCCGGCAGCTGCGCAAGCTCACGGATGAGCTTCAGGATGTGTCCATGTCCCTGCGCATGGTTCCCGTGTCCGCCACCTTCCAGAAAATGCACCGCATCGTGCGGGACATGTGCAAAAAGCTCAACAAGCAGGCCAAGCTCACCCTGGTGGGCGAGGAGACGGAGATCGACAAGACGATCGTGGACAGCATCAGCGATCCCATCATGCACATTGTCCGCAACTCCATGGACCACGGCATCGAGGAGGATGTCCAGGACCGCATCCGTGCAGGCAAGAATCCCGTTGGTGAGATTACCCTCTCCGCCCGTCAGACCGGCAGCGAGGTCATCATTGAGATCAGGGATGACGGCCAGGGCATCAACGATGAGGTCGTGCTGCGCAAGGCCGTCAAAAACGGGCTTGCCTCCCCCGACGTGGAGTACAGCCACCGGGAAATTCTCAACTTTCTCATGTCTCCCGGCTTTTCCACCAATACCGAGGTGACAGAGTTTTCCGGCCGGGGCGTCGGCATGGATGTCGTCAAGCAGAATGTAGAGGCGGTGGGCGGAACCGTTTCTCTCACCAGCGAGCTGGGCAAAGGTATGACCACCACGTTGAAGATCCCGCTGACCACGGCAATTATGGACGGTATGGAGGTATCTGTCGGGGGGTCCATCTTCACCATTCCCATCCACAATATCCGCCAGTCCTTCAAAATTTGCTCCAATCAGCTGGTGCACGACGCTTCCGGCGGAGAGATATTCAAGTGCATGGGCAGTTTTTATCCTGTGGTGCGCATGCGGGATCTCTATCAGATTGAGGGGGGATGCACCCAGGTAGAGGACGGCATCCTGATCTGGCTGGAGGCCGGCGAGCTCTCCTACTGCCTGTTTGTGGATGAACTGCTGGGCGAACAGCAGGTCGTGGTCAAGCCCCTGCCCAGCTATCTAAACAGTTTCAACATCAAGCGCAGCGGCATCGCAGGATGCACGATTTTGGGAGACGGCAACATCAGCATTATTCTGGATGTGGCCAATCTCTACTCTCCCTTTCGCTAAGGAGGCATTATAACCATGGATCAGGATAACCAATTCAACGCCGTGCCGGAGGAGCGCGTACCTGCGCCGGCACTGGATGCCCAGACGGTAAAGTATCTGCTCTTCCGCTCGGACAACCTGCTCTTCGGAGTGTCGGCGGATTACTTGGTGGAGATCATTACCAACCACGCCATTACCACGCTGCCTTTGGTGCCAAATTACATTCGGGGAATCATCAACCTGCGGGGACAGATCATCCCCATTGTAGACATCCGCCTGCTGCTGGGCCAGCCCAGCCAGAGCGACAACTGTATCATCATTCTCAACATCGAGGACACCTTGGTGGGCATTCTGGTGGACACGGTACAGAAGATGATCG
Source organism: Clostridiales bacterium (assembly GCA_018374635.1). Classification (GTDB taxonomy): domain Bacteria; phylum Bacillota; class Clostridia; order Oscillospirales; family Oscillospiraceae; genus Pseudoflavonifractor_A. The sequence continues at coordinate 13,593 of JAHAEW010000072.1, forward strand.
ACGTGGATACCGCCCTGATTCTGCCCTCTCCCTCTCAGGACACCCGGAATCTGGTTTCCGGCATGTGTTCTCTGTCCGAGGAGCAGACTATGCTGGTCTTTGACTGTCCTCAAATTCTCAATCAGCCCTAGGGCGGAAAGTGCAGGCTCCTGTTTTGAATATGCTGTTTCGCGATATGGCCGTTTCAGACGCTGATTTTCAGCGTATGGTGCGTTTTATTCAGGATAACTACGGGATCGATCTGAGTAAAAAAAAGCAGTTGATCACCAGCCGTCTTTCCCACTCCCTCCGGGAGCGCGGGTATCCGGACTTCTCTACTTTTTTGAACCATCTGCTCCAAAAGCAGGACCCCGCTGATCTGGAGCTGGTACTCAATAAGCTGACCACAAATTATACCTTTTTTATGCGGGAACCCGACCATTTTACCTTTTTCCGCGATGTGATCCTGCCGGAGCTCTCCCGCCGCCATCAAAAAGACCGGGTCCTCTCCATCTGGAGCGCGGGCTGCTCCAGCGGCGAGGAGCCCTATACGCTCTCCATCTACCTGAAAGAGTTTTTCGGGCCCCAGGCGTCCCAATGGGACACCCGGATCCTGGCCACCGACATCTCCCAGCAGGCCCTGGCCAAGGCCAAGGCCGGACAGTACAAGCTGCCCACTGATATGCCCGGCGAGTGGCTCAAGCGCTATTTTATAAAGGATGACGCCGCCTGCCTCTACACGGCGGCGCCCCAACTGAAGCAGAATGTCATTTTCCGCACCTTCAACTTGATGGAGCCCATTCACTTCCGGCTGAAATTTGATGTAATTTTCTGCCGCAATGTGATGATTTATTTTGATCAGGCGACCCGGGACGCCCTGGTTCGGCGCTTTTACGATGCCCTGCATCCAACCGGATACCTGTTTATCAGCCACTCCGAATCTCTGGGGCAGACCCGACTGTTCCGGACCGCCGCCCCGGCGGTTTATCAGAAGGTTCCACTCGGGACGCGCCAGTAAATTTCGCAAAGAAAGGTTCCGGTACTTATGCAGACCACAAGTCGAAAGATCCGTGTTTTGGTGGTGGACGATTCCGCTGTGGCACGCAGCGTCATCATCCAGGGACTTTCCGCCTCCCCCCGCATCGAGGTGGTGGGGTATGCAGTCAATGCCATGGACGCAAGGACAAAGCTCCAGCGTCTCTCCCCTGATGTTATGACGCTGGATGTAGAAATGCCCGGCATCAACGGCATTGATTTTTTGAAGCGATTTCTCCCGTCCCATCCCCTCCCCGTCATTCTCGTCTCCTCCCTGAACCTCCGGGTCTTCGACGCGCTGGCGGCGGGAGCGGTGGACTTTGTGCGCAAGCCCGACGCGGTAGAGAGCCTGGAATCCTTTCTGCAGGCCCTTACCCATAAAATCATTGTGGCCTCCCATGCCAGGTTGTCCCGTACCAGCCTGACCCGCCCCCCCGCTCCGGCCGCTCCCCTGCGTCTGGGCCGCGGTGGGGCGCCGGAGCAGACGATCATCGGCCTGGGCGCCTCCACAGGCGGCACAGAGGCCACTCTGAACGTGCTCAGGCGGCTCCCAGCCAATACACCCGCCATGGTGATCGTACAGCACATGCCGGTAGGGTTCACCAAGATGTATGCCGAGCGCCTCAACCGCCTATGCCAGATGGAAGTGCGCGAGGCCGTCAACGGCGATGAGATCCGCCCCGGTCTGGCGCTTGTGGCGCCCGCGGATTACCAGGCCAAGGTCGTGCGCATGGGCCAGCGCTACACGCTCTCCTGTATCCCGGGCGAAAAGGTGAGCGGGCACCGACCCTCGGTGGACGTCCTCTTTTCCTCAATGGCCGCCTCGGTCCGGTGCCGCATGGTCGGTATCATCATGACGGGGATGGGCCGGGACGGGGCCAGCGGCCTGCTGGAGATGCGGAAGGCCGGGGCCTACACGATCGGCCAGGATAAGGACTCCTGCGTGGTCTATGGCATGCCGATGGCGGCCCACGATATTGGAGCAGTCACGGTTCAGGCCTCCTGCGACAACATCGCCAGCGTTCTGATGAACCACCTCAACGATCGTTGATCCTTCCAGCAGAAGGACCGCTTCCTGTCCCCACCGCGCAAAGGCAGGCGCAGGATAAGAAGGGATGCGTGTCACGCGGGCTTCATCGGCCCGGACGGCCCAATCAATCGGCCCGCAGACCGTGTCTGGCGCCGGTCCTTTTTCTTTTCGCGCAGAGAAAAATCCGAGGCACATGTCCTCGGATTTTTCTGACCTCATTTGTGTTCGCCGGCTCAGCCGGCCTTGACGTGGCGGGCGACCCGCTTATCCTCCGTGCGGATATGGGTAATCAGCGTGCCCACCAACGTGTTGAGGGTGTGCAGGGATTTCACGCTGGGCCCCTCCGTCCCGATCTGGTTGGCCGCCGCGGCCAATTCGCGCTTATACCCCTCGTGGAAGGTGTGGTGGGCGCTGTATCCGGGGTACTTGCTCTGAAGCTGGAGCTGCTCCTCATCCCGGAAATGCTTGCTGACATAGCTGTTCAGGAACTGCACGGTCTCATTGATCTTGGTGCGTCCGGCCCCCTGGGCGCAGGCGTCCATCAGGGCGTTGATGGCGTCAAAAAGCTGTCTGTGCTCACTGTCGATCAACTGGTTTCCGGTCAGCAGATCCTGTGTCAATTCATAACGCATAGATAGAATCTTCCTTTCCAGTAAATGAAAACGATATAAGACTAGAGGACATTCTCTTTCTTATATCGTCCATCCTTTCCAAAAATTAACCGCATCCAGGAAAATTCCCGGCATTCCAAAAATTTTTTTAAAAAGGGCTTAACAATTCCGGCTTTGCACCGATTAAACAGATAGTGCGACGCACTGGAGGGCGGCGTCCCAGTCCAAGCCGCCGCCCTCCCTCCTCCAAATTTCAAACAGGCTCCGCCCTGTCTGAAATAAATTCCGGGTCCGCGCGGCCTGCCCGGCCGGCTACGGGCTGCGCCACCCACCACCCATACCGCCCGGGAGGAAGGAACCTCCCGGAGAACAAGATTAAGGAGAGTAAACTCATCATGCGTATTCAGCACAATATCATGGCGATGAACGCCTACCGCAACTACGCCAACAACACCTCTTCCCTGTCCAAGAACCTGGAGAAGCTGTCCTCCGGCTACAAGATCAACCGCGCCGGCGACGACGCCGCCGGCCTCGCCATCTCCGAGAAGATGCGCGCCCAGATCACCGGCCTGGACAAGGCCCAGGACAACGCCAAGGACGGCATCTCCCTGGTGCAGACCGCCGAG
>JAHAEW010000206.1 GCA_018374635.1 Clostridiales bacterium
TGAGCTGTGCAAAGTTGGGGTATTTCTCCTCGATGGTCATGCTCTGGCCCTCCTCTGCCCATAGATTGCCTTTTCAAGCGCCAGCGCCCTCATAAGCATAGCACGCGTAAAATCGGCATCATTCCGGGCAAGCACGAAAGCAAGCTCTCGGGCTTCTGCGCTGACCGGGGCGGGAATTGTTCCCACCGTTTTCCGTTCCGTCTCCATTGGTATCTCCTCCATCTTGAAATCTGGAGGGGGCCGTGGTACAATGCCCTTGACCCCCTCCGGGGTTACAGGCTCCTATATCCTCTTGCTTTGGTCGGCTGGGATATGGGGGCCTTTCTCATGCTCCCACACAGAAGCGGGTTGTGGTGGTCTGCTTGCTGTACTGGCCGTATAGGTCTGCATGGTCGGCCTTGAACCTCTTGGAATCAAAGCGGCTAGAAACCACGTTCTTCCAGGTAGCTTTCCAGCCGTCGCCCTGGAGGGTCTCTGTCCCTCGCTCCACCATAGCGGCCTTGAGCTTGTCGGTGAGGGCTTCGGCCTCTGCCTCCAGCTCCGCGATCATGGAACGGATACTAAGCAGCTCCTTTGCGGTGGTGTTCAGTTCGTTGGTGCTCATGATATTGACCTCCTGTAGTTATTGGGGGTTGCTCCGGCGGCGGGGGGCTTTATGTGCACCCTCCCGGGGGTGACTTACCATATCCCGTCCCGCTCTTATGTGGTGGTCTTGGTATCCACCTTCGCCGGGGTGTTCCCTTGCTATGTCTCTATTATAGCATATAGATATCTATATGCAAGCAGTAAAGTGCATAAAGATATCGGTATTTATTTGTTACTTCTGCATATAGATATCTAATCCCGTTTTAATGTATAATGCTGTTCAAGGAGGTGAGGCTATTGGGTGGAAAAAATAGTTATGAGAGTATCAAGCGGTATGAGGATAAAGCATACGATAAAGTACTTGTGCGAATGCCAAAAGGGAAAAAAGAAGTTATCCAGACCCACGCAGACAGTAGAAGCCAGAGCGTTAACAGTTTCATCAATGAGGCCATAGACGAAAAGATGGAACGAGACAAGGAGGGCTGACAATGCCATTACCAGCACCGAAAGACCACTATACTTTTGCCGATTGCCTCACTTGGGGAGAGAATGAGCGAATAGAAATCATCAACGGGGAGGCCGTTATGATGGCTCCGCCCACACGTATTCACCAGGAGATCAGCGGGGAATTGTTCCGGCAGCTTGCAAACTTCCTGGAGGGAAAGAAGTGCAAGGTATACGCCGCCCCCTTCGCTGTCCGTCTGTTCGAGAAGGAAAGGGATACCCCGGATGATGTGGACACAATGGTGGAGCCGGATATCTCTGTGGTATGTGACCATGACAAGCTGGACGAGCATGGCTGTAAGGGTGCGCCCGACTTGGTGGTAGAAATCCTCTCACCCTCCACGCAAAGGCATGACCGCTTGGTGAAGCTGGATCTGTACCAGCGGGCCGGAGTGCGGGAGTATTGGATTGTCAGCCCTAACGAAAAGGCCGTACAGGTATTCTTACTTGATGGCGGCTTGATGCAACCTCATGAGGTGTACGGGAAAGAGGATATTGCAAAGGTCAACGTATTAGAAGGATGTTTTATTGAGCTTTCCAAGCTGTTTTCAGAGTAACAAACAGGAGCCTACCCAAGCCGGGCAGGCTCCTTTGTTTTCCCTTATTTTTTCCCTTTAGACCTCGTACAGCATGAAACGCACAGGTACATTTTATGGCCTTTTTTCTTGCCCTATTACGCCGTGAAACAATATGAAACACATAATATTGAACTATTGGTTGCCCACCTCCAGCAGCAGGTCGTACACCGCGCCGTGGACGTAGTCCAGCTCCTCAAAGGTGGTAAACGGCCCCACGGAGAAGCGCACC
>JAHAEW010000073.1 GCA_018374635.1 Clostridiales bacterium
AAGTGTGCGAGCGAAAGCGAGTGCGCGCAGCGGCCTGCATCCCCTCGAAAAAATGCTTGCATTTTTGAGAAGCGTGTCGAAGTTTTTCGACACGCTGAAGTCCGGCGCCGCGTATGCGGCGCCGGACTTTTCTCATCCCGACGGCCCTTACCTTACCGGGTGGGCTCGGGCGGGAGCTCCTCCTGAGCGTCAGAAACTCCGTTTCGGGCGAGAAGGGCACGGTAGCTCCAGTCGATCCCCAGCGCGCCCAGAGGGGCGGTGACCAGGATGGCGATGACGGCCACGGTGAGCACGATCTCCCCGCAGCCCAGCCCCATGGCCAGCGGCACGCCTCCGATGGCGGCCTGGACTGTGGCCTTGGGCAGGTAGGAGAGGATGCAGAAGAGCTTTTCCCGGGGCGAAAAGCCGGCCCCCGGCAGGCACAGGCAGACCCCCGCCGCCCGGAAGCACAGGGCGCCCAGAACGGTGATCACCGCCATGGCGCCGGCCGAGGCGGCATAGCGGACGTCCACCTCGGCCCCTACCAGGACGAACAAAATGACCTCGGTCCCCACCCAGAGGGTGGAAAAGGCGCCCGAGAGGGCCTTGGCGCATTCCTTGGAGCGGCGCTGGAGGCCGATGCCGGTCCCCATGACAGCCAGAAGGCCGGAGAAGGGGATGAGCCCCTCCAGCCGGTGCTCCCCCTCCACCAGCAGGAAGGCCAGGGAGAGCAGGAGCAGCACCTGCACCGGCAGGCGCGGGGCGGGGCGGTCCAGCCAGCGGGCCAGTCCCGTGCCCAGCCCCAGCCCGGCGGCCAGCCCCAGCGCGATGGCGGCCGGTACGGAGAGCAGCGCGGCGGGGGAGAAGCTGCCGCCCTGAGCCATACCGATAAAGGCGGTAAAGAGCACAATGACAAAGACGTCGTCCACCGATGCCCCGGCCAGAATCAGCTGGGGGATGCGCTTCTCCGTCCCCCAGCCCTCGTCCATCAGCCGGATCATCCGGGGGACGATGACTGCCGGGGAGACGGCGGCCACCACCGCGCCCATGATGGCCGCGTCCAGCGTGGAAATGCCCAGCAGCCAGGGCGCCAGCAGTACCATGCCGAAGATCTCAAAGCAGGCGGGGACAAAGCACATGAGAAGGGCGGGACGGCCCACCCGCTTCAGGTCGGCCAGGTCCAGGGAGAGTCCCGCCCGGGTGAGAATGACGATGAGGGCCAGCTGCCGCAGATCGGCAGAAATGGAGAGCATGGAGGGGGAGAGCAGATTCAGCTGGGATGGCCCCAGCAGGATGCCCGCCAGGAGCATGCCCAGCAGACCGGGCAGGTGGAGCCTCTGGGCCACGGCCGAGCCGAAGAACCCCAGAAGCAGGATGAGCGCAAGACTTGTCAGCATGAGAATACCGTCCTTTCCGGAATTTAGAGCGCAAAAAAGGCTGATGCCTCCTGCGCTTGGCAGAAGTCATCAGCCGTAATGGCGGTTTTGCCCGGCGGGCGGGCCAGGGAGAACTTCATTCCCTCGGTGTGTCAGTATACTCCGGAACGGGGCGGCTGTCAAGCCCTCCAGCCATAGAGACACAGCCCCGGCTTAATGTGGGGAAAGTGGAGGATCCCCTCCAGTGTGAAGCCGCATTTCTCGGCCAGACGGCGGGAGGCGGCGTTTTCTTCCACAATGAATCCCGCCAGTGTGGAAAAGCCAAGCTCCACCGCCCGCACCTGGAGGGCGCGCACGGCGGCCGCGCCGTATCCCTGTCCACAGGCGTCCCGGGCCAGGAAGAGGGAGACCGAGCGGCGGGTGTCCTCATGGTCCCCCAGTTTGAGGGCGGCCACCCCCGCGGAGCGGCCGCTCACAGCGTCCACAATGCGCCAGGCCAGATTGCCCCCTGTGGTGTAGGACTGGGCCAGCTCATCCCCCTGGGCGGGATCGGTGAGGGGGGAGAAGCGCATGTACCGGGCCACCTGGGGATCGGAGCCCAGCGCATAGAAATAGGACCCGTCGGCCGGGGTGAGGGGCTCCAGACGGATGGCAGGGCTCATCTCCGGCCCTCCCCATTCCCACCACGGCACAGGCGGCGGAAAGCGGCGGGCTCCCGGGCGGAGAAGGTGCGCTCCTCGCCGGTGCGGGGGTCCACCAGGGTGAGTTCATGGGCGTGGAGGCACAGACGGCCCAGCGGGCGGCTCTGGGCCCCATACTGCCGGTCTCCGGCGATGGGATGGCCCAGGTCGGACATGTGGACGCGGATCTGGTTCTTACGGCCGGTCTCCAGGTCTACCTCCAAAAGGGCATAGCCGCCCCCGGAGCAGAGGACCCGGTAGCGGGTGATGGCCTCCTTGGCGTCCCGGCCCGGAGGGCCGGAGTAGACCAGATGGGTGCGGGTCTCCCGCAGGTAGGAGCGGATACGGCCCCGGGATTCCTCAGGGACCCCCTCCACCAGGGCACGGTAGCCCCGGCGGCGGACCCGGCTCTCCCAGTCCTCCTGGAAGGCCAGCTTGGCCGCCTCATTCTTGGCAAAGAGCACCACGCCGGAGGTGTCCCGGTCCAGGCGGTGGACGATAAAGCCCCGGCCGTTTTTCACCGTTTCCCGCATATAGTCGGTGAGGATGTGGTAGGCGGTGCGGGTCTTTTCCTTCTCGTTGGCGATGGTGAGGAGTCCGGCGGGCTTGTCAATGACAATGATGTCCAGGTCCTCATAGAGCACCGGGAAGGGGAGGCTGGGGACCTCCTCCCGGGCCTGCCTGGGGGCCAGGCTCACCCGGTCGCCGGGAGCCAGGGGGTGGTCGAAGCGGGTAAATACCTTTCCGTTCACCCGGAACTGCCCGGAGGAGAGCATAGACTTGATGTTGTTGCGGGACTTGCCCTTGACGTGGGCGAGCAGGAAGGGGAGCAGGACGCCGTCCTCCTCCACGGTCCAGGTCAGAGGGGCGGATGGTTTTGGTTCTCTCACAGCTGAGTCTCCTTTTCTGTATCTTCCCGCTGGTAGACGCGGGTATAGACCTGGACGCCCCAGGCCTGTCCGTTGCGGATATGGAAGCGGCAGCGGCCCATGACCCGGCCCTCCTCGTCCAGCTGCTGGAACCAGGCGCCGCCGCACCAGACCAGGCGGCGCTTCGTGCCGTCCTGGTCCACCGAGAGTTCTCCATTCCGGCAGGAGACCGTCCAGTGGACAGGCACTCCTTCATGGCAGACGTAGCGCCCGGTGAGGAGCTCCGGCTGGGAGAAGGTCCCGCCGGCGGGGCGGAGCCAGCGGTGGTCGGCCTCCAGCGGCCGGCCGGTCACCGCGTTGTAGAGGGCCCACAGGAGGTCGCTTACGTCCACCTCGCCCTGGTTGCACAGGACCGCAAAGCCGTAGTTTTCTCCTTGCAGGTATCCTCCCTCGGAGGAGACCCCATGGAGGCCGCCCGAGTGCTCACAGTACACATGCCCGTCCAGAAGGCGCTTGTTGAGGCCCAGGCAGTAGAAGGCCTTCTCCTGGGTGGGGAAGGCCGGTCCGGCCAGCTTCTCCACCGCCCGGGCGGGGAGGCGCTGGACCCCGTCCAGCACGCCGCCGTTGGAGAGACACTGGTAATACCGGGCCATATCGTGGGCGGTGGAGCGGACACAGGCGCTTCCCCGGAAGGGGGGCAGGGTGGACCAAACTTCGTCCCAGTAGAGCCGCCCCTCGTCATCCAGGTCAAAGAGGGCGGAAATGTTGCCGTTTGCCAGAACTCTGGCTTTCTCGCCCGCCACGTCCATCACCGAGCGCTCCATGCCCAGGGGGCGGAAGACCCGCGCCTGCAAAAACTGCTCCAGCGGGATGCCGGCCGCCTGGTCCACCACATAGGAGAGGATGGCATACCCCTCGTTGGAGTAGCTCATGATCTCGCCCGGCGCGCCCAGGGTGGGGTAGCGGCCCTGGGCGATGTAGTCAATGACCTCCTGGATGGTGGACATGGCATTGGGGGCGGAGGCCTGGAGGGTGCGGGCCCAGCTGCTGCCGCGGCCGGGGGTGTTCTTGGCGATGGACCACTCCAGCGGCTCCATGGGCGGGATGCCGGAGGTGTGCGTGGCCAGATGCCGGAGGGTCACCTCGTCCCGGGCGTTGCCCGGTACCCGGAAGGCCGGAAAATAGCGGACCACCGGGTCCTCCAGAGAGAGCTTGCCCTCCTCCTCCAGCATGGCCAGCGCCAGGGCGGTCATGGACTTGCTCATGGAGGCCACACCGAAGATGGTGTCGCCGTCCACGGGGAGCAGGCCGGCCCCGTCCCGATGGCCGTAGCCCCTGGAGAAGAGCACGCCCTCCGGCCCGCGGATACAGACCGCTACACCGGGGAGCTTGCGCCCGGCGGTCTTTTCCTCCAGAAAACGGTCCAATGCTTCTGCGTTCCATTTCATATCAGTCCGGCCCCTTTCCCGCGGCGAATAAAAGAAAATGTCCCAGAACCGTGTGGTCCTGGGACATTCATGGTGGAGACTACTGGACTCGAACCAGTGACCTCCTGCGTGTGAAGCAGGCGCTCTAACCAGCTGAGCTAAGCCTCCAATTGGCGGGAGCGATTCCTCTCCCGTCGTGGTGACGCGTACGGGAATCGAACCCGTGTTACCGCCGTGAAAGGGCGGGGTCTTAACCGCTTGACCAACGCGCCAAGCGAAGGTCTGAATCAGACCTATGGTAGCGGTACCTGGATTCGAACCGGGGACACTGCGGGTATGAACCGCATGCTCTAGCCAACTGAGCTATACCGCCTTTTTGGCAGCCCCTCGAAACAGGGCAGGACTTAGTATAGATGAAAACCCTCCGTTTGTCAACCGTTTTTTCAAAAAAATTTCAATTTTTTCAGATGCTCCGGACCGGCTATGCCGGCCCGGAGCATACCGGATCAGGTAAGCGGAACAGAAAAGGATTGAATCCCCATGGAACCGGGCGCGATCTCATACTTTTCAAAGAAGAGAACCGGATTCCCGCCGGCGTCCAGATAGAAGGCCTGATCGTCGGTCACACCGGAGAAGCCGCCCTGCTCCTGGGTAAAATAGACCGCGTCCTCTTCCGCGGTGCGGCGGGCCATCTCATCGCGGATGGCCTGGTCGCACCGGGCTTTCCAGTCAGGCCCCAGAAGGCCGGGAAGGGTGAGCTCCGTCCCGGTGCTCAGATCCAGGTTGTAGGAATAGATCTCCGTATAGGCGCTGGCCAGGGTTTCCGTCTTGTAGATCACAAAGGACAGATACGGCGGGTTGGAGCATTTTACCTCATAGTCCACATCGATGATGATGGGCATAAAATCCTCGGTCCGGCCGCCTGTGGCCACAAAGGAGTCCCGGGCCTCCCGGGCTCGCTCCTCCGCATCGTCCAGGACCTGGTCGATGCGGGTGCGGATCTCCGTGTTGATACGCTGTTCCAGAGCGGTATCGCCGGTATCCGCCAGTGCGGGGAGGCGCACATCAATGAGATGCTCCCGGTCATTGATCTGGTACTGCTCCACGGTGACGATCCGGGCCAGCTCCCCCAGGACGGGGAGAGAAGATACGGCGCTGGCAAAGGCGGGGCTGCTGTTGACCAGCAGACAGAAGCAGGCACAGGCGGCCAGGCAGGCCCCCCATCCCCGCTGAAGCGCCCGACGGCGCAGATACCGGCGGTTTCCGCGGCGCACAGCAGACTCCGTTGCAAAGGAGAGGGCCTCCGGGATCTCAATGGCTTCGTAGCGCTCCTTGGCTTCCTTCCAATGCTCATGCATCAATGATCATCCTCCTTGGTCCATTCTTTCAGGTGTTTGAGTCCCTTGTAGAGCCGGGACTTGACCGTGTTAAGGTTTGCGCCGGTGACCTGGGCGATCTCCTCCAGCTTCAGGTCTTCAAAAAAGCGCAGGCGGATGACCGTCCGTTCCTTTTCGCTGAGCTTTTCCATGGCGTCATACAGATCCAGCCGGACGCCGGGGTCACACTCGGACGCGGCCTCCTGCTCCAGCTGATCCTCCAGCGGGACCAGCCGCTTCCCCTGACGAAACCAGGTGATGCTCTCGTTGACCAGAATGCGGTAAAACCAGGTTTTGACATAGGCTGGTTCCCGCAGGGAACCGGCCTTGGTGAGGGCTTTGACGATGCTCTCCTGCACCACGTCCAATGCGGCGTCCCGATCCTTGACATAGCTGTAAGCCAGACGGTAGAAATCGGCCTGATGGGCCAGGATATACTCGGTCAGAATGGCGCGGTGCTCCGGGGGGGCGCTCATGAAAAGCCCCCTTTCGACGCGGCGGGAGGACAGGGGGCTGTCACAGGACTGCCGCAAGGATAGGGAAAAAAGGCGCACAAAACCAGCGCCCCCGGGCATCTGGGTGCGCACGACCGGTATGTGTGACCTCTGCGCGGCATGTTCTACTTCCCTTCTGGTTTTGTGTGGCTATCTGTTAGACGCGGAGAGTGGGAAAAAAGTTTGCTGCAATTTCCTGAGTCCGCTCTTGCAAGGCGGGGTGCTGTGGGTTATAATGCGTTAGTATATTAAATCGAGAAACGATGGATGGTATCCCGTGTCCCGATGGATAAAAGGAGATGTTCATATGGAAAAGACCGTCATCCCGGCGGGCTATGCCCCATGCCTCAACCTGTATGATACCCAGAAGGCCATCGGCCTTCTCAAGCGCTTTTTTGAGGATGCACTGGGAGGCGCGCTCAATCTGATGCGGGTCTCCGCCCCTCTGTTCGTCGAGGCGGCCACCGGCCTGAACGACGACCTCAATGGTGTGGAGCGGGCCGTCACCTTTGACATCCCCTCCGCCGGGCGGGACGCCCAGGTGGTCCATTCCCTGGCCAAGTGGAAGCGCATGGCCCTCTACCGGTATCAGTTTTCGGTTGGAGAGGGACTCTACACCGACATGAACGCCATCCGGCGGGATGAGGCGCTGGATAACCTCCACTCAGTCTATGTGGACCAGTGGGACTGGGAGAAGGTCATCGCCCCCCGGGACCGGAATGTGGAGTATCTGAAGCAGACCGTGCGTACCATCGTCAAGGCCATGTGTGAGACGCAGACCACCCTGCGCTCGGTCTACCCCCGGCTCACCGCGCTGCCCGCGCTGTGCCCGGAGGTGAGCTTTGTCACCACCCAGGAGCTGGAGGACCGCTGGCCCAGCCTCTCCCCCAAGGAGCGGGAGAACGCCTGGGTCAAGGACCATCCCACCACCTTCCTCATGCAGATCGGCGGCGCGCTCAAGTCGGGCGGGCCCCACGACGGCCGGGCCCCCGACTACGACGACTGGAGCCTCAACGGCGACATCCTGCTGTGGAATCCGGTGCTGCAAAAAGCCTTTGAGGTCTCCTCCATGGGGATCCGGGTCAGCCCCGAGGTGCTGGACCGGCAGCTCACCACGGCCGGGTGCGATGAGCGGCGCTCCCTTACCTTCCACAAGCTTCTGCTGGAGGGCAAGCTTCCTCTGACCATCGGCGGCGGCATCGGCCAGTCCCGCCTGTGCATGCTGCTCCTGGGCAAGGCCCATATCGGCGAGGTGCAGGCGAGCGTGTGGGACGGGGAGACCATCGTAGCGTGCCAGGACGCGGGGGTCATCCTGCTGTAAAGCCGGGATGGACTTGGCGGCGTTCCGCCGTCCGCGCGCGGCGGCGTGCATTCCCTTGAAAAAATGCCTGCATTATGAAGTGTGCTGAAGTGTTTCGATACACGGACCGGCGCGGCCTCCAGGCTGCGCCGGTCCTTTTTATAGCATATCCCGGCGGAACACGTGTATGCGAAATCCGGCCCGCACCTCCAGCCGGGTAAGGGCATGGAGCCGCGCTGTCCCGGCCCTGGTGGTTTTCCAGCAGTAGGGGGTCATCTGGAAGAGCGCATGGAGGTCTTCTGGGGATTCGATATGGAGTACGGATTCCACCGGGACGACTTCCAGGAGCTGGAACCCCTCGTAGGGGATGGTCTCATCCGGATTGAGATAGGGGGTGTCGTAGAGGACTTCCTTCAGCTCCCACAGGTGCTCCGGCGCGGGCACCACATAGAGGAACACGCCGCCGGGCTTCAGGACCCGGTGAAATTCCCTGGCGGCAAGAGGAGAGAAGCAGTTGACCAGCAGATGGGCGCAGCTGTCCGCCACCGGCAGGCGGTAGGCCGAGCCCACGGCAAATTCACTCTCCCGGTCCCGCTTGGCGGCCCACCGGAGGGCAAATTTCGAGATGTCGATCCCGGCCACTGTGGGGGCGCGGCCTGCTTCCCGCAGAACCCGCGCGATCCCGGCGGTATAGTATCCCTCCCCGCAGCCTGAGTCCACCACGGCACCGGAGGCCGGGGTATAGCGGAGGGCCAGCTCCTCCAGGGCGGCGCGCAGCGGCTGATAATATCCGGCCGAGAGAAAGCGGTTGCGGGCGGCCACCATGGCTTTGTCATCCCCGGGGGCCTTGGAGTGCATTTGGTTGGGGGGCAGGAGATGGACATAGCCCTCCTTGGAAATGTCGTAGCTGTGGCCATTGGGACAGGTATAGGTACGCTCCCCACAGGTGAGCGGCGCGAAGCAGATGGGACAGCGGAACAGGCTCATAGAGAGGCCTCCTTTAAAGGTCGCGATGCAGGCATATGGGCAAGCCATTGTGTGTGCTGCGCTGCGGATTCGGCTCTATTATATCAGATTTTTTCCGGATCGGGAGGAATTCCTTCTCCCAAAGACGCCGCCTCTGGCGGAACAGGGGAAAACTGGCGGTTCCATGGTGGAAGAGGGCGGGAAAGAGGCTGGTTTTCGTCCTTTTTTCTCTACCATTTTGGGATGGGATATGGTATCATAGACAAGATTATGATTACTTTTTGAGAGAGATAAGGAGCGAAGCAATGATCACCGTTTCTGATTTGACCCTTCAGTACAGCGGTCAGCCCCTGTTCAGCCATGTGGATCTTCAGTTCACCAAGGGAAACTGCTACGGCATCATCGGCGCCAATGGCGCGGGCAAGTCCACCTTCCTGAGGATCCTCTCCGGGGAGCTGGAACCCACCAAGGGCGAGGTCTCCATCCTGCCCAAGACCCGGATGTCGGTCCTCAAGCAGAACCAGAACGCCTATGACGCCTACAACGTCATGGATACCGTCATCATGGGCAACCAGCGCCTCTATGACATCGGAAAGGAGAAGGAGGCCCTCTACGCCAAGGAGGAGATGACCGAGGAGGACGGCATCCGCGCCTGTGAGCTGGAGGAGGAGTATGCCGAGCTGGGCGGCTGGGAGGCCGAGAGCGACGCCTCCCGCATCCTCCAGGGGCTGGGCATCGGCACCGAGCTCCACTACAACGACATGGCCACCCTGGACGCCCGCCTCAAGGTGAAGGTCCTGCTGGCCCAGGCGCTCTTCGGCAACCCCGACATCCTGCTGCTGGACGAGCCCACCAACAACCTGGACATCAACGCGGTCAACTGGCTGGAGGACTTCCTGCTGGACTTTGAGGGCACCGTCATCGTGGTCTCCCATGACCGCCACTTCCTCAACACCATCTGCACCCACATTGTGGACATCGACTACAACAAGATCAAGCTCTACGTGGGCAACTACGACTTCTGGTATGAGTCCTCCCAGCTGGTACAGTCCCTCATCAAGAACCAGAACAAGCGCAACGAGGAGAAGATCAAGGAATTGCAGGACTTTATCGCCCGCTTCTCCGCCAACAAGTCCAAGTCCAAGCAGGCCACGGCCCGGCGCAAGCTCCTGGACAAGCTCACCGTGGAGGAGATGCCCGCCTCCTCCCGCCGCTATCCCTGGGTGGCCTTCTCCCCCGAGCGGGAGGTGGGCAAGGACATCCTCTTTGTCACCGACGTGAGCAAGACCATCGACGGGGTGAAGGTGCTGGACAAGGTCTCCTTCATCGTGGGGCACGATGACAAGATCGCCTTTGTGGGCGACAACGAGAACGCCCACACCGCCCTTTTCAAGATCCTCACCGGCGAGATGGAGCCCGACGAGGGTACCGTGAAGTGGGGCCAGACCGCCACCTTCTCCTATTTTCCCAAGGACAACACCGCCTTCTTTGAGGGGCACGACGAGAATCTGGTGGAGTGGCTGCGGGAGTTCTCCCCCGATCCCCACGAGAGCTATCTGCGGGGCTTCCTGGGCCGGATGCTCTTCTCGGGCGACGATGTGTACAAGAGCGTAAAGGTCCTCTCGGGCGGCGAGAAGGTGCGGTGCATGCTCTCCAAGATGATGCTCTCGGGGGCGAATGTGCTGCTGCTGGACCAGCCCACCAACCACCTGGATCTGGAGTCCATCACTGCGGTCAACAACGGTCTGGAGGCCGTGAAGTGCAATGTGCTCTTCTCCTCCCACGACCACCAGCTGGTGCAGACCGTGGCCAACCGGATCTTTGACTTTACGGCCGAGGGCAAGCTCATCGACCGCAAGATGACCTATGACGAGTACCTGGAGAGCGCAGGCTCCAACGGATAACCACACAGCACCCGGCCCTCCTGGAGAGATGGGCCGGGCTTTTTCTCCGGGCAAAGCCGATTGTGTTATGTGACGGAAAGCGGCATAACATGCGGGGAAGCGACCTTTGCTTTCCTGTGGAAAATGTGATAGAATAAAACAAAATACTCCGGAACAAAGCGGTCAAGGAGGATACTCGATGGAGGAACTCAAGGAACTCAAAGCGCGGATGCAGGAGCAGCGGCCGGTGGACTGGGAGGGTTTTCCGGACATTGGGCTGTATATGGATCAGGTCGTCTCCTATCTGCCCCGGCAGCTCATCCACTACGGGGAGGGGGAACTGCTGACCTCTGCCATGGTAAACAACTATATCAAGGATGGCCTGCTTCCCCGGGCTGAGGGAAAGCGCTATTCCCGCACCCATCTGGGGTATCTCACCGCGATCTGTGTGCTCAAGCAGGTGCTCTCCGTAAAAGAGACCAACCGTCTCATTGCCGCGGGGACCGAGCGCAAGCGCACCGCAGAGGAGCTCTACGCTTACTTCTGCCGGCAGCTGGATGCCGCTCTGAGCGAGACCGCGCAGAGCCTGCCGGAAGAGGGGGAGGAGGAAGACCTGCCCCGTCTGGCCCTGGATCTGGCCCTGCGCAGCTATGCGGACCGTCTGGCCTGCCAGCGGGTGCTGGATATCCTGGCCCGGCATACGCCGGAGCCGGAGCGGAGCAGCCGAAAGAAAGAGCGTGCCGGAGAGTGAGCGTGCCCGGGGAAGAGGGCCGGATATGGCCCATGATAAGGAGGTTTTTTCCATGAGCAACTATCGCATTGTCACCGACTCTGCCGCCGATATGAGCGCGGCCATGGTGGAGGAATCGGGTGTTACCGTTCTGCCCCTGTGTTTTACGATGGAAGAAGAGAGCTATGAGGATCATCCGGACCGGCGGGCCATGCCCATCGAGGAGTTCTACCGCCGCCTGCGGGAGGGGAAGATGGCGACGACTTCCGCCGTGAATGTCTCTCAGTACATCGACGTACTGGAGCCCATGCTCCAGGCAGGGGAGGACGTGCTGGTGCTGGCCTTCTCCTCGGGCCTTTCCACCACTTACAACTCCTCCGCTATCGCCGTGGCTGAGCTGCGGGAGAAGTACCCCGAGCGGAAGATCTTCACCGTCGACACCCTGTGCGCCTCCCTGGGGCAGGGCCTTCTGGTATGGCAGGCCGCCGCGCTTCAGAAAGCGGGCAGGAGCCTGGAGGAGGTCCGGGATTGGGCCGAGGCCAACAAGCTCAAGCTCTGCCACTGGGTGGCGGTGGACGATCTGGCCCACCTAAAGCGGGGCGGCCGGATCTCTGCCACGACCGCCCTTGTGGGCGGGATGCTGAGCATCAAGCCCATCATCCATGTGGATAATGAGGGCCATCTCATCAACGTGGGGAAGGTACGCGGCCGTGCCGCCTCCCTCAAGCACCTGGTGGACGAGATGGAGAAACGGGTGACGAATCCCCGGGAGCAGATCATCTTCATCAGCCACAGCGACTGCCTGGAGGACGCCAGAGTGGTGGGCGAGGAGGTCAAGCGCCGGTTTGGGGTGAAGGACGTGGTCTACAATCACATTGGCCCCGTCATCGGCGCCCACACGGGACCGGGTACAGTGGCACTCTTCTTTATGGGAACGGAGCGGTAACATGGAAGATATCAAGTGGCTGGAAGTGGCCATTGACACAACGACACAGGAGCTGGAGGCCCTCTCCGCCCGGCTGACCATGAACGGCGTGACCGGTCTGGTCATCGAGGATGAGGCCGATTTCCAGCAGTTTTTGCAGAATAACCGCCAGTACTGGGACTATGTGGACGAGGAGCTTCAGGAGAAGATGCGGGGCGTGTGCCGCATCAAGTTCTATGTCTCGGACGACGCCGATGGGCGCAAACAGCTCCGGAAATGGATGGGGGGCATCGAAAAGCCCTATACCACCGCGGCGCTGGGGGAGAACGACTGGGCCCACAGCTGGCAGAAGTACTATAAGCCCATGGAGGTGGGAGAGCGGCTTTACATCGTTCCCGAGTGGGAGCGGGAGGAGCCTGTCCCGGCGGGAAAGACCGCCCTCTATCTGAATCCGGGACTTACCTTCGGCACCGGCTCTCACGCCTCCACCCAGCTCTGCCTGGGAGGCGTGGAGCGGTATGTGACCGACGGGTGCGGGGTGTTGGACCTGGGCTGCGGCAGCGGCATTCTGTCCATCGCGGCCCTGCGCCTGGGCGCAGAGCGCGCCGTGGCGGTGGATATCGACCCCAAGGCGGTGGACGTGGCCTATGAGAACGCCGCCATGAACGGCATTGGAAAGGACCGCTACCATGTGCTGGCGGGGGATGTGCTCACCGACGAGGGACTGGTGAACGAGCTGGCGGAGCAGAAGTACCAGGTGGTGCTGGCCAACATCGTGGCCGACGTCATCATCCCCCTCTCGGCCAAGGTGGACCGTTTTCTGGCGGAGGACGGGACCTTCCTGTGCTCCGGGATCATCGACGTCCGCGCCCACGAGGTGGTGGAGGCGCTGGAGCGCAATGGCCTGACCATCGTGGACCGGTGGGAGAAAAAGGGCTGGGTTGCCCTGGCGGCCCGGTTCCAGTAACAAAAGACCGAGGCGGACGCAGCTGCGTCCGCCTCTTTGCGTCCGGGAAAAGCCTTTGCATCTTGGGCAAAAATCCCGTATAATGGGGAAAATAACGGGGGAAAGGGATGAGTCATATGCGGACCCACTGCTTTCGGCTGCGCCGGGGGGATGACCTGCGGCAGTCGTTGGAGCGTTATGTCAGAGAACAGCATATCCGGGCGGCGGTGGTGCTCTCCGCGGTGGGGTGCGTGAGCCGGGCGGTGCTCCGGGACGCCTCGGGCGTGACGGTACGGACTCTGGAGGAGCATCTGGAGATCGTCTCCCTGATGGGGACCCTCTCTGAGGCGCGGACCCATCTGCATATTGCCCTGTCCCGGGAGGATCTCTCCACCGTGGGCGGGCATCTGAAGGATGGGTGCATCGTCAATACCACGGCGGAGGTGGTGCTGCTGGAGCTGTCCGGCGTGGCCTTTGGGGCGGGCTATGACCCCGAGACCGGTTATGACGAGCTGGTCATCTCACATGAGGAGGAACCGAAATGATCCTGAATATCTTGGCCGTTGGCGACGTGGTGGGGGAAGCGGGGGTGGAATACCTGGCCCGGCGTTTGCGCGGTATAAAAAAAGACCATGAGATTCACTTCACCGTGGTCAACGGGGAGAATGCCTCAGGCGTGGGGATCCTGCCCCGGCAGGCCCAGGCCATCTTTGATGCGGGAGCCGATGTGATCACCCTGGGCAACCACACCTGGAACCGGCTCCAGATCGCCGATTATCTGGATGAGAACCCCTATATCCTCCGTCCCGCCAACTACACCAGCCGGGTGCCCGGCCGGGGGTGGGGCGTATATGAGGGACCCAGAGGGCTGCGGATCGGAGTGCTCAATCTCATCGGACGGTGCGAGATGGACTGCAACTTTGATAACCCCTTTACGGTGGCTGACCGGTGGGTAAAGCGCGGAGAGGCCGACATCATTCTGGTGGATTTCCACGCGGAGGCCACCAGTGAGAAGGGGGCCATGGCCTGGTATCTGGACGGACAGGTCCAGGCGGTCTGGGGGACCCATACCCACGTGCCTACCGCCGACACGCAGATCCTTCCCGAGGGAACGGGATTTGTCACCGATCTGGGCATGGCGGGCCCCATCCACAGTGTGCTGGGCATCCGGCCCAATCAGGCCATCAACCGCTTTTTGGGTGGGCTGCCCCAGCGGTTTGAACCGGCCGGGGGACCCTGTAAGATCGACGCGGTCCGCTTTTCCGTGGATACCGTCACAGGACGCTGCATAGCGGTGGACCGGGTGGATGTCCGCTGAGTACAGCCGCACAAAGAAATGCCCCCGCTCAGCATGAGCGGGGGCATTTGTGCATATGATTTTAGGACACAAAAGGGAAAAGAGAATTGCTTACTTGTGGTCCACGCTGTACATATGGGCGATCAGATCCAGAACCTTGTTGGAATAGCCGATCTCGTTGTCGTACCAGGACACGACCTTCACGAAGGTATCGGTCAGGGCGATACCGGCGGTGGCGTCGAAGATGGAGGTGTGGGTGTCGCCCAGGAAGTCGGAAGAGACCACGGCGTCCTCGGTGTAACCCAGAACACCCTTCAGCTCGCCCTCGGAGGCCTTCTTCATGGCGGCGCAGATCTCCTCATACTTGGCGGGCTTAGCCAGGTTGACGGTCAGGTCGACCACGGATACGTCCAGAGTGGGAACACGCATGGACATGCCGGTCAGCTTGCCGTTGAGTTCGGGGATGACCTTGCCCACAGCCTTGGCGGCGCCGGTGGAGGAGGGGATGATGTTGCCGGAAGCGGCACGGCCGCCGCGCCAATCCTTCTTGGAGGGGCCGTCCACGGTCTTCTGAGTGGCGGTCACGGAGTGAACAGTGGTCATCAGGCCGTCGGTGATGCCCCAGTTGTCATGCAGCACCTTGGCAATGGGAGCCAGGCAGTTGGTGGTGCAGGAGGCATTGGAGACAAAGGTCATGCTGGAGTCATACTTGTCCTGGTTGACGCCCATGACAAACATGGGGGTGTCATCCTTGGAGGGGGCGGACATGACAACATGCTTGGCGCCGGCGTCGATGTGAGCCTGGGCCTTCTCCTTGGTCAGGAACAGGCCGGTGGACTCCACCACGTACTCCGCGCCGATCTCACCCCAGGGGATGTCCTTGGGGTCCATGCAGGCGTAGAAGTTGACCTTCTTGCCGTTGACGGTGATGGAGGTCTCATCATACTCGATGGTGCCCTCAAACTTGCCGTGCATGGTGTCGTAACGCAGCATATAAGCCATGTAGTCAGGGCTCATAAAAGGATCGTTGATGCCAACGAATTCGATGTCAGAACGCTCGAGGCCGGCGCGGAACACGAGACGGCCGATGCGGCCGAAACCATTGATGCCAACTTTGATGCTCATGGGAATCTCTCCTTCACAAAGTGTAGTTGTTGTACCTTCGCGCATCCTTATTATATCCCACGCAGGTGGAAATGAAAAGGGCCAAACGCAAAAAACTGGTCATTGTCCATAAAAAGCCGCAGCGGTTTGACCAAAAGTGGGCGAAATTCGACACAAGTCGACTTTTAAGCTTGTTGTGAAAGCCAGTATTTGCTATACTGGCCCTGTGTATAGGGCTTATACTGCCCTGTAATCCTAGTAGCAGGATCGAAAGGTCTTTCAGGCGTTGGCCGAGGGAGGTTTTAAATTGAGTAAGGATGCGGATGAGCTGGAGCACTTCCTGGCAGAACAGCTCCGGGAACAGGTGGGGAACCTGATGGCAGCCTCCCAGCTCCTGGCCCCGGTGATCCGGGAGCAGGAAAATCGGCACTATGACCAATATATGGCCATTTTGAATCAGAGCCTTTATCGACTGCTGCATCTGGCCGAGCACGCAGATCTGGCCCGGCGGGAGCGGCGGGGCGACAAGCTGGAGCTTCATCCGGTCCTGCTGGAACTGGAGCCTCTCTGCCGGGAGCTGTGCCAAAAGGTAACTGGAGCGTCTGCACCGCTCCATGTGGACTTTCGGTGGGAGTGGGACGGCCGGGAGGCGGCCGTGCTGGGGGACCCGGTGCTGCTGCGCCGGATGCTTCTGAATCTCATGGCCAATGCCCTGCACGCCGTCGGAAACGGCGGGCAGGCCGGGCTGCGACTTTCCACGGAGGGGCGGAACGTGCGCCTGACCGTGTGGAACAGCGGAGAGGATACCGCGCTGCCCGGGCCGAAATCCCCGGAAATTCTGGGGGACTGGGAGGAAGGTTCCGGAATAAAGAAGCGGCTTGGCGTAGATCTGGCCCGGGAAGTGGCGGAATGCCACGAAGGAAGGCTGGTCTTTGAGCAGGGGGAGCGCCGTGGATTAAGGGCGGTCGTCTCTCTGCCGGTGGCCGATGAAACGGAGGCCACGGCGCTGCGCACGCCCCGGATGGGCTATGATCCCACCGGTGGATTTTCTCAGATGCTGGTGGAGCTGTCCGATGTTCTGCCCTTTGAGGCCTATCTGCCGGAGGATGTTGAATAAAAAATCTGCCGTACAGAAGGCGGCAGAATGGAACCGCCGGGCGATCCCAAGGGATCGCCCGGCGGTTTCAGCGTGTCGAAAAACTTCGACACGCTTCTCAAAAATGCAGGCATTTTTTCGAGGGGATGCAGGCCGCTGCGCGCACTCGCTTTCGCTCGCACACTT
>JAHAEW010000074.1 GCA_018374635.1 Clostridiales bacterium
CAGTGGCAGCAGTCCGCCTATCAGAGCATCTCCGACAAGCTGGTGGAGTTTTCCCGCAAGTATATGTCCTACAACTCCCCCGCCACCAACCTGTTCAGCTCCAGCTTCTTCAACAACGCGATCCTCACCTCTGCCAACGGGACCTATGCCAATTTGGTAAGCGCCACCGGCAAGAGCAGCAGCACCATTGTGCTCAACTCCGTGGCCCAGCTGGCTGAGGCCGCCCGGTATACCCACTCGGCATCCAATCTCGATAAATCCATTGTGACAAATCAGGATGGCAGCATCACGGTTAAGGGTGACAAGGTTGATTTGACGGATAAAATGTTGCTGGGCACCGTGAGCGGCTCCCTCAGCCTGAAGTATGGCAATACGGAAATCACGCTGGACTTCAACGAGCAGGATCTGCTCAACGCGGATAACGGCACCAAGCTGGATCCGGGCAAATTCCAGGAGGCCCTCAATAACAAGCTGAAGGAGCAGAAGATCACCACCAGCAGCGGCGACCAGGTGAGCGCCGACACCCTCATTGACGTCAAGGTGGACAGCAACGGCACCGTCACCCTCAGCGACAAGAAAGGGGCCGGCAACAGTGTCCACTTCAGCGGCGCCACCGGTGGTATGGACACGCTGATCACCACAGACGCCGGCACCTCCAGCTTTACGCTGGACACCACAATGGACGTCGTGAACAACAATGCCACCACCAAAGCGGAATATCTCGCCGGCAAGAGCTTTACCGTCACCCTCAACGGCCAGACCAAGACCTTTACTTTGCCGGAGACCAATCCACCTCCCAAGAATAATGATGACATCAAAGACCTTCTCCAGGCTGAGCTGAACAAGGCTTTTGGCGAGAAGAAGGTCGAAGTCAATTATAATGATCAAGGTTCCTTTACTTTCAAGGTGGATAAGGGCAGCACATTCAGCATCACCTCCCCCGTTAGCGATGTGCTCGGCCTGGGTGAGAATGGTGTGTCCTCCTATGTGGACACCAGCAAAACTTTGGGCGACCTGCTGGGGACGGATCTGGGCGGAAGCGATGGCAAGCTTACCATTAACGGCGTTACCATTGGTCAATACAACGAGGACACCACCCTGCAGACCGTGCTCAATGATATCAACAGCAACACCGAGGCCAAAGTCAGCGTCAACTTTTCCAAGACCACCAACCAGTTTGTCTTTACCGCCAAGGAGACCGGCGAGGGCGGGCGGATCGATATCAGCGGAGCGTTGGGCGAACAGCTGTTCGGCACAAAAGAGCTGAATAATCCCCAGGATCCGAATAGTGGCTATAAAAATTATACAGCGGGCAAGGATGCCATTTTCCATGTCACCATCAATGGTGAAAACATGGCTCTTTCCCGCAGCTCGAACACCTTCGACCTGGATGGCATGTCCATCACCCTGAACGGCACCTTTAACAAGGGCTCGTCGACCGATGAGACGATATTGAGCTCCAAACTGAAGGATCTGGATCCGAATCAGGATAAGACTATTTTTGATTTGACCGGCGAAGACGTCACCTTCTCCAGCAAGACTGATACGGACAAGATCATTGACGTGGTCAAGACCATGGTGGAGGACTACAACGCCATCGTGTCCGAGGTCAAAAAGGCCTACTCCGACATGCCTCTGGAGAAGTCGGACGGCTCCCGGTACAAGCCCCTTACCGATGAGGACAAGGCGGATATGACTGAGAGTGAGATCAAGGCCTACGAGGAGAAGGCCAAAACCGGCATCCTGTTTATGGACCGGGACCTCTCCTCCCTGTACAGCGCTCTGCGCTCTGCAGTCTCCCCCGGCGGCTCCGACGGCTCCTTCCTCCGCTCCATCGGCATCAAGACCAGCTATGAGGACGGCCTGACCACCCTTTCGCTGGATGAAAGCGCGCTCCGCGAGGCCCTGGAACAAAACCCGGACCAGGTCAAGGACGCGTTTACCAAGAGCAAGGAAAACGGCGCCGCCAGCGACGGCCTGATGGCCTCCATCCAGAAGGTGACCGACCGCTATGCGGCCACTACCGGCGCCACAAAGGGCATCCTCATTGAAAAGGCCGGCTCCAAGTACTCCCCCTCCGCCGCCCTGAACAACACCCTCTTGGACCAGATGAAGGACATTGACAAGCAGGTGGACAAGTGGCAGTCCAAAATGTCGGACAAGGTGGACTATTACACCAACAAATTCACCCAGCTGGAAATGCTGATCGCACAGATGAACTCCCAGAGTTCCAGTCTCGCGGGAATGATGGGCGGCTCTTAACACCGCCGTCGTTCCGGAAAGGAACATGATACATATGGATATGCGGGGTTACCAGCGTTACCGTGAGGACTCCTTAAATACCATGACCCAGGGCGAGCTGCTTTTGCTGCTCTATGACGAACTGATCAAGCGGCTGACCCAGGCAGAATTGAGCCTGGGTCAGGAGAATTACGAGGTATTCGAGGGAGCGGTCGGCCGCAGCGTCGATATCATCCATTATCTGGATGACACCCTCGACCGTCAGTTTCCCATCAGCGCTGGTTTGAGCCGGCTGTACGAATACTTCTGTTATGAACTCAGCCGGGTCGTCTCGGGGCGCAACGCCAAGGAGCTGGCCCGGGTGAAGGAAATGGCCTCGGAGCTGCGGGACAGTTTCCGGCAAGCGGAAAAAAGCGCCTCCACTCCTCCGCAGGAGGGCGTATAAATGCTGACGGAACAACAGCTTACTTCCGTGTTAGCCACGGAGCGCCGCATTTATGCGGCGCTCTCTGAGGTGCTTGAGTTGACGGTGGAGCTCTCCACCTCCATACAACGTGGGGATTCTGTCTCGGTTCAGCTCTTTCTCCAGCTCCGGCAGGAGCCGATCAACCAGTTGAGGGAATACCAGGCCAATCTGGCGCAGCAGTGCCGCGTCCTTCCGGCGGAAGACTGGAGGGAGCTGGAGGGGCTTTTGTCCGGGCAGGCCCCGGCGGCCAGCTCCGGTACCCGGCCCCTCCAGGAGCAGCTTCAGCGCAACCGCGCCCTCTGGACAAGGGTTGTCCAGGCCGACCGCGCCGCCAGCGGCCGCCTGTGCGGGAAGGATTCCTTTTACGATTCCTAGCCCACCGGCCTTTTTTACTGGTGCATGGAGATGCGCCACAGCGGCGCGCCCGCGCTGCGGCTGGGTGAGAGCTCGTCCAAAATGAGCTGCGGCTCCCAGGCCGCCAGGCTCCGCTCTCTGCTGTTGGGGTCTGCCACCAGTACACGGCCTTCCAGGGTCACGCCGCGCAGGATGATAAAGTGTCCCCGCTCCGTAAAATGTCCGCGGGTCATCAGCGCAACAAAAAGGTGTCCGGACGCCAGCTGCTGCACCAGAGCATCCGCAGAGGCCGCCTCATAGGCCTCTGCTTTCAGTCCGAAGGCGGCGGCAGTCCCCTCCACAATGGAAAGATAGGCGCCGCTGCCAGGGGCACAGTACCCCTGCTGATAGGCCCAGTCGGCCATGGTACCGGGGTCGGTCTCCTCCCCAGTCAGGCTGGAGACCAGCATGGCCATTGCCGTCGGCCCGCAGCCGTAGCCGCGGATCGGATCGTCACCGAAAGTCTGGCCGGCCCAGGGGTCCTCCCCCTGGTTATAGTAAACCAAATCCACGACTCCGCCGGTCAGATACTCCCGACCGTTCCGGGTGACAAATTCCGTGGCCTTGCTCTTCTCCGCCGGAGGAACCTCTTCAATGGCAGGCGGGCCGGCCAGCTGGTCCACCATTTCCTCCTCCTCCGGCCGGGAGAGCAGTTCCTCTAAATTTCTGTGTGCTGCCTCCCCCAAGTCTGAGACATGCTGCATCAATCCTGCCACTGGGGCTGTGAGCCGCTGGAACAGCTCCGGCGCGGCAAAGCGGCAAACCAACAGTTCCACCGCGCCGATACAGAGAAGCGCCAATAAGACAAGAAGTATTATATTCCGCTTTTTATGCGATTTGTTTTCAGTACCAGGCATAGGAATACCTCAAAATTTTTATTATATAATATTTTCTTTATTATAGCAATTTTTTCTTTTATTGTATATAGGTAAAAGGAGTCCACATGCCGCAAATTCGGTTAGAGCGGGTCAGCAAATATTACCCGCAGGATAAAAAGCAAATGGCCGCTGTGCAGGAAATCAATCTGACGGTCGAGCAAGGTGAATTCCTCTTTCTCACAGGCAGCAGCGGCGCGGGAAAAAGTACGCTGCTCCAGCTTATATCCGGGGATCTTCGCCCTACCTCCGGGGCCGTCTTTCTGGATGATACCAACCTGACGCGGCTTTCCAGGCTTCGCCGCGACCGTCTGCGCCTGGTCTTTGGTCGTGTGCCTCAGCTCTCACAGCTCATGCGGAAACGGACCGTCTCAGAAAATTTATCCGCAGTCGCCATGCTGACGCAGAACCGGAAGCTCCCGCCTGTACAAACCCGGATTCAAAAGACTTTGGCCATGGTCGGACTGCCTGATGTGGGAGCGCGTTACCCCGTGGAACTATCCTATGGGGAGTGCCGCCGGGTGGAATTGGCCCGCGCGATCATCAACAGCCCGTCCATTTTGGTTCTGGATGAGCTGACTGCGAACCTGGACGAGGACACGATCTGGGATATTCTGCATTTGCTTTGTGAGATAAACCGCCATGGTACTACGATTATCATGGCAACCCATGCAAAGGAGTTTGTGAATCTGCTTCGGAAACGGGTCATTACACTGGTGGATGGCCAGATCTGGGGCGATGTACAAAAAGGGCGGTATGGAGATATTGTATAGTCTGCCGCCGACTATGTTAGGAGAGGTGTATTTCAAGTATGCGCAATATGATAAATAATCTGAAGGTCCGGACACGGCTTTTGGCCGTTTTTCTGTTTACCGTTTTAGTGGCTTTTGCGTTGATCATCTTTTCCATCCGGGAAAGCCGCATGGTGCAAGAAAATTATATGTCTATTCTCAGCGGCCCTGTCGCGGTCACCAATTCCGTCCAGCGCAGTGAGAAAGAGGTCAACTCCATCGCCCGTCTGCTGCGGGACATGGCCCTGTCCGGCTATTCCCCCTCCCTGATGGATGAGATTCAGGACTCTGTCGCATCGATCGACGAGGCTCTGACCACAATCCAAACCGCCTACACAAACACAGACGGTTTGGCCACGGCCTATATCCAGTCGGTGCAGGACTGGGAAGGCGCCTTTGAGGATATCTATACCGCCCTTCAGGACAACGACCTGGAGGAGGCCCGCCGGCTGATCGACACACAGTGCACACCGAAGCTGAATCAGGCGATCAGCGATGGCAACGCCCTTGTCAGCCAGGTGCAAAGTGAGTTAAGTTCCACTGTCACTTCCACAGGGAAAGATACCGCCCGCAGCCAGCTTGTCCTGTTTCTGGTCGCCATTGCGGTCATACTGGTGGGCGTGTTCCTGAACCTGCGCGCCATCCATAATATCGTGGCCCCCCTGAAGGAAGCCGAGGAGGCGGTCGTCGCGTTCAGCCACGGCGACCTCTCCGTGGAGGTAAATTACACCTCTGCAAACGAGCTTGGAAAAATCTGTGAATCTGTACGTACCTCCCAGCGAATTCTTGAAAATGTGATCCAGGATATTGTACAGATCACCAAGGGCCTTGCTGACGGAGACCTCACAGTAGAGAGCCACGAAGAGGATTACCCCGGTGAGCTTATGCCCGTCAAGGAAAATATCCAGCATCTCCTGCAGAATCTGAACTCCACTATGGCCGAGATTCTCAACGCTTCTGACCAGGTCTCCGCAGGCGCCGATCAGGTCTCCGTCGGCTCCCAGTCCCTTGCCCAGGGCGCCACGGAGCAGGCCAGCGCCGTCCAGGAGCTCTCCGCTACCATCAACGAGATCGACACCTCCGCCCAGAACAGCGCTGAAACGGCCAAAATCGCTAAAGAGAAGGTTGATTTGGCCGCCAATCAGGTACAGATCAGCAATGACCTTATGCAAGAGATGCGGCAGGCAATGGATGACATCTATTCCGGTCAGAGGGATATCGGTCAGATCATCGACACCATCGAAAACATCGCTTTCCAGACCAATATTCTGGCGCTGAACGCAGCGGTCGAGGCCGCACGTGCCGGCAGCGCAGGCAAGGGCTTCGCGGTCGTCGCTGACGAGGTGCGCAGTCTTGCTTCCAAATCGGACCAGGCGGCCAAGCAGTCCAAGGCCATTATCGAATCCTCTCTGTCTCATGTTGAGCGTGGTAAGGCCCTGACCGAAGATGTGGGGGTCAACATGCAGAAAACCGTTTCCTACGCTTCTGAGGTAAGTGAATATATTGAGAAAGTCACCAATAATTCTATTGCAGAGGCCTCTTCCATCGAACAGCTGACCACCGGTGTGGATCAGATCTCCGCTGTGGTTCAGACGAATTCCGCTACCAGCGAGCAGTCCGCTGCCGCCAGCGAAGAGCTCTCCTCCCAGGCTGTTATGATGAAACAGCTTCTTCAGAAATTCCGGCTAAAGTCGGTGGACGGATTTTCTCCGCTCCCCTCTTCCGCGGATGGTCAGACCTTCCTTTCTGGCCCAGGGGATTCTTCCTCCAACCCGTTCAGCAAATACTGATGCCAAAAACGGCCCTGTTGACAAAGTGTCCAGATGCCGCAAAAACAAATAAGGGAAGAGGTCAAAATAGGAGAGATCAGCAAAAACGAGTTTTATGCAAAGTATGCAAACAAGCGGGATAAAGGAAATATCCGAGGGGCGGCGGTCCTGGCCTATGGATGCGCCGCAATTTCCCTGGCAGCTGGGATTCTCATACAAAACTATCTGATCGTGATTGATGTGGCGTTGATCGTAGGCTTTGCCCTTGGCATACAAATCGCAAAAAGCCGGGCCTGCGCGGTGCTGCTTCTGGTTTACTCCTGCACCAGTATGATCCTCACACTTGTCAGCACCGGACGAGTCACTGGTCTTTGGCTGATTCTGGTTGGGGTCTGGGCTGTTATGGGGACTTTTCATTTCCATAAGGATTACCAGAAATATCGGTCGGAAATGAAACAGCAACCGCTCGGCCTTTGATTTTCGCTGAATGGAAAAGATAAGCATACCTGTGCAGTAATAAACCCACCTTATATCTCCCTACCGATTCAGAAGTGCAGGAGGCCACCTCAGCCCATACTGAGGCGGCTTCCCGCCTTTTTCCCCAAAAATATAGCTTGTGAAAGGAGATGCCGTCCAGAATGCCGATTCACTCCGCTCCGACTAAAATGGAAGAAGGAGAGCTCATCTATGCGCTTGATATTGGTACACGCAGCGTCATCGGGATGCTGGGAGTCCTGGAGCAGGGACGGATACGCATACTAGCTCTGGAAAAGCAGCCGCACGCCAGGCGCGCCATGCTGGACGGTCAGATCGAGGATATTGACCAGGTTGCAGGCGCTGTCTCCCTTGTGACACATCGCCTGGAAGAAGCCTCCGGCCGAAAGCTTACCCACGCCTGCGTGGCAGCTGCCGGCCGGGCTCTGCGTACCGAATTGGGCCGCAGCACCTTGGAGCTTTCGGCACCCGAGGCCTTGAGCCATGAGCGCATCCACCAACTCGAAGCCACAGCCGTGGCAAATGCGGAACAAGCGCTTTCCACCGACGGTTTGGAGGGACAGCGGCTCTTTCTGGTCGGCTACACTCCCACGCAGTTCTGGCTGGATCGCTATCCGCTGACCACCCTTCTGGGACATACCGGCCAACATCTGGAGGCCGCTGTGGTCGCTACTTTTCTCCCCAGCGAGGTGGTGGACTCCCTCTACGCGGTCATGCAGAAGTCCGGCCTGGAGGTGGCCAGCATGACCCTGGAGCCTATCGCGGCGCTGAATGCCGCGATTCCGGCGGATCTCCGTCTTCTCAACCTGGCCCTGGTAGACATCGGGGCCGGTACGTCGGACATCGCCGTATGCAGGGACGGCCGCGTGGTGGGATATACTATGGCTACCGTAGCAGGCGACGAGATCACGGAAGCCCTGATGCGGGCATGCCTGGTGGACTTCCCCACGGCCGAGGCCATGTAGCTGGAGCTGGGCCGCAGTAAAAGTGTGAGCTTTACCGATATTCTGGGGTCGGAGCAGACCTTGCCGGCGGAGGAACTCTTTTCTCTCCTGGACGGTCCCCTTCAGGCTCTGGCCGATGAGATTGCACAGCGCATCTGCCAGGTCAATGGAGGTCCTCCCTCCGCCGTCTTTTTGGCCGGCGGTGGGAGCAAGCTGCCCACCCTCTGCGCCCGGGTGGCCGCGGCACTCGGCATAGATCCCAAACGCGCGGCGCTGGCAGGAGGCTATTTCCAGTCCAGCGCTTACTCCGACACCTTGGCGCTGTCTGATCCGGAATATACCACTCCTCTCGGTATCGCTGTCTCTGCCGGCCTCGGCCTGATCAGCGACAGTTATCAGGTGCTGCTCAACGGGAGCCCCGCCAAGCTCTTCCGCAGCGGGAGCCTGACGGTGCTGGAGCTGCTGATGATGAACGGATACCGTTATTCCGATCTCATCGGCCGCAGCGGCAAAAGCCTGTTGCTTCGGGTAGATGGGAGGCGTAATGTGTTCTATGGCACCCCTGCCATCCCTGCCCAGCTCACCATCAACGGTGCGGAAGCCGCCCCTTCTGCTCTGATCCATGCCGGCGACCGCATTCAATTTACCCCTGCCCAGCCCGGCAAAGACTGTGTTATGACTGCCGCGGAGCTCTGCACCAAGCTGCAGTGCAAGGCCGTTCAGCGTGAAGGGCGCCTTTTGGAAGGGGATGCGGTGCTGCAGCCGGGAGATTGTCTGGAGCGCATGGACGCGCCGCCGGAGCCTCCTCCCGCCCCAGCCCGGGCGGCGCCGGCCCAGGCCGCCGTCTCGCCGCAGCGGCACGTCTTTCTCAACGGCCAGCCCCTTATGCTCCCCCCGAAGCCGGACGGAAGCCCCTACCGGCTCCTGGATCTGCTGGAGCGGTCCGGTTTGGACTTCCAACATCTGGACCGCCCTGTGCTCACGCAGATAAACGGCGTGGACAGTCCGTTTCAGCAACTACTTGCGGAAGGTGACAAGATTGAAATTCGATACCAGCCCTGAGCGCTCCAAAGGCCGGCGGCTTTTGCCGCTTCTGTTGCTGCCGCTTCTGCTCTCTTCCTGCGGCGGCAAGGATGTGCCGCCGGAGCAGTACTCCAGTAATGACACGGCGCTCCCCGCCCTGACCTCCACCCTCTCTTCCGAAAACATTCAATTTTCCCACACTGCGGGCAGTGAGGATCAGCCCGGCTCCTATGTCTACTCCGGTCTGTCCTCCATGGCAGATACCCTGACCAGCTATGTCCAAACCTTGGAGGAGGACGGCTGCTCTCCGATTGACGCAAATGGCGTTGTAAATGAGCTCCCCGATTTCTCCGCCTCCAGCGGCTCGGTATCTATGGGCAAGGATACCGGGGATGGCGGTGTATTTCAGCTCCAAATTGCCTGGGAGGGGGACACCTGTACCATTACCCCCGTCTATACGGCCGAGCTGCGCATTACCCAGCCCAGTCTGCAGGCCCTCACCGTCTCCGAGGCTATCCAGCGTTTAAAAAGCTGTGCTCCCTCTCTTCTCGGGCTCTCCGGTACCTCCATGGAAGAGTACGAGGTCTATGCGGAGGAAGGACTTGTCTTGGTAGATTCCTCCCCCTGTCTCCAGCTTAACGTGTATTCCCATGCCCCCCGTCAGTATCAGGGCTGCTATCTGATGACCGCGGATGGCGCTCACCTTTATCAGCTTGACCGTGACATATCTCAGATCACGGAACTGACGCCTTATCCAGATACCGCCACGAAATAGGGATCGGAAAACAGGCGTCGAACACAATCAGCCAACCAAGGAAAAGTGCCTCCTATTCTGAGAATAGGAGGCACTTTTCCTTGCTCACAAAGTCTGCATCCACAACACAGATCAAGAAAAAAATTGAAGTTCTGCTCTTAACAATTTTGAGCTGTGGCCGAGAAATAGGCGGATAGTATAGCGAAACGGTAGGTTATCCTTTTTGATCGCTGTACAGAATAAAAATAAAGGAGCAGAAGAGTGAACGTGAAAAAGACGAAGCTTCAGAAAAAGTCCAAAAGACTTGCGACGACCCTTGTCCTGTTTTCAGTCTCCATATTGCTGATTCTTAACTTCGTTTCGGCAGTCTGTATCGGGGCGCTGACCCGCTCTGGGATGGATCAGAAGCAAGACGCCTTCTTGCAGCAGACCACCCTCAGCGGCAAACGGCAGGCAGAGCAATTTATCGAGCAGTACATCGGCATAACCGAAACGCTGGCGCAAAGCACCCAGCTGCAGCGGGCGGTCAAGGACACCACCCAGGACAGGCCCGCATCTGATACGCCGGAATTTTCGGAGGCTCTGGTACTTCTTCAGCGTACAATGGGGGAATATCCGGATATCCTTGGTGTGGGCTTTGGCAGCCTTACAGAGGATTATATTTATAATCAGGATGGAACACGGCTGAATGTGCTTTTGAGTGAACGTCCCTATTTCCAGAATGCGAAAGAAGGGACTTACGTGACCCAGCCCTATGTTGACTCGGCGACCGATGAAATGTGTGTATCCGTTGCGACCCCGCTTTCTGACGGTTCGACGGTAATCGGGCTGCTGGTTTTGGATCTGAAGCTGACCCAGGTTTCCGACTTTTTGAAGGAAATGGATTTTGGGGAAAGCGGACGCATTGTGCTGCTGTCGGAAAACAACACGATCCTGGGCCATGAGGATCACGACATGATTGGTAAAAATTTTGCCGATCTCGACATCCAGGGGGCTCTTTTGGAGCAGATCGAGGCGCCGACCAATGAAATCGTAAACTACAAGCTGGACGGAGAGTCCCGCGTGGGCACCGTGCAGGAGCTTTCGGGCGGAGGCTGGAAGGTGCTCTCCAGTATGTCCCAGGCGGAATACAACGCCCAAACAACCAAAACCACAGTTTCTCTTGTCCTGCTGCTTCTGGGCAGCACAGCCGTTGTCGCCATCCTCCTGTGGATCATCATCACAAAGCGGCTGCGCCCGGTCTCCCAGCTCAACGAGGCACTGCGGGAGATGAGTATGGGCAATCTGCACATCGCGGTCACCCACAATGGAAGGGATGAGGTCGGTGAAATGGCCGAGTCGCTGCGGGAATGCATCCGGAATCTTTCCAGCTATATCAACGAGATCGACCGGGTCATGGACGGCCTTGCGCAGGGGGATTTGACCATCCAAACAGACGTGGCTTTCCAGGGTGATTTCATGCCCATTTAGCATTCGATCGAAGGCTTTATCGAAAAGATGAGCGCGGCAATGGGCAGTATCCAGCTGGCTTCGGAGCAAGTGTTCAGCGGTTCCGACCAGGTATCCAGCGGCGCACAGTCCCTCGCCCAGGGGGCGACACAGCAGGCGTCGTCTGTTGAGGAGCTGGCGGCGGCCGTTACGGAGATTTCCTCCACGGTCAAAGAGAACCATAAAATCGTAAAGGATGCGGCCAGCGGCGCGCTTCAGGTCAACAGCGATATTGTCGAGAGCGGCAAGAGAATGCGGCAGAGCCTGGCCTTTATGACGGAGATCCGGGAGCGCTCCAACGAGATCAGCCATATTATCAAAACCATTGAGGACATCGCATTTCAGACCAATATACTGGCCTTGAACGCAGCCGTAGAGGCCGCCCGTGCCGGTCAGGCCGGAAAAGGCTTCGCGGTGGTTGCGGACGAGGTGCGCAGCCTGGCCGGGAAAACCGCCGAGGCTTCCAACTCCACCACCGCGTTGATTGCGGCCTCCCTCACGGCGGTCGAAAAGGGTACGGAAAGCATGGAAGCGACCTCGAAATTTATGGAAAGCGTGGTGGAAGAGGCTCAGAAGATTACTGACGTGTTCCAAAATATAGCAGATGTATCGGAGCGCCAGTCGGCCTCGATCGAGCAGGTCACACAGGGAATTGACCAAATTTCCAGCGTAGTACAGACAAATTCCGCGACAGCAGAGCAGAGCGCCGCAGTAAGTGAAGAGCTTTCTGGACAGGCACAGCTTCTGAAGGACATGCTGAGCCGCTTTACCCTGTCTGATCCGGCGGAAGCAGCAAGGCAGTCAGAAATCGGTTGAGCTTGTACCATAATACCAGCCGGCTGACAGAAGCACACAGGCTGCGAAGGAACACGGACGGTTTGAACAGAGATCCCTTCTTATCCCAGCTGAAGATGCTGTGGAGATCAACGGTGCCCCGGCACACGAACGGATCGTGATCGATATAAAGCGCTCCCATACCAACGTCTGAATACGGCATCCGTATGGGAGCACTTTTATACCCCGCGCTACCGGACATTTCATCCATGCAGCCGCAGCATTTTTATCTAGAAAAGCTCCCTGATATAAACCACGATATGTTATAATCAGCCTACCTGGATCCGGTGATAACTCGATCGATACCGCAGGCATGACCAGCGCAAAACAGCGCTAAAAGATAACAAGGACTGATATATTATGAGCGACACCTATCATTTTCAAGTGAATCTGAGCGGGATGCTGGACGTGCTGTCCAACCACCTGTACAAAAGCCCGGATGTGTTCCTCCGGGAGCTGCTGCAAAACGGCGTGGACGCCATCACCCTGCGGCAGAAAGCACAGCCGGATTGGAACGGAGGGAAAATTACCATCACGGTGGAGCCGGGCCGCCGCCTGATCTTCCGGGACAACGGCGCGGGGCTGAGCGAGAAGGGCATCCACCGCTTTCTGGCGGTGATCGGCCAGTCCTCCAAGACGGAGCTGGTCAACGGAACGATCCCCGAGGACTACATCGGCCGGTTCGGCATCGGCCTGCTCTCCTGCTTCATGGTGTCGGACTCCATCGTGGTCCACACCCGGCCGGCCCAGGGGGGCGGAGCCCATGTGTGGACGGGCCTGCCCGACGGCACCTACACCCTGGAGCCGCTGGAGGAGTGCCCGGTGGGCACGGCGGTGATCCTGACCGCTAAGCCCGGCATGGAGCACTACTTCCAGCCCCGGAAGGCGGCCGAGCTGGTGCGCTATTACGGGCTGGCGCTGCCCGTCCCCGTCTATCTGTCCGGCGACCCGGAGCGGCTCAACAGCATCCCCGCCGACTTTACCGGTATCAGCCGCAGCCAGCTGCTCTCCTTTGGCGAGTGGCTCTTTGAGGAGGAGTATCTGGAGGCCATCCCCATCCAGACGCCCCACATCAGCGGCGTGGCCTATGTGCTCCCTTACCGTACCGCCTCCTCCGCCAAGGGCAAGCACCGCATCTACCTCAAGCAGATGCTTTTGACCGAGCGGGGGGATACCCTGCTGCCGCCCTGGGCCTTCTTTTTGCAGTGCTTCCTCAACACCCGGGGCCTGCGGCCCACCGCCTCCCGGGAGGATTTTTATGAGGATCAGGCGCTGTCCTCCGCACGGGAGGAATTTGCCGCCGCGGTGCGCCGCCACCTGGCCCAGCTGGCGGAGGAGGACCCGGACCGGCTGAAAGGCATCGTGTCCGTCCACGCGGAGGCCATCAAGGCCATGGCGGTCTGGGACGAGGAGCTGTTCCGGCTGTTCATCGACTACCTCACTTTCGAGACCAGCGAGGGGCTGATGACCGGAGCGGCCCTGAAGCGGGCGGGCGAGGCCGTCTGGGTCCACAGCGTCCCCAAATTCAAGCAGCTCAAGCCCATTTTCATGGCCCAGGGACAGCTGCTCATCTGTACCGGCTATACCAGTGACCAGGAGCTGATCCAGACCATGGCGGAGCGCTTCGGCCTGCCCTTCCAGCCCCTCCACGAGGACGATATGTCTGACGCCCTGGAGGACGTCACCGCCGCCGAGCGGCAGCGGGGAGAACGGCTGCTCCGGGCGGCGGATGAGGCCCTTCTCCCCTTTGAGTGTCAGGCCGAACTCCGCCGCTTCCTGCCCGCCGACCTGCCCGTGCTGTACGCCATGAGCGACGAGGTTCAGTTCCTGCGCCAGCTCCAGACCGCCCAGGAGAACAGCAGCGGTATCTTCTCCGGGGCGCTGGCCTCCATGCTCTCCGGTGTGGAGGAGCGGCCACTGGCCACCCTCTACCTCAATCTGAACAGCCCCATCGTCCGCCGGCTGGTCACAACGGCTGATCCGGAACTGCTGGAAAGCATGGTGCAGGTGCTGTATGTGCAGGCCCTGCTGGCGGGGGGCCACCCCCTCCGGGGCGGCGAGCTCAAGACCATGAACCAGGCCTTGCTGGCCCTGTTGGAGCATACAGCGGGAATTTGATAGCCGGAAAAGGAAGATACATAATGTGATAAAGTTAGCTGCAATAAACTGGAATTTATATGGGGGCAACATGATAGTTGTAAGTACAGATAAAGGCAATCTTTCTTTCCAATCAGTAGACGATGTATTAAAATTCGTACAAACATCAGCACAAGAAAATATTGAACTATGGATTAGCGGAAAGCAGCCATATCCCTGTATATCTGTGTGTATTAGCGGAGAATATGCAGCTATCAATTATTTTCAAAATGATGCAGGTGATATGTGGCTGTCTTATAATGAGGAAAATCAAGAAGATGTTACTTTTATGGCTGCTGGAGAAGAATGGGAACCAGATGTCAATGCAGTCATCAGTATAAACAGTGCGTTTTCTTGCATTAGGGAATTTTGTGCTACTTATGAACGACCTTGTTGTATTCAGTGGCAAGAGTTATAACTTCCAGTTTGTCGAGCAAGCTCACTACCGATCAAGAAAAGGGACCCCGGATTGGAGCCGTCAAACCAGAGAATGGAGAAAATCTGATGGAGCGAAAGGCGCGATTGTTGTATGTGCTGGACCTGTTGGAGCATACGGCGGGCGTTTGAGCAGCAGGGACGGAAGATATAGACAGCGTGATGGAGTTAGCTGCGATAAATCGGAATTTGGGGAGAAATAGCTATATGATTATGGATAGTTGGGAAAACGGTCAGTATAAAGAAATCTGGGTTTATTCAAAAGAAACAGAAGATGATGAACGAGCAATGTGTGGGTTGATAAATGGTGATTGGGGTTGGCTCAATTATTATAACGAGGAAGGTGACACAGGATTAAGCTCCAGAAATCCAAACTATACTGGTACAGATGATGAAACCATGAATTTTATCATAAATGGTGAACTTGACCCATTTCCTTTATCTTATGTGCTGCCCGCAGAACAGGTGATGGAAGCCCTTGAATATTTTGAAAAGTATCATAAGTTGCCTGCATTCATAACATGGCACGATGATAATTTCGCTTAGAAAATTCCAGTTTGTCGAGCAAGTTCGCTACTGATAAAGGAAAGAAGCCCCGGCCTGGAGCCGCCAAACCAGAGAACGGAGAAAATCAGATGTATCGAAAGACAACGAAAAAGCGGCCATTTTTGTTTGCTGCTCCGGCGTGGGCTGCGGGACTGGCCTGTCTGCTGTCCGGCTGCATTGCGCTGCCGGGGCAGGAGCCGTTTGGAGAGAAGACTTACCCCGCCGAACAGGCCCAGGCAGTCTATGAAAAGATCTCCGCTGATATGGAACAGCGGGAATTTAAGGATCAGAGCGGATACAGCATCCAGATCCTGCCGTTTATTCTCAGCGAAGATGTGAACGATTTTGAGTATGACGTTTATAAGACAGAGGAATACACGGTGTGCGATGCGGACGGACCCGGTGAAGACTATCTCTGGCACAAAGGCCGCCTTTATTGCAGCTACTATGACAACGACCACATTACTTACCGGGATATGGCGTGGGAGGATCTGGGGTTTGATGCATACGCGGCAGAGTGCTGGAGCATCGCCCGGCAGCTGTTGGAACGGGATGACCCAGAGCTGACCTACAAATACATCCCCATGTCCTCGCAGCCTTATTTGCTGAAAGCGGCATACCCTGACATAGAGCTGTCGGATGGACGGGAGATCCGCTTCGCTGAGTTATACTTCTATATGGACGAGAACGGCAGCTATGACGGCTTCGGCCTGAGCTGGCAGGAGGACCGCAGGCAGAATGTGTCCATCGCCTATTTCCCTTATGAGGGCTCCACCAGCTTGCAGGCCGAGCGCAGCATCTGGTCCTTTGGCTATGACGCCGGTCTGACAGACGAGGGCGTGCCCGCCCTCTCCGACCAGAGCGAGGACCGGGAGCGGTGCCGTGCGGTCATCTCCGGTATGGACTTTGACGCCCTGGCCGAGCGGAGCGAATACCGGGAGGACCTATGTGTTCCGCCTATGACCCCATAATTTGGGGGCAGAGCGCCGGAGCCGCCAAAACTGCACTTCCACCCCGGCCTGAGGAGGGATCGTCTGCTGTCTCAGGGGGGAATGACAGATCAAAATTTGCAGAGGAACTTGTTATGATCCATTATGATATTGACACAACTGAAAATGGATATAAAAAATTTGAAGGTAATATTGAACTACTAATCGAGTTAAAACATATTCTTTTCAAAAATGATGTAGTTCCTGACTTAGTTGGTTATCTCTCATTTGACGATATACCAAATGTTTCTATTTGTATTTCTGCACAGAAAGAACTGGGGTTTTTTGTCAGTATCACAGATGGTAAAAATATATATCTAACTTTAGGCGACAGAAATACATTAAATGAAACAGTAGATATATGGGGCGACGGACTTTATATTTCCA
>JAHAEW010000075.1 GCA_018374635.1 Clostridiales bacterium
GGCATAAAAAGATAGGGGGCCGACTTTCTTAGTTGGTCCCCTGTTCTCTTTTCACCACTCGCCCGTCTGCCTGTTCCGTCCTGCTGTTTCCTTATAGGATGCCGGCAAAACCGCAGGGGCCTTTTCCCCATCTGCTCAGCGGATGAAGTTGGTCCGCGCCTCCCGCTCGGCAGCGGGAGGTTCCAGCCCCTGGGCCCGGCCCAGCTCGATGCAGCGCAGCAGCCAGGCCATATTCCGCCCCAAATTCCGCATGGTCTGGAGCCCTTCCCGGTCTTGCAACACATCCTCCGGCTGTTTTCCGTGGACCATGGGCCAGTAGGTGGAGGAGACCACCGGCATCTGGGAGATCGTGAAGTACTTGGTCAGCTGATCCAGCGAGGCCGTGGTGCCCGCCCGCCGGGCCGAGACCACCGCCGCGGCGGGCTTGTGGGCAAAGCATGCTCCGGCGTAAAAGGCCCGGTCCAGAAAGCTGGTGAGCGCGCCGTTGGCCGAGGCATAGTAGACCGGGGAACCGACGATCAGGCCGTCCGCCCACTCCATCTTCTCCAAAAAGGCGTTGACCCCTCCGCTGGGGAGAACACATCCCTTTCCGGCGGCACACCCGCCGCAGCCGGTGCAGCCGTGGATGGGCTGCGTCCCGATCCAGAAGATCTCGGTCTCCACGCCGCACTGCTCCAGCATATCGGCCGCCTCCCGCAGCGCCGTATAAGTACACCCTTTCTCATGAGGGCTTCCATTCAGCAACAATACCTTCATATTCGCTTCCTCCTGTTCTGATGGGGCGTGGGATGGCATCCTCCTCCGGCCCCCCTCCTACTATATATATGGAGGGAGCCGCGTTTGGACCACTCCCTCCCATTGGCTGGTTCCATTATACCATATTTTCGCGCTCCTGCACAAATTCAATCCCGGAGGTATTCCACTTATGCCCGATGATATTGTCACATCCATCCAAAAAATGCACCAGGGTCTGGTCACTTTCACCGCGGAGGAACTCCTCCAGATTTATGAGACTGCCCGCTCCACCGATTTGGAGGCCCTCCGCTCCGCCGCCCAGACGCTCTATCCGGACCGGAAAGACGACCAGGGCCTCCCCCCCATCGCCGTCTGGGAGGGCGGCGGACGGGCCTTTCCCTATGGTCCCCACGGGGATTACCGCCGTCCCGCCTTTACCATCACCAGTCCCCTGTGCCGGATGCTGGGGATCATGGAGGACGGGTCCCCTCACTTCTATTGATCCGGGTCCCTCAAAAAAGGAAAAACTTTTCCTTGACAAGTCCATCTCACCGTGCTATACTAAATAAGTATTCAAATGTAGTAATTGATCGGTGCCTATGGAGTCAATTTTTCATTTTGACTTTATCGGCACCGTTTTTTTGCTCAGTTATCCTGCTGGAAAGGAGGTATGTTCCATGCAAGGTACTGTCAAATGGTTTAACGACGAGAAGGGCTTCGGCTTTCTCTCCAACGACGGCGGCGGGGAGGATGTGTTTGTGCATTTTTCCGCCATCCAGACCGAGGGCTTTAAGTCCCTGACCGAAGGTCAGAAAGTCACATTCGAGGTCGAGCGGGATCCACGGGATTCCAGCAAGCTGCGCGCGGCCCGCGTCTCCCTGGTGTAAGGGAAAGATCTTATACGAATCCCATTGAAAATTTTTATATTTAAAAGAGGTATGTTTTATGTTCCAAGACAAGACGATCGTTTGCAAGGATTGTGGCCAGGAGTTCACCTTTACCGCCGGTGAGCAGGAGTTTTTCGCTGAGCGCGGCTTCCAGAACGAGCCCCAGCGCTGCAAGTCCTGCCGTGATATCCGCAAGGGCGGCTCTGGCAGCCGGGACAGCCGTCCCGCCCGCCAGATGTATGATGCCGTCTGCGCTTCCTGCGGCGCCTCCTGCAAGGTGCCCTTCGAGCCCCGCAATGACCGCCCGGTCTACTGCAGCGATTGTTTCCGCCGCTGATCCCAGATGCCGCGCACCCGAATCTCGGGTGTGCGGCATTTTTTGTGAATGGTCTGTGTTTCCAATTCCCTGTATGCGGGATTGGAGATTCTTTTCACGGTTGCCAGCTCCCTGCTCTGGATATACTAGCGGTGAGGTGATTTGATTATGAGACCATCCTTTTCGCCGGACGCAGCTTTCCAAAGCTGTCTGCAATCCCATCCTTCCGCCGCACGCTTCTATCAGAATTGTTCTCCCCAGCAGAAGCAGGCCATCCTGAGCCAGCTCCATCAGCTCAGTACGCCCCAACAGGTGCGTTCCTTTGCGGCCCATCTGCCCAGCGCAGCACTCTAAAGACTCCTCCCACAATCCCGCCCCGCGGACTCCGGTCCGCGGGGCGGATCGCTTGTCCCGGCATATTGACTTTTCCTTTCCACACTCCTATAATCGTTCCATGACAATAATTGACATGTCAATAGCGGAATCATCCCCGCCCCCACCTGAGCAAGCTGGCAGACTGCTGCGAGGCGGGCCTTTCCGTTATCTGCCGCATCCCGGACAGTTTGGAGCGGGACAGATTTCTTACCCGCGCCTGCCGGAGCGTGGGCGGGCGTCTGTTATAACCAGAGGGGGAACCGCATGAAGGATCTAAAGCATATTTTCTCTTACCTGAAACCCTACCGCCGGGATCTGTTCCTGGCCATTTTCCTTGTCTTTGTGGAGTGTGTCTTTGAGATGCTCATCCCGCTGCTCATGACTGATATGGTGGATGTGGGCGTGGCCCGCCGCAATATTCCCTTTCTCCTCCAGCAGGGAGGAAAAATGGTGCTCTGCGCCGGACTGGCTCTGGTGACCGGGCTGCTCTACGCCCGCTACGCCGCCCGGGCCGCCTACGGCTTCGGCGCGGAGCTGCGTCAGGCGGAGTACCGCCGGCTTCAGGACTATGCCTTCTCCAACCTGGACCGCTTCTCCACTCCCTCCCTGGTCACCCGTATGACCACAGACGTCACCGTCATGCAGAACGCCGTCAACGCCGGACTGCGCCCCCTGGTCCGCAGCCCCGTGATGCTCTTCATGGGGATCGGCTTGGCCTTTTTCCTCAACCCGGGCCTTGCCCTGGTCTTTGTGCTCACCGCCCCGGTTCTGGGGATCATTCTGGCCCTCATTGTACACAAAGTCAGTCCCCTCTACCGCCGGCAGCAGCAGGCGGTGGACCATGTCAACGGCCGCCTGCAGGAGAGCTTCACCGCCATCCGGGCCATCAAGGCCTTTGTCCGTGGAAACTATGAGACCGAACAGTTTTCCAAGGTCAACGACGAGCTGACCGGCGCCAGCCGGGACACCTTCCGCCACGCTGTGCTCAATCTGCCCGCTTTTCAGGCGGTGATGTACACCGCCATCGTGCTCATTCTCTGGCAGGGCGGGAAGCAGATGCTGGTGGGTGGCATGCTGGTGGGGGATCTGACCGCCTTTCTGAGCTATGTGCTGCAGGTAATGAACTCCCTGATGATGATCTCCAACGTGTTTCTCCTCCTCACCCGCTCCCTGGCCAGCGCCCGGCGCATCCGGGAGGTGCTGGAGGAGGTCCCCGCACTCACCGACGCCCCCGATCCGGTGGGGCCGGTCCCAAGCGGGGAGATCGATTTTGAGGATGTGTCCTTTCAGTATGTGCAGGGGGCGCAGACCTATGCCCTCTCCCACGTGAATCTTCACATCCCGGCGGGGGCCACAGTGGGTATTCTGGGCGGCACCGGAGCGGCCAAGACCACACTGGTCCAGCTCATTCCCCGCCTCTATGACGCCACCCTAGGCACCGTCCGGGTGGGCGGACACGATGTGCGGGACTATGACCTTGGTACGCTCCGGGACGCAGTGGGCATCGTTCTGCAAAAAAACGTCCTCTTTTCGGGCACCATCCGGGACAATCTGCGCTGGGGCGACCCGGATGCCGACGACGATACCCTCTGGCAGGCCTGCCGCATGGCCTGCGCGGACGAGTTCCTCTCCCGGATGCCCGACGGACTGGACACCGATCTGGGACAGGGCGGCGTCAATGTCTCGGGCGGGCAGAAGCAGCGCCTGTGCATTGCCCGCACCCTCCTCAAGCGGCCCAAGGTCCTGATTTTTGATGACTCCACCAGCGCGGTGGACACCGCCACTGAGGCCAGCATCCGCCGTGCTCTCTCCTCCCTCTCCGATGTGACCAAGATCATCATCGCCCAGCGCGTCACCTCCGTGATGCAGGCCGATCAGATCGTTCTCCTGGAGGACGGCAGAATCCATGCCGTGGGTACCCACGATCAGCTTTTGAGAAGCGATCCCATCTACCAGGAGATCTACGCTTCCCAGATGAAAGGAGGTCAGAACGATGGCCAAGCCCTTTAACGGAAAGCGCCCCCAGGATCTGGGCCAGACCCTGCGCGCCTTCCTCTCCTATCTGGGCCGGCACCGGGTGCTGCTCGTCCTGGTGGGTATCCTGGCCGCGGTCAGCGCCTCCGCCAGCCTCCTGGGCACCTATATGATCAAGCCCATTGTCAACCAGGTCATGGAGGAGGGTGGTCTCTCCGGTCTGGCCGTGTGGGTGGCCATTGCCGCTGCCATCTATGCGGCAGGGGCCCTTTCCACGCTGGGCTACACCCAGATCATGGTCCGGGCGGCACAGAAGATCCTCAGCGACATCCGCCGGGATCTCTTCGCCCATCTTCAGACCCTTCCCCTGCGCTTTTTTGACAGCCAGCGCAAGGGAGATCTGATGAGCCTGTTCACGAATGATGTGGACACCATCTCCGATGCACTGAACAACAGCTTCGCCATGCTGATCCAGAGTTTTATCCAGGTCGTAGGCACGCTGACTCTCCTCTTTCTCCTCAACTGGCGCCTCTCCCTGATCGTGGCAGTGGGCTATGGCGGGATGTACCTCTATATCCGTTACAGCAGCCAACGGAGCAAATACGAGTTCAAACGGCAGCAGGAATATCTGGGCGAGCTGGACGCCTACATCGAGGAGATGGTGGCCGGACAGAAGGTGGTCAAGGTCTTTCGGCATGAGCAGGCCAATCTCCAGGGATTTCTGGAGCGCAATGAAAATCTGCGCCAGGCAGGGACCAGCGCCCAGAGCTTTGCCGGCACCATGGTCCCTGCGGTGGTCAGCATCTCCTATATCAACTATGCCGTCATCGCCGTTCTGGGCGGGATCATGGTGATCCTGGGCTGGTCGGACGTGGGCAGCCTGGCCAGCTATCTGGTCTTTGTCCGCCAGTCCGCCCTGCCCATCAACCAGTTTACCCAGCAGGGGAATTTCCTTCTGGCCGCCCTGGCCGGAGCTGAGCGCATCTTTGCCGTCATGAAGGAGGAGCCGGAGACCGACCAGGGCTCCGTGGAGCTGGTCCGCACGGAAGAAGGCTCTTCCCAGTGGGCCTGGCGGGACCCGGCCCGGCCCGGTGCGCCCGACGTGCCCCTCCGGGGGGATGTGCGCTTTGAGCATGTGCAGTTTGGATACGAGGCCCGGCAGACCATCCTCCACGACCTCTCCCTCTACGCCAAGCCGGGCCAGAAGATCGCCTTTGTAGGCTCTACCGGCGCGGGCAAGACCACCATCACCAACCTCATCAACCGGTTTTATGAGGTGAGCGGAGGCACCATCACCTACGACGGGATCGATGTCAGGCGCATCCGCAAGGACCACCTGCGCCGCAGCCTGGGCATGGTTCTCCAGGACACCCACCTCTTCACCGGGACCATCGCGGATAACATCCGCTTCGGTAAGCTGGATGCCACCCGGGAGGAGATCGAACGGGCCGCTGTCATCGCCAACGCCGACTCCTTCATCCGCCGTCTCCCCCAGGGCTATGACACGCTGGTCACCGGCGACGGCGCCAACCTCTCCCAGGGACAGCGGCA
Organism: Clostridiales bacterium; assembly: GCA_018374635.1. Taxonomy (GTDB): domain Bacteria; phylum Bacillota; class Clostridia; order Oscillospirales; family Oscillospiraceae; genus Pseudoflavonifractor_A. Next base: position 5,839 of record JAHAEW010000075.1, read on the forward strand.
GCTTCTGGCCATTGCCCGGGCAGCGGTGGCCGATCCCCCGGTGCTCATTCTGGACGAGGCCACCTCCTCCATCGACACCCGCACGGAATCCCTTATCGAGCAGGGGATGGACCGGCTCATGGAGGGCCGCACCGTCTTTGTCATTGCTCACCGCCTCTCCACCGTGCGCAATGCCGACGCCATCCTGGTCCTGGAGCAGGGCCGGGTGGCAGAGCGGGGCAGCCATGCCGAACTGCTGGCCCAAAAGGGCGTCTACTATCAGCTCTATCACGGCATGTTCGAACTCTCCTGAGCCTTCCCCGCACACGGGGCAGTCTGGGGGCGGGGACCGGAATGGTCCCCGCCCCCTCTTCTTTTTCTGTGCGGAAATGCGTCCGCTTCCGCTTGTTTCTCCCGGCGCGGCATGGTATACTTGGCAGTTGACCGGGTTTCCCGGTCAGACCCCGTCATATGAAAGGAGCGTCCCATGTTTATTCTGGAACTGTTCAAGTCCCTGCTGTTCGGCGTTGTGGAGGGTATCACCGAATGGCTGCCCATCAGCTCGACCGGGCATCTCATCTTACTGGATGAATGCATTCAGCTGCACGTGTCCACCGAATTTATGGATATGTACCGCTATGTCATCCAGCTGGGCGCTATTCTGGCCGTCCTGCTCCTCTTTTTTCACAAGCTCAACCCCTTCTCTCCCCGGAAAAATACTGTACAGCGCACCCAGACCTGGACGCTCTGGGGAAAGGTCGTGCTGGCCTGTATCCCCTCAGCCGTCATCGGACTGCCTCTGAACGACTGGATGGACGCCCACCTGATGACACCCTGGGTAGTGGCCGCCGCCCTGATCGTCTACGGCGTGGGCTTCCTGGTCATTGAAAACCGGCACGCCGCCCACACCCTGCACCGAACCGACGATCTCTCCTGGAAAACCGCCCTGTACATCGGTCTCTTCCAGACCCTGTCCATCATCCCCGGCACCTCCCGCTCCGGCGCTACCATTCTGGGCGCCATTCTCCTGGGCTGCGCCCGCCCGGTGGCCGCGGAGTTCTCCTTTTTCCTGGCGATCCCCACCATGGTGGGGGTCAGCGTGCTCAAGCTGGGCTCCTTCTCTGCCAAAAAGCTGATGGCCGGCCAGCCCCTCTTTACCGGAGAAGAGGCCGCCATCCTGCTGGTGGGATTTGTGGTCTCCTTCCTGGTCTCCCTGCTTTGCATCCGTTTCCTGATGGACTTTGTCAAGAAACACGACTTCAAGCCCTTTGGCTGGTATCGCATCGTCCTGGGTGTGATCGTTCTGCTCTTCTTTGGCGCCCGCGCCTTTCTGGCCGCCTGATGCATCCGCCCCTGAGCGGTGCATGCAATGTCTCAGCAAGATTCTTCAACATACAAAAAAGATCCGCCGCGTTTGCGGTGGATCTTTCTCTTTTTAAGATATTTTTCTCCCTGGCCCCTATTTCTTCTCCTCCGTGGTGAGGCCTTCTCCCACCCGGTCCACCGCGTTCTTCCCCGCCTCCAGCAGCTTAGGCAGCCAGCGCGGGACCGGCGCGCCCATGGCTATGGCGTTCTCTCCGACCGAACCAAGCTCCGTAATGCAGTACCACACCAGCACCAGCGGACAGACCAGTCCGCGGTAGGTCATGGGCAGCTGGATAACTGGAAGCTGATCCAGTACCAGGCAGATCAACATGTCTGCCCCCGCTGCCACCAATACCACCACGATCATGCCGGCCTTATGCCAAATACCGTCCCTGGCGGCCTGAGACGACCACTTCCCCGCTTTTGCCGCCGCCGCCGAGCCCGTGATATAGTCCAGGAGCATACACCCCAGCCACCCCACAATGAGCCAACCGAACCAGCCCCAGAGCGCGGTCAGGCTGCCCAGCACAGCGGTCCCGGCGGCTTTCCACGCCTTCACATGGTTGAGATCCATATCCATCACCTCCTTTCACTGCACTTGTTCCATGGCACGGAGCCGGCACCCGCTCCGGACAGGATAACGGCACGCGCCCTCTATGGCAATGCTATGCTCCGCGCGCCGCAAAGGTGTACCGCAGCAGGCCCCCTCTGCACGTCTCATTTTCCAGCCGATCCCCATATGATCTTCCTCTCTTTCCTCATTTCTCCGCCCTCCGGCGGTCCAGCTGTTTCTCTTGGCTCAGCAGATGTACTTGCGATTGCGCCAGTAGGACGGCTCGTAGTAGTGGCGCAGGGTGTTGCCGATCTCCCGCGTCTCCCGCAGCATCTGACGCAGCAGCCGAAGATCGTGCTCCATCGCCTTCTGCTCCTCTGGCAGCAGCTCCGGCAGAAGGCGGCTGCGACAGGCAATATTCTCCTTCAGACGCTCCGCCTCCTCCAGATACCGCTCCGATAATTCCAGCATTGTTGCCATATACTCCTCCCTCTTTTAACTCTTTTTAAGATACTTTTGCTTTTAAAAAAAGCGTTCACAAATACTATGTAGTATCTTTATAAGATACCGATAGTATACATCCGTAAAAGCATCTTGTCAAGATACTTTTTGAGTTTTTCTTTTCCCATTGTGATATGCGCTCCGCCGTGTTACCATACTAATCGTGTGGTTTACCCTCTTCTCCCGCCAAATCATCTCATCATTTCGAAAAGGAGGCTCTCTTCATGCCTGACCATAAAACGATCCCTCTCCGCAGTGAAATTCCGGCGGACTATACCTGGAATACTGCCGACCTCTATCCAACGGACGACGCATGGCATACCGACGCCCAGCTGCTCCGCACCCAAATCGAGACCCTGGGCGGATATGCCGGGCGTCTGGATTCCGGTGCGGATGCCCTGTACGACTATGTCACCCTGGAGCAGGAGGCCGGCGAGCGGCTCTCCAAGCTGCTGGATTATGCCCAGCGCAAAAGCGATGAGGACACCCGCGTGGACACCTATCAGGCCATGGTGGGCAAAGCCATGGCCCTCTATGTGGACTTTCTGCGCGCCACCGCCTTTGAGACGCCGGAGGTTCTCTCCATCCCGGAGGAGCGGCTGGAGTCCTTCTATGCGCAAAAGCCGGAGCTGACCCTTTACCGCCGCTATTTTCACAACATCCAGCGCCGCCAGGCCCATACCCTCTCGGACGCCGAGGAGCGGCTTTTGGCCGCTGCCGGTGATATGGCCCAGGCGCCGGACGACATTTTCTCCAAACTGACCGACGCCGACCTCACCTTTTCCCCTGCGGTGGACAGCCGCGGGGTGCAGCACCCCCTGTCCAACGCCTCCTACACCCTCCTCATGGCCAGCGAGGACCGGGCTTTGCGCAAGTCGGCCTTTGAGGGGCTGTATGCCTCCTACGGCGGAATGAAGAATACCCTGGCGGCCGTTTTGTCCTCCCAGGTCAAGCAGCTGCAATTCTTTGCCACCGCCCGCAAGTATCCCAGTGCCCTCTCCGCATCTCTGGATGCCAATCATGTTCCGGAACCGGTCTATCACACCCTCATCCGCACAGTCCGGGCCAATCTGGACAAGATGCACCGGTATGTCCGCCTCCGCCGGAAGCTGCTGGGGGTGGACGCGCTGCACATGTATGATGTATACGCTCCCATGGTCTCCGGCGGCGTTCCGGCCTTCCCTTACGACCAGGCCAAGGAGACCGTCTATCAGGCCATGGCTCCTCTGGGGGAGGAGTACCAGTCCATCCTCCGGGAGGCGCTGGACCACCGCTGGATCGATGTATACGAAAACGTGGGAAAGCGTTCGGGAGGATACATGTCGGGCGCCATGGTCCACCCCTATATCCTGCTCAACTATCAGGACGATCTGGACAGCATGTTCACCCTGGCCCATGAGCTGGGGCACGCCGTCCACTCCTACCGCTCCAACCGGGACCAGCCCACCGTCTACCGGGACTATGTGATTTTTGTGGCCGAGGTGGCCTCCACCTGCAACGAGGCCCTGCTGATGGAGCACCTGCTCTCCCAAACCTCTGATAAGCGCTCCCGCGCCGTCCTCATCAACCATTTCCTGGAGCAGTTCAAGAGCACCCTCTACCGGCAGACCATGTTTGCGGAGTTTGAGCTGCGCATGGGCGAGCTCTCCGCCCAGGGGGAGACTCTGACCGCCGATCTCCTCTGCCGGGAGTATAAATCCCTCAACGAGGCCTATTTTGGTCCCGATATGGTCTCGGATGACGCCATCTCCCTGGAGTGGTCCCGCATTCCCCACTTCTACTACAACTACTATGCCTTCCAGTATGCCACTGGATATTCTGCCGCGATCGCTTTGTCTCGCCGCATCCTCTCCGGTGCGCCCCAGGCTGTGGAGGACTATCTGCACTTCCTCTCCGGCGGGTGCAGCCAGGACCCCATCGACCTGCTGAAGGGCGCGGGGGTAGATATGACCTCCCCCCAGCCCATTCAGTCCGCGCTTGACCTGTTCGATCAGCTGCTGGATGAGATGGAATCCCTCATGGAGGCGTAATTTCCCAAAAACTCCGGGCAGACCCTATGGGTCTGCCCGGAGCCTTTCCAAATTTATCTTCTCTTTTTTCAATTTAGGGTTGACAAGCGCGCCACGAAACGCTATAATATCCAACGTTGATTCCTTGGTCTGGTAACTGGACAAGTAAATATGGGGGTATAGCTCAGCTGGGAGAGCGCTTGAATGGCATTCAAGAGGTCAGCGGTTCGATCCCGCTTATCTCCACCAAAAAAAGACTTGAAACTTCGGTTTCAAGTCTTTTTTGCGTTGGAATCTCTGAGAGATCCTTTGTATCCGGACTGCCGATGCTCCTACGGCATACGTACTGGTGTACGGGCGGTGCCCGTTATGTGATCGGCTGTTCTCCACTTGTTCCATATTGGATTCCAAAAGAATGGAGGCCAGTAGTGTATCCAACCCTTAGGGCCGATTATTTTCAAACCCAAGCACTCCATTGAACAGTGTATCAAAATTTTCCAAAAAATCTTCAGATGTCTCGTGAAATTTCCGGCTGTGCCAGTAGGACAAAAGCTCGAACCATATTGCAAAATTCACCCGCAGGCAGTAATCATAGACAATTCCACGTTTAATAGTACGGGCACATCCCTTGGAATTGACCAGAATGAGATCATAGACACCTGCATATTTTTGATATTCCTCCCAGAAGCAATCCCGAAAATACGGTTTATTATACTGCGAAAAAACAGCTCCAAATAGCCTCTTCGCTGTTGAATCAGGGCACAGATGCGCTCCTCCTGCGCAAGCAGAAGATTCGGCTCAAGCAAGACGTCGTTATCTCCTTTTGGAATATCAAACAGCAGTTGCAGATATTCCTTCAAAAAGCCCGATATCATCCATTCAAGAGCCATTGAAACTCCATCAAAATGATAATAGAAAGAGGACCGGTTGATATTTGCCAAGGAAATAATTTCCTATACTGTGATCCTCTCAACGGGCTTATCTTTTCCTAATTCGCACAGGGCCTCACAGATTTTCTCTTTTCCATTCGGTTTCGTCTTTTTATTCATGCAATAATTTCCTCAATTTTGATGCAGCTTTTTACATTGTATTGTTGGTTGTCTTTTTCACAAAACTGTTAAAAAATAACATTATACAGGCCTGTATAATATGTTCTATTGGTAAAATTATATCATGATCAGAAGCTGCAATCAACTGTATGGGAGGAACATGCATGAAAAGATGGATGACCTTTGGTTTGTGTATTGCGCTGCTCGGAACATTAGCCGCCTGTGGAAACGCAGACAGAACAAATACTGTGGATAAAATACCTCCTTCCACCGGCAGTGTGGTTGAACTTACCTCAAACAAAGAGCAGGGGACAGATGGACTGCCATCCCATGCGCTGCAACAGACCGATTGGCAGAAGGGAACTGGATTTGACCCTGACACAACGGCAATTCTGGTTATCGATGATTACGGTGGAGATTACTATGGAGATACGACGCCGGAACAATCTTATCTGAATGCATTCGACATCGTAAAGGCAGGTCGTAAAGCCGGTCTGCCCATTCTCTTTGTCAACGACGCCCATTTGGAGGGAATTGACCGTGAATTAGAGCTCTGGGGTGAGCACGGCTTGGCCGGCGATGAAGCTTCCCAGCCCTTGACTGGTTTCGATGTTCAGGATAGCGACTATCTTCTGGTGAAGCGGCGTTATGACGGTTTTTTCCAGACAGACCTGGATCTTACACTGCGTGAACTGGGGATCGATACTCTGATCACTTTTGGAACTGATACGAATATCTGTGTTTTACAAACGCTTTCCACTGCCTATTACCTTGGGTATCAGATCATTGTTCCTGAAGATGCCTGTTCGAATGAACTCGGCGTTGGTACCCACGAAGACGTAATTGAATACTTCGATGCCTGTTATGACGCGCGGATCGTATCCACCAAGACTATAATCGATGAAATAAAGGCGGTCGGCTGAAAGACAGGCTGGATCAATCCTGAAAAATTTCAGACAGATGGCTTTGGGGGAACAAAAAGAGTCTCCCTATCTTCCCAGCCCCTAAAAATGCACAATATCGCTATTCTATTCTCCGGCTGCTGCTAGAAAACTTCACAGATAGCGCTTGCTTTTTTTCACACTTTGTCGTATGCTCTTATTATGACTTTTGCCTTTTGGCAAACGGAGAATAAGAAAGGTAGGGAATTCGGATGGACAAAGTCAAGCTTTTGTTGGTTTGCGGCAGTCCCCGCCCAAAGGCGCGTTCCGCCACCTACGCCGGTCTGATGGCTGCGATGGAGGGAGCTCAGAGCATCGATGGGGTCGAGGTGGAACTGGTAGAGCTCTTCGGCCGGAAAATCGCCCCCTGCATCCACTGCAACAAGTGCCTGCGGGACGACTCAGACCGCTGCACGGTGTTCCACGATGATATGGACGAACTGTATGATAAGTTCTTCCAGGCGGACGGCATCATTATCGGCTGTCCGGTCTACGATATGAACGTCACTGCCCAGCTGGCACAGTTTTACAGCCGCTTCCGCTCTTCCTGGAAGCTGAGCGTCGACAACACCTCCTTCTTCCAGTATAAAGTAGGCGCTGGTATTGTGGTGGGCGGAACCCGCAATGGCGGACAGGAGGCGGTGCTCCGCTCCATCCACAATCTGTTTTCCACCCATGGCATCAACATCTGCTCCTGCGGCGGCGGGATCTACGGCGGCGCCATGCTCTGGAATCCCGGCGACGGCTCCACTGCCATGGATGATCCCGCCGGCATCGATAACTGCCGGACGCTGGGCCGGAAAGTGGCCGAGGTCGCCAAGGCCCTCAAGGCCGGACACGACGCGGTCTAAAAGCCTAAAAGCCACGCTGGCAGCACACAGCTTTCTGACATGCAAAACCGGGGACAGGCAGCCTGTCCCCGGTTTTTCGTGTCGAAATACTTCGACACGCTTCTCAAACATGCAAGCATTTTTTCGAGGGGATCGCAGGCCGTTTCGCGTATGGTCCAACCACAAAAAGAGCCGCACACTTTTGGCCTGAGAAGTGTTTTTTCCGATGTACACGCCGCCGGAAAATCATCCAGCGCCGGACGCTAACCTTCTCCCCCGCCCCGTCAGAACTCCCTGAAACCATCTGTGATCCCGCCTGCTTTTTCTCCACTTGACAAACCCGCCGGTTTCTAGTACCGTTATACCCGCAAAGGGAGTGGAAAAAGGAGTGGGGGCTCTGTGAGTCAAAAGGAACTGTTTGATCTGGTCCTTCTATTGGGGGAGACCATGCTCTCCAACGGAGGGGAAATTTTTCGCACCAATGAGCTGATGGTCTATGCCGCCCGGCAGTTCGGCCTGCGGGAGTGCAGCGTCTTTACTATCGCCAACGGTATTTTTGTCTCCGCCATTGTGGAGGGAGAGATCTATTCCTGTCAAGTGCGGCACATTCCGCTTACTCCCATCCATCTGGAGCGGGTGGAGGCCATGAACGACCTCTCCCGGCGCATTGCGGCCGGTGCGCTGGGCCCGGAGGAGGCGAAGGCCGAAGTCCACCGCATTCGCGCCATCAAGGGCGCGGGGCCGGCGGCGCTCACACTGGCTTCCGCTCTGGGCGCCGGGGGATTCGGCTTTCTCTTCGGCGGAAATCTGCGGGATTGCGCCATGTCCGCCCTGGCCGGGCTGCTGCTCTATGTGTTTATCCTGAACTTCCGCGACCGCTTCCACATCCGCAAAGTGATGACCAATATTCTCAGCAGCGCTCTGGTCACCCTGTTCTGCTGTGTGGCGCTCCACCTGGGGCTTGGGGACCATCTGGACAAGATGATCGTGGGCGCCATCTTCCCTCTGGTGCCCGGAGTGCCTCTTACCATCGCTGTGCGCAATTTTATGGAAAATGATTATATCGCCGGTTTGGTCCGCCTGACCGACGCCGTACTGGTCGCCGGCTGTATTGCAGTCGGTGTGGGCTGCGTCATCACGGCCTGGAATACGCTCTTTGGAGGGATCGTTCTATGAATCTCACCCATTTTCTTCTGGAGCTCGTGGCCGCCGCGGTGGGAACGGTTGGTTTTTCCATCCTGTTCCAGGTAGCGCCCCGCCATTTTCCCTTCTGCGGCCTGGTCGGCGCCATCGGCTGGCTGGTCTACCGGCTGGTTCAGTGGAGCTCCGACTCCACGTCTCTGGCCACCTTTCTGGCCACCTTGGTCTTGACCGCATGTGCCCGGTGGTTCTCCACCCTGCGGCGGACCCCCACACTGGTCTTTCTCCTCAGCGGGATCTTTACCCTGGTGCCCGGAGCCTATATCTACTATACCGCGTACTATATCTTTATGAACCAGCCGGACGAGGCGGTGGCCCAGGCCTATACCACGCTGATGTTTGCGGTGGCCATCGCGCTGGGGATTCTGGTGGGCTATTCTCTCCCCGCCCGGCTCTTCGGCTGGCGGCGAAACGTCAATCCGCAGGACGGAAACAATCCCCAATGATCTCCGCCCGCGGCGAAAAAAGCGTCTATATCTCCACATGTGCATCAGCACAGGGAGGTATGGACGCTTTTTTCATCCTGTTTACCCGAAGAGCTTTCGTCCGCTGGTACAGGGGATATTCAGTTCCTCCCGGTATTTGGCAACCGTGCGGCGGGAGATCTGGCACCCCTCCTCGGTCATCAGCTCACACAGGCGCTGGTCGGAAAGGGGCTTATGCTTATCCTCCTCGTCGATCAGCCGGCGCAGAAGGGCTTTGGCCGTATCAGAAGACATGCCCTCGCCGCCCTCCCCCAGCTTGCGGGAAAAGAAATAGGAGAGGGGATAGAGCCCCTTGTTACACTGGAGGTACTTGTCCTTCACCGCCCGGCTCACCGTGGACTCATGTACGCCCACCACCTCGGCCACGTCAGACAATGCCAATGGCAGCAGATGCCCCGGTCCCTGGCGGAAAAACGCCTCCTGGAGCTTCAAAATACATTTGGCGCAGGACAGGAGCGTGCTGCGCCGCTGCTCGATGCTCCGCATGACCCATTTGGCCTGGCGCACTTTATCGGACAGATAATTCTGCACCTCCTGCTCGCCGCACTCCCGCAGCATTCGGGTATAATACGCACTCAGGCTCAACTCGGGAAAGCACTGGTCATTGGGATATACTTCAAAATGGTCATACTCCAATACCACCCGGAGATCCGGCGTGATATAGTGCGGCGCCTCCCGGCCGGCAAACCCAGCGCCCGGGCGCGGATTCAGGGTGCGGATTCGGTCACAGGCCGTCCGCACTTTCTGGGCATCCGCTCCCACACGCCGGGCGATCAGGCCGTACTGATTGCGTGCCAGCGGCTCCAGACATTCCTGGGCGATCCGCAGGGCAAGCAGGTCTCTGGGATAGAGCCGCCGGAGCTGGATGCACAGGCACTCCGACAGATTGCGCGCTCCCACACCCGCAGGCTCCAGACTCTGAAGCCGATGCAGCCCCTCCTCCAGGTCAGAAAGCGGCAGACCGGAATCCTCTGCCAGGGTCTCCAGCGATTCATCCAGCCATCCGCTGCGGTCCAGGCTCTCCGCCAGGAAAATCACGCTCTCCCGGATGGAGGATTCCAGCTCCATCCCGCGGATCTGAAAGAGAATGTGCGCATACAGGGTCTCCTCCTCCCCCTGGTCCACGCCATAACTCTCCAGCGGGCGGTCCTCGTCATCCTGCTGGTAATAGGTATGGTTCTGCCGGTCGCTGCTCTCCAGCCATTCCAGCTTTCGCCGAAAGAGGTCTCCCTCCTCTTCCCCCGAGTCAAACTGGTCCTCCCGCTCCAGGACTGGGTTCTCCTGAAGCGTCTTGTCCACAAATTCCATCAGTTCCTGTGTCCCCATCTGGAGGATCTCCATGGACTGCATCATCAGGGGAGAGAGCGTCTGCGTCTGTTTTTGTACAAGGTTCAGTTCCATCCATCTCACCACTTGGCGGCAGCCCCATGGCACCGCATCTCTTTCTCTGCCAATCCCATTGCTTTTTTGCCTAATAAATCCAGCTGATAACTCGCCTTCCTGCTGCTATTCTCACATAGTATAGCATGCCATCCTATATATTTCAATTCCTATTTATAAATTGGCATATAATTTGCTGATTTTATCTTCCATTTTAAGATAATCTACATCTGTTGTTTATCTTGACATGTGTTGTTTTTCGTGCTATGCTATCTCACATCATCCCAGGCACATCGGAAAGATTAACTATTAAGTGTCAACCCTAAAAATGAATGGATGTGGTAAAACGGCAGATGGTTCAAAAAGGGTATAGCAAAGCAGGAGCTCGTTAGAAC
>JAHAEW010000076.1 GCA_018374635.1 Clostridiales bacterium
GGCTTCAACGACAGATTAGCTCGGCTGTCGTGACAAAACAATCCGGCTATGCGACAAAACAGACCGGCTATTTCTGGACAAAACAGCTTGGCCTTAACATCAACCGATACGCGTTGAAAAATGGGGTAATTACAAAAGAGATATATAAAAGAATGGAAATTAGTATAATTCAAAAATATGGAACGAAATTTAGTTAAAAGCATATGAATAGCGGGGCTGGAACCGTGCCGTATCAACCGCATCTAAAGGCAACACAGGCCATGCCGCCTTCCTCGCCTGAACTGGCTTGCCATACAGGGCATCCATGAAGTTCCTATTATATTCAGTTCCAGCCCTCTCCAACAATATATTTTAAGTTTTCAGCCAATCAAGTTCGCGAATTGCTCCGCTCCAACAGACGACAAAGCATGGCAGACATCTCCGCCCGGGTCGCAACACGATCTTCATGATAGCTGTCCTGAACCATCCCAAGCCCCCGAGCCAGCGCCACATATCCGAAATCAGAAGCCGGGATGCTAAGGCGTCGCTATAAGAGCAAGTAGTGAAACTCCCTTCCAGCCGAGCCATAGCCGGCACAGTCCGGAAGGCACTTGACCAGTTCGCCCCTGGTAGCTGCTCGTTCTTCGTCTCGTTCCTCCCAGGGCAGGACACCCATTTGATAGGCGGTGGAGTAGGTGGCATCCACCGGCGGCTTATACGCATCAGCCTGGTCAACACGGTAGCCCTCCAGGCTGACCAGCAGTGTCACCATATCCCACTGAGTCAAGTTTTTCTGCGGCTGGGAAGTTCCGCCGTCATAACCCACATCATAAGAAGCCAGCTTCTCCACATCCACTTTGGCTCAGGACTTGTTCAAGTCTGCATAAGAGATCGCACTGTCACCGACTTCGCGCCAGACCGGTTTCTCTGTGGCGGCGTCGATCCCCAAGCAGTAGTCCTCCCGCTTCCCTTGGAATTCGCTATAAGCATCGGTGTCCAAATCCAAAGTTTCCTTGACTGCCTGCGTGATCTAGCTCGGCACCTCGTCGGATGTCTCATCCGCAGCAGTGGCCGGTAAAGCGAGGCCCAGGGGGATAGTCAGGATCAAGATTAAAGAAACTGCTTTTTAGAATAACTCTATCTTAAATACATAGACTAAATATTAGCGATTCTGTATCACTGAATTGTTCCACTCTATACTAAGCATTAACAATATAGTGAAGCATTTCAATGTAGGAGTGTGGGGTGGACAGAATGATTGATAAACGAGTCGGAAAGCGGATCAAGCAGCGCAGGGAGCAGCTCGGGTTGACACAGGAACAGTTTGCGGAAAGGCTGGGTGTAGCGACCAACTACATCTCTACGATTGAGCGCGGCGCCTCGTTTCCCCGCTATGAAAAGCTCGTGGCTATCATCAATGCGCTGGAGACTTCGGCTGACGCGATTTTCTGTGACGTGATTGCCTGCTCTCTGGAGTACAGAAGCTGTATGCTTTCTGAGAAGTTGAACGAATTACCGCCGGAGGAGCGGGTTCGCATCCTTGAAACAGTTGATTTTCTGATCCAGCAGTCCTTGAGGATGCGGAGGGCTTTGCCTTAAAAATTCATAGGTGCTATAATAGAATAGAAAACGACAAAATCAAATTCGGATAGGTGAATGGTTTTATGGACTTGGGGTTGATTTTCACTCTATGCGGACTGGGCACTGCATTTCTCATCCCTGCCCTTATCCTTATGATCATCTCAACATACAAGAGACGGAAATGTACTGCGAGCGCAGATGCTGTTGTCATTGATATCAAAGTAAGAAGTTCATCAGCAGATCATGGATTAAGTTTTCACCCTGTCTATGAATACCATGTGGATGGAGTGAGATATACAGGAGTTGGAGCAGCCATCTCGAACAATACGCCGTCGATAAATACAGTCGTCCCAATTATGTATGACCCCTGCCATCCAAAGCGCTCCTATATATCCGGCCGTGACAACAAGATATATAAAATCTTGAGTATGATATTTGCAGTCATAGGGCTTATCCCGATTGTTATTTGTGTTTGTATAGCCATGTTAAGTTAGATCTCACAGCACGACCGTTCTTCGTTTGCTGTCATATCCGTAGGTCGTATGCCCAAAGGCAGACCCATTTGACATACCTCGGTTTCCAAAGAAGGAGCCATCAGTAGTAGGCTGATGGCTCCTCTTTTATCACTGTCTACTGCGTATCAGCAGCCTAATCGTATGTTGCATGACACTTCTTTGGGATTCGGCGCCAGAAAAAAACGCACAGTCTTTCTTTTTTCGACAAATCTCCCCATATTCCGCCTTTTCTCCATGATACTATGTATTAGCGATATAGTTACACAATAAAACACATAGGAGGCAATGTCAATGGAACCAGAAAAACGGATACCCCAGGACTACGAGATTTTGGACCTGTCCAGGGCCATGAGCAGCTTCAAGCGGGAGCAGATCCGCAAAATATTGGAGCTGCCCGATCATCGGTCTTTCTCCATCGTCCGCTGGTACACCCCGGAGGAAGCAAAGCCGATAGAGGCAACGTATATCATAGCGAAGCTCTACGAGCCGGGAATCGGTTTTATCTGTGCCGACGCGGCCTATGAACACGGCCGGTTTTGGGAGCTTGACCCATCCCGGGAGGAGCCGCTGAAAACGGCCCATGTGCTAGCCTGGTCCTATCCGCCCCTTGATGACCGCGTGGATGGACTTGGTCGGTTGCGTTATTTGAACAGCTAGGACGCTGGGCATAAAAAGAGGGCGCTCCTTGCGGAACCCCCTCATTGGTTCAGTCTTGTGTCTTGGATGGACGGCAGGGAGAGATATCCTTGAAAAACTCCTCATATTCCACACCGAATACCGTCTGCAAGCCAACAAGATCATTTACAAAAATATTTCCTTTTCCAGCCTCAATGAGAGAGTACGTACTCCGGCTGAGCGGGGAACCTAAAGTCTGTAATTTAGCGATGGTCTGCTCTTGCGTCAGGCCGCACTGCAACCGGATTCTCTTGATGTTCTCTCCCAGCTGACGCCCCAACAGCTTCGGCACCGGCATCACCCACAAAATTTTTTCTCCATCTTATCAGGAATTTCGCGGATTCTTGCTTATACCTATAAGCTGTGGTATAATTTATTAAATTATACCTTGCCTAGTTAGAGCTCGATGTAGGGACTACTCTGCCAGTTCGTTTTTGACATAAGATCGGAAATCACTTTTCGCTGATCGTGGGACAACGGAGCACCGTTATTCCATAGTTCTAAAATAAAAAGGAGATTCACACAAATCAGCATGAATCCTCCTTTTATTCCTGTTCCTGCTTTTGCCCCATTAACTGGCAAAATCCCTCTAATTGTTCATCGCTCAATCTTCTAATAACCTTCATGGCCTTTAGCTGGGCAAGGGAAAGGTCTTTGTAATTCACGAAGTCCTCAAAAGCAATCCCAAGCGCATCACATATAAGCTCCAAGGAATCAACCGTTGGGTTATCATATTCACCAGCTTCTAAGTTCCGCACATAACTCTGTGATAACCCCGCCATATTAGAAAGCTTGTTTGTTGAAAGCCCTCTTGCTTTTCTCAGCTCCTTGATTCGGGCACCCACATCAAAGTTCACGCTATCACCTACTTGTAGTAGTTTATGATAGCATTATTTTTCACCTTTACTTACATATATATCTGCTTATTATTTTTGATTTAGATAATTTATATAGATAGCTAGAAAGAAGGGAGAGGCGGTGATTTATTCAAAAGGTGAAGCTGGACAGTATCCTTTCGACGTTTCAGGATTACATCCAGATGCACACCTATTTTGACATGAGCGAGTGCTTTCTCTTGACTAAGGCGCACCGGGGCCCGCTTCCGTACACCCGCTGGATGGGGACAAAACCATAACCGCGGGCTGCTCCTGAGCGCGGCCCGCGGCAATCTTCAAGAGTTGGAGGAATCCACGATGAAACATACGTTTCCGATTTCTGATCTCCCGTTTCATGTCCACAGCTTTGAGGAAAGCTGTGGGAAAGTCCGCTCCGCAGAGGAAGTCTGTCCGGGTATTTACAGCATCTGGACAGAACCCATTCCTCCCAATCGGTTTTTAGGCTCCAACCTGATCGTGGTCATGGCGGATTCCCCCGCCGTCTCTCCCGCCGCAAAAGCCTATGGGACGCCGCTGGAAGCGGCTCCGGAAGTTCTGGTGTACTGTGACGAGGACTATTTTGACAAGGCCCGGTGGGTCATCATCTATGAAATCGACAAGTATCGTGCGGAGCATAATCTCCCCCCGCTGGATGATGGCTCTTTGGTGGAGGACCGGGTGCGGGGGATGGAGGTCTGCCCGGAGTATTTCGGAGAGTTCCCGGTCCCGACTGAAACCCCGTGGGGGCCTCCGCTCCGGCATGACCGTCTGGCGAATGGCGTCTTCTGGCTGAAAACAGCGGATGCCGGGTGGGTCCTGGCGCTTGCTTATCCCATTTGTGACGACCTTCTGACAAAAACTGTGGAGACAGCCGCGCTCAATCCATACGACCTGGAGGAAGGGATCGACAACACCTGCGGATTCCGCTTTTTCAGGTATGAGCAGAGCTGCATCCCGCTTTTCGAGCTGCTGAACTGCACCCGGCAGCCCTGGAGCGGCAGGATCAACTCGGCGGCGCTGAAAAATGCGATTCTGGCGTCTTTTCCGAACTATGCCCGGGAGTACAATCAGAACTGCATAGAGGCGCGTCAGCCGGCGGAGCTTCAGCATACCCCTGATGCCGGAATCTGCTTTTATTCGTTCCCGGCGGAGGAAGCATGATGGCGGTATGTTCTTTTCTGGGCCACCGCTATATCTGCGACCCCAATGTACGGCTCCGATTACAAGCCGCGGTCAACCAGGTGGTTGAAGAAAATGACTCTGTGGAATTTCTGCACTATACATGGGGATCAAAAGAGCCTTTTTATGATTTGTGCCTGCTGACCGCGCTGCGGGCCAGACAGTGCGCCCCCCAGAAAGTGACCCTTACTTTGATTACGGCCCATTCAGAACTGAAAAAGCATTTGGCGGACAGCCCGCTTGCTTCCCTCGTGGACAGGGTTCTCCCGATTTCCGTCTCCGCTGACAATGATGCTGTCATGGCCATGAAAAAGTCGCTCCACTGGATGGCCAAACACTCCACCCACATCATCAACGGCTTTTATGAGGACCTTTTTGATACGGATGACCTCGCTTTGGAACTCGCAAGACGAAAAGGGGGCGTCCAGATCATCAATATCACAGCCACGGAGCTGGAGCGGGCCATCCTCGCCTGTTCTGAGCAGTTACCTGAGCGGGAACGCTTTGTTTTTCAAACGCGAAGGTCTGGATGCACACAAAAGGAGACTGGAAAGCAGCTCGGTTTGACCGTGTCCCGCATCCAGCAGATTGAACGGGCTATGAACAAACAGCTTCGGGGCCTGCTGGCCTCAACGGGACCACATATTCCCGAAGCGCCCCGAAAGCCGTGGGTATGCAGTATCTTTGCGTTGGGCAACCCCACCTACAAAAACCTGCGTTTCTTTGCGGACTGCATCCGCTTCATAACCGCGCGGTATCCCATCGACCAGATCTGCGTAGAGGCCGAGGTGGTCAGCTCTGGATTTATGTTCGCGCTGGAGCAGTCGATGCCATTTTATCATAAAATCCTGATCACAGCCGTTGCGTGGGATGATGGTTCCGGCCAGGACGGCACAGAGGAGCCATACGATTTGGCGGCGGGTTTCTGCCCGCCCTGTGACCGGGCGGAAAGTATCGGGGGCATTCCTGCCGCCGACAGCCGTATCCGCACAATCCTGGAGCTGATGGACCGCTCCATGTTCTGCGTCTGCGACCTGTCCGCATCGGCCTATACACAGCAGATCCAGGCGCATATTCCACAGACGAAGCAGGCGGTCCTGGTGGACATTGGAAAGGAGTGCGCCCATATAAGTTTTTCGGGGGATGAGGCGCTGCCCTGAGCGCTCCAATTTTCACAATTACCACCTATATTTTCCCAACAATATGTAGTAAAATAATAACAAACAAGTTAAGCCCCTTCCGAATGGATGCCAGTTATGGAGAGAGCGCCAATGAAAAGTATTTATCAGCTCACGGCATTGGTCGGCAGTGAATCAGACGGGATCAATGACGAAAAATTTATGGCTGCAGCGTGGATTCTCTATGCCTGGATGCGTCGGGAGGCCATCGACTATATTCCGCTTCCAGAGCTTCCGGCAACTGTGAGCGGTTCCACGAAAAAAGGACGGTCTGTTGCGGCCATCTATCAGCCGGAGGAACACTTTTTCACGCTTCGCGCCTCTGTGTTTGAGAACGGTATCCGGGACACCATTGAGGCCGAAATCAAGCCATACCGTCAAAGCCTGCTCCTTGCGGTCCGGGAAACTGTTTTTCTCCGGGAGTCTGGCTCCAAGGCAAAGCCCGCCTCCGGGCCGCCGGCGTTTGTGCGCCAGCTGATAGACGAGGTGGGACTGAACGACAGTCTCCGGCTTTCCGCAGCGCCCCGGCGCATTTCCGTACAGGAGGTCGATAAACTGGTCGGCCTCTTGTGTGCCGCCGAGCGACGGCTGCCGGTTGTCTTGATCTCCCAGGCCAAAAATCCCGCGCTTGGGCAGAACGGATATTTGGTGGACGGGCGGGAGCTGGCCGCAGATCTGGCTGGCAGCGCCCATGTAATGGTCATAGACTGGGACGCAACTTATGAGCTCAGCCAAATCGTTGGAGATGAGTGGTCCTGCTTCGGCGGCGCCGTCCGTATCTACTGGCCCGGTTCGATTGATTTTGAGGCAGACGATCCCTACGAGCATCCGCGTTACACGCCTCAAACCATCAAAAGGAATTTTTACCCCGGCGAATTTGAAAAAGAACTGGAAAAAGTGATCCGGGTACAATGCGCCTCCCAGGTCATGGATTGGAACAGATATGGCGTCCAGTTTTACGTGGAAGCGGAGCAAGAGCGTATGCTCTCTGCCAGCGGGGAGGCAAGCACGGAGGAGCTGCTGGCGCAGTGCCGGGAGCAGCTGCGCCGGGTTCATGAATCCAAAGAGGAATATAAGGCGCTGGCTGAGTCATACTACGCCGATATGTCAGCCTGCCGGGAGGACAGCCAGGCGCTCCAGAAGCAGATGACGGCCATGACGGAGATGATAGACCGTCAGCGGCGGGAAATTGCCCGTCTGAAACACGGAAGCGTAGAGCGGCCCCCGGTCGATTTGGGCTATGAACAGATGGCAAACTGGGTGGAGCAGTATTATCCGGACCGGCTCTACCTGCATCCACGGGCAGTCCGCGCCTTGAAGTCCGCAACATACCAGAATCCGTCCATGGTCTACCGCTGCCTGATCCTGCTGGCGGAGGACTACTATGATTACCGGATGGGCCGGATCAACCGGAACACTTTCTTACAGCGCTGCAATGCGGTCGATCCCGGCCTGAGCGAATGCGGATTTGGGGAGGGCAGCGATATTCTGGAGCAGGGAGACGAGTATTACATCACCTACGGGGGAAAGCGGCGTCTGCTGGAGCGGCATTTGAAAAAAGGCGTCAGCCATAATGCGCTCTACTGCCTGCGGATTTACTTCTTTTGGGATGCAAAGAGTGCCCATGTGGTAATAGGAAGTTTACCAGGGCATTTGCACTCTTCCCTTACATAAGGGTCTTCATGTACTCTGAGTGCAGTGGCACCAGCGCAGCACGAGCAAAAGTGACTGTAATTCTGATACGGTTCTGCCAGAACATCGAAAAGTCATAGAGCATTTATAGACTATTGACGAACAACGGTATTGCCGCTGCCTTCATACCACAAAAACGAACAGGCATGGCGACTCGCTATGCCTGTTCGTCTTCATTTATAAAAATTCTATCATTATTTGATAAAGTGTGTTATACTCCCGCAAGGTATGATACATAGGAGGCCTTCCACATGGCTAAGCATATTGAAACACTGGATCTGTCTTTTTTGGCGGAAACCGCGCCGGTCTATTCCCTCTCTGCCGTCCTTGCACTCCGCCCCCTGTCCAACCTTCGGCGGCTTGCAAAAGGGATGCATATCCCCAATACCTCCAAGCTCCGAAAAGCCAGCTTGATCCAAGCGGTTATCGAAGCACTGGAGATCCCTGAGCGGCTGGAGGAACTTCTTTATATCCTGGAAAAGCCCGCCTGGGATTTCTTTCGCACCCTGGCTGCGGAAGGGCCGCTGCACTTTGGAGAACGGCAGTCCACAGGCCGCTGCAGGCTCTTGGAAGCCTTGGGTTACATCCAGCCCTTCCTGTGGGATGAACAGTACATTTACGTCCTCCCTGACGAGATCAAAGCGCTGTTTCAGTCTCTGGCAGATAACGGCTTCCCGGCGCAAAAGAAGCAGGCTGATTTGATCCACGACTGCGCCACCGCGGCCGTGCATCTCTACGGTGTGATCCAGCAAGATGATTTTTTCTCCTTGCTCCGGGCACAGACTTCTCTCAGTCTCTTGCCGGATGAAATTTTTCAAGTGCTGTTCCGGCATATTGTCATTCAGGACGGATACTGCCTGTGGAAAGGCTACCTCCTGGATGATCGCTTTGAAGAAAACAACTTTGACGATGTCGCGGACCTTTTGGGGCAGACCCGCTCCAAGCCCCGCTATATCCCCGCACCAAAGGAATTCCTGCGCTATGCGGATTGGCGCTACTATGAGCCGACCGTCTACACACAGAATTTATTTCACTTCCTTATGCGCGAGGCCAAGCAGCCGGCCCCCGTTGCCGTCGGCGCCGTATCGGAGATCGTCAATGCGGCCATGATGAATAGTGGTGTTCCGCTCATGGTGGGGATCTTGGACGACCACGGTGTGGAACTGACGGATGAACAGTTTGATTCCTTGATAAAGCTCTTGGTGGATGTGAGCAGCCATACCCGTACCTGGGCAAACAACGGCCACACCTCCGCTGAGATCGCCTCCATGTCCCGCTCCGCCGCCCACTGCTCCGAGGGACATAAGAAGAAACCGGGGCGCAACGATCCCTGTCCCTGCGGCAGCGGACTAAAATATAAGAAGTGCTGCGGGAGGTAGGCAATACTGAGCAAATTCCTCCCGTCAGGAGCAACCGCCCGGGATTATTATGATTTTCTCTATATTATCATCGTCTCATGTCCATAAAAGCTGATTTGCCCGTTCAGAAATTACGCATCTACAAAAACATATCCGCCCGGTACCGTTTGGATGCAGTTCCGACTGCTTCCGTCATCTCCGATTTTTTTACGCAAATTAGAGATGGTATTGGCAACGACCTTCACTGTATTTTCGCTGTTGCGGCCCCATATGGCATGGAGCAGTTCCTCTTTTGAAAAGATAATTCCTGCATTGCAGGCAAGGAATAGAAGCAGTTCGGACTCGATCCTCGTCAGTACAATTTTCTTTCCATGTTGAAAGACCTGCTGCGATTTCCCGTCTATGGTCAGTGTTGGAAAAGCCAGTCTGTATTGTGAGCTGAAAGAAAACTGTTCTACATTGATATGTTCACGTTTTAAGATCTCTAGTACCTTTTCTTCCAACTCGTTTTCTGACTCTTTAGATTTAATAATAATCATGTTGGATGCCCATTAGAATGTTACTCTACATCCATTTTACGGATCAGATTAACCATTTCAATTGCACTTTCAGCGCAGCCATACCCCTTGTTGCCCACCTTCGTACCTGCCCGTTCAATGGCTTGCTCAATATTTTCCGTGGTCAGAACACCAAAGAGAACGGGTACCCCGCTTCCCAGAGAGACAGCGGCAATCCCCTTGGAAAGCTCGTTGCAGACATAATCATAGTGACTGGTAGATCCGCGGATCACTGCGCCAAGGCAGATCACTGCGTCATATTTCCCGCTCTTGGCCATTTTGGACGCAATCAGCGGGATTTCAAAAGCGCCTGGTACCCAGGCCACATGGACATCATCCTCGTTCACATCGTGCCGGAGCAGTCCGTCCATGGCACCACTGAGAAGCTTTGTGGTAATAAATTCATTAAAGCGAGCTGCAACAATACCGATTTTGATATTTTGGGCAATCAATTTTCCTTCAAATGTTTTCATAGTGCAACCTCTCCTTTTATTCAATAGTTCAAAATATGTCCCATTCGCTCTTGCTTGGTCTTCAGATAGAACAAGTCATGGGGTGTAGCAGACATCTGGAGCGGAACACGCTGAGAAATCTCCAGTCCAAATTCTGAAAGTTGATAAATCTTGTCCGGGTTGTTCGTTAGCAGGCGCAGACTTTTGACGCCCAATTCCCGCAAAATTTGCGCACCAAGGAAATATTCCCGCTCGTCCCCATGAAATCCTAACGCGAGGTTGGCCTCCAGGGTATCCATACCCTGTTCCTGTAATTCATAAGCCCGCAGTTTATTGATAAGCCCAATTCCCCGCCCCTCTTGACGCATATAGAGCAGAATTCCCCGGCCCTCCTTTTCTATCTGTGCCATAGCCGCCGCCAGCTGCTGCCCGCAGTCACAGCGCAGAGAGCCAAAGGTATCACCCGTCAGGCATTCAGAGTGGACGCGGCACAGAACATCTACGCCGTCACCGATCTCGCCCTTCACTAAAGCGAGATGGTGTTCTCCGTTCAAGCGGCTGACGAAGCCATAGGCTTTAAAGTTTCCATACTTTGTCGGCATATTTACCGCCGCTACTTGATCCACCAGCTTTTCATGGCATTTGCGGTATTCCTGCAGTTCACGGATGGTAATGAACTTGATTTGAAACTGCCGGGCCAGCTCCGAAAGCTCCGCAGCACGCATCATCGTTCCATCGTCGCGCATGACTTCACAGCAAAGGCCACACTCTTTCAGCCCTGCCAAGCGACATAAATCAACCGTGGCCTCTGTGTGGCCGTTTCGTTCCAGCACGCCGTTTTTCTTTGCCAGGAGGGGGAACATATGCCCCGGCCTCCGAAAATCCTCAGCTTTTGCGTTGTCATCCACGCAGGCCCGCGCCGTGACCGAACGCTCGGCGGCGGAAATGCCGGTTGCAGTGGAGATATGGTCAACAGACACTGTAAATGCCGTTTCGTGGTTGTCTGTGTTGTGCTGTACCATCTGCGGGAATTTCAGCCTTTTTACAAACGCCCCAGACATGGGCATACAAATCAGGCCCTTTCCGTGTGTCGCCATAAAGTTGATGTTTTCTGTTGTGGCAAACTCGGCGGCACAGATAAAGTCTCCCTCATTCTCGCGGTCGGGATCATCGGTCGCCAAGATGATCTTTCCCTGCCTCAAGTCTTCCAGAGCTTCTTCAATGGTGTTGAAGTGCATAGTTCATACCTCCTAGCAAAATCCATAGCGCGACAACATTTCTCTTGTGACGGAGCTGCTTTTCTCTTCCGGCGCAGGCCGCAGCAGCTTTTCAACATATTTGCCGAGCATATCTGCCTCCAGATTGACCGGATCACCCTTACGCCGGTCATGTAGGTTGGTTTGACTGACTGTATGCGGAATTGTGCATACGGAGAAGCTTTCCTGATTAACCGCTGCTACAGTCAGACTGATCCCGTCTATTGTGACGGAACCTTTCTCCACTATATAGCGTAGAATGGTTGGGGCCGTGAGAATGGTGTACCACACCGCTGTATCATCCCGCCGGATCTGAGCGATATGGCCGATCCCATCCACATGGCCTGCGACGATATGCCCGCCATACCGCCCGTTTGCAGGCATGGCGCGTTCCAGATTAACGGTGCTGCCGATGGCGAGCTGTGCAAGGGAAGACCGGTCAAGGGTTTCATGCGTGACATCCGCGGAAAAACTATTGGAAAACAACTGTGTAACCGTCAGACAAATTCCGTTCACTGCGATGCTGTCACCAATTTTCGTATGCTCCAAAACTGTCCATGCCCGGATTGTCAACACGGCGGAGTGCTGTCCCCGCATGATCCGCATTACCGTTCCAACTTCTTCAATGATTCCGGTGAACATAGGGAATCAACCTCACTTTCTATCAAAAAGTCCTCGCCAAATTTGAACAGACGGCTGTTCTTCAAATGAAACGCGGCGTCGGGAACGGGGACCCCCACGCCCTCCACAGGCGTTTTCGCCGTTTCCCCGCCGAACAGCTTAGGGGCGATATATGCCTGCACCTGCTGGACGATACCGCTTTTCAAAGAGGCCCAGTTCAGCGCGCCGCCGCCCTCCAGCAGAATGCTGTCAATTTGCTCCTGCCCCAGCCGCCACATGAGCTGCGGAAGGTCCACATGACCATCCTGATTGCTCAGGCAAAGAATCCGGCACCCAGCTTGTATATAAGCGGCTTGGCGCTTCTGATCGGTGCAGCAGGTCGCAAGAATTGTCGGTATCTCCTTTGCGGTCATAACAACCTGGGCCTGCAGCGGCGTTCGTAAATAGGTATCACAAATGATGCGGACAGGGTTCTTTCCTCCTTCCATGTGACAGGCCAGCGATGGGTCATCGGTCAGTACAGTACCGACACCCACCATGATCCCGCTGTATTGATGGCGTTGCTGCTGCACATATTTTCTGGCCGCTTTACCTGTGACCCACTTTGAAGCGCCCGTGTAGGCCGCGATTTTTCCGTCCATCGTCATAGCGTATTTCATAGTTACAAATGGAAGTTTTGTTGTGATGTAGTGGAAAAACACTTTGTTCAAACGGTCACATTCTTTTTTCAAGACATTTTCGGTTACTTCAATTCCGTGTGTTCGCAGAATGACGGCGCCCTTTCCAGCAACCAGGGGGTTGGGATCAGTTGAACCTATAACTACACGGCGAATGCCGGCAGCAAGGATTGCATCCACACACGGCGGCTGTTTTCCGTAGTGGCAGCACGGCTCCAAGGTCACATACATGGTTGCGCCGATGGGATCAACTGCACAGGCCGCCAGCGCGTTCCGTTCTGCGTGGAGTTCGCCGCATCTTTCATGCCAGCCTTGCCCGATGACCTGACCGTTTTTCACGATCACGGCGCCTACCATCGGATTAGGGGCCGTCCAACCGCGCCCCTTTTCCGCAAGTTGCAATGCCAAGCGCATATAATCATCATTGTTCATACTGTCGCCTCCCAAAGAAAAAGCCCTGAACAATCTGTTCAGGGCAGGATGGGAAACACAAGGGGCCTTGTGTAAAATAAAGCTCCGGAATGTAAAAACATCCCAGAGCAACTTCTATAAACACAAAATAGAGGACTCCATTTTGCGTTTTCATCTTCTTCCATCCAGACTATACTGTCGGCCTCGGAGTTTCACCGAATCATGCCTTACGGCTCGCGGGCTATACCGCCGGTAGGGAATTGCACCCTGCCCTGAAGACTAATTATTCAATTGTTGAATGGCTGAATCAATAATAGCACGCCAATATCTGAATAGCAAGCACTTCGCTGAAACAAGGACAAAACCGGGAAATTGATTTACAGCTTGAATCTTTCTCTGATTTTGTACCGCCTACCTGACAAATTTCAAAAAGATAGAGATGTTTCAGTCTCTGGCAGATAGCGGATGAACAGTTTGATTCCTTGATGAAGCTCTTGGTGGATGTGAGCAGCCATACCCGCACCTGGGCAAACAGCGGCCACACCTCCGCTGAGATCGTCTCCATGTCCCGCTCCGCCGCCGAGGTACATAAGAAGAAACCAGGGCGCAACAATCCCTGCCCCTGCGGCGGTGGTCTAAAATATCAGAAGTGCTGCGGGAGGTAAGCGGCCAAGTCAAAATTTTGATCCAAGTCAGCGCATTTTATACAGCATAACACGTTCGCCCCTCGTGTTGTATTCTCCGTTGAATTGAAATCCGATGCCCTTGACAATGAGCTTGCTCTCCCTTTATAATTAGTCTCAACTTGGACTAATTATAGGGGGCGTCTATGGATAAACTGCATCAGCTCAGTGCCCAATATAATGCCCTGTGGATTGAAACCAACCAGCTCTATGAGGCTTGGGCCCGGCAGCAGGGAGTATCACTTTATGAATTGCTGGTGATCCTTTCGATTGTCGAGACCGACGGCACAGCACTCCAAAAAGACATTTGCCAGCGGTTTGCAATCCCCAAGCAAACCATCAGCGCGATTATCAAAACTCTGACAAATAAGGGATGGCTGGAACTCAAGGTTTTAGAGCAGGACCGCAGAAGCAGGAAACTTTGCCTGACTTCCGAGGGGAGCGCACGGGCGGAGCAAATCGCCCAAGCGCTTCAGGAGCACGAGGCGCAGGTCTGGCTCCGGCTGGGGTTAGAACGGGCTGAACAGTTGATTGAGTACACCGCTCTCTATAACCGGCATTTCGGGGAGGTAAGCGGCTGAATGCACATCCGAAAAAAGTTTTTCCGGTTTGTCATCCCGTCCATGCTGGCCTTTGCGTTGTCCGGCGTCTATGCGATTGCAGATGGGTTCTTTGTGGGTAACGCGCTGGGTGACGACGCCCTGGCCGCGGTCAACATCGCCTATCCGCTGACGGCTTTTCTGCAGGCGGCAGGTACCGGCGTCGGCATGGGCGGCGCAATCGAGTATGCTATCAATGCCGGGAGTCAAAATGAAAACCGCGGCAGGCAATACATGGGTATGGCGATCCTCCTGCTGGGCGGTTTCAGCATCCTCTTTACCGCCCTGTTCCTGCTCGCCGGTCCTCAGATCCTCTCGCTGTTCGGCGCGTCCGGCGACATACTGGAATACAGCAGCGAGTACCTGCGCTTTGTCAGCTATGGGGCGGTATTCCAGATCGCGGGGACCGGTCTGGTTCCCTTCATCCGTAACATGGGCGGAGCCGTCACCGCTATGGCGGCTATGGTGACGGGCTTTATCACGAACATTGTCCTGGACTACCTCTTTGTGTGGGTGCTGCCCTGGGGGGTGATGGGGGCCGCTGTCGCCACGGCAATCGGTCAGGCGATGACCTTTCTGGTCTGCCTTGTATTCTTTGTCCACAAAAAGCACGCACCTTCTTTTCGGTTTGACGGAGACGGAGGCTATCTTGCGTCCCGCATCCTGAGAGTCGGCCTTTCTCCCTTTGGCCTGACCTATTCGCCCAATATCACTCTGATCCTGCTCAATAAGAGCGCCGTGATTTTCGGCGGGAATCTCGCTGTGACCTGCTACGCGCCGATCAGCTATATTTCCGCCGTGGTCATGCTGCTGATGCAGGGCGTCAGCGATGGGAGCCAGCCGCTGATCAGTCTGGCCTATGGAGAGGGCAAGCACGATACCACAAAAGCAGTACGCAATCTGGCGTATCGGTTCGCCTTTGGGGTCGCGGCCGTCTGCTCGGCCGCTCTTTTCCTGCTGCGGGGCAGCGCGGCCTATCTGTTCGGGGCCTCCGAACAGGTGGCGGCGCTCGTGGCGCAGATACTCCCCATCTTCATTATAGGCTTTGTCTTTGTCAGCGTGTCCAGGGTAACTACCGCCTATTTCTATGCGACGGGGAAAAACCTCTGGGCCTATATCCTGATCTACGGGGAGCTGCTGGCGCTCTGTGCCATGCTCCTGATCCTCCCAAACGCCATGGGGAGTGTGAATGGGACCTGGATTTCCGCCCCCTTATCACAGATCACCGCCATGTGCCTTAGCCTGTTTTTGCTCCGAAAAGCGGGTAAAAAACTGTGAATATTCGCATAAACACTATATCTATCAACAAATCCGATAAAAGAAAAAATTCTGTTTGTAAAGGAGTTCGCATGATAAAAAGAGCAGAAACCAATGATTTAGAAACGCTTGCAAAATTAGCTGTGATAATGTGGAAGAACCATTCCGTCAATGAACTAATCAATGAATTTTCAGAAATTATGGCGAATGGAAAATCACAAATTTTTTTGAAATATGAAAATGATATGCCGATTGGTTTTGCACAATGTCAATTAAGATATGATTATGTGGAAGGCACAAGTACATCTCCAGTTGGATATTTAGAGGGGATTTTTGTGAAGGAAGGCTATCGTAATAAAGGATACGCTAAAGAATTGTTAGCTGAATGTGAATCATGGGCAAAAGAAAACAGTTGCCATGAGTTTGCCAGCGATTGTGAAATAGACAATGTAAACAGTCTTCAATTTCATAAAGCTATGAATTTTACAGAAGTAAATAGAATTATCTGCTTTACCAAGGCATTATAAATCTCAGTTTGTGTGTAGGATAAACTCAAAATCTCAACAACCGGCGGGGTGATCCGCCCTCAGTGGCGGTCGTAAGACATAGTGCCACTGAGGGCGGCACTTCGACGGTTTGACGAGCGTAGCGAGCCTTATAAGTCCTCGCTATCTAATAGGGGGACTATTACAAGAAACAAGATTAAGTTTTTGATGGGTCGATTGTAAAATGAAGTTGGACACCTAAGAAAAAATCCATAGTGATTTTCCCCACATGGTAGAATGAAGTTTGCACACAACTTCTTCCAAGGGAG
>JAHAEW010000077.1 GCA_018374635.1 Clostridiales bacterium
CGCGCTTGGCCTTTGCGCTCTTTTTTGCTGGTTGCTCTGCAATCTGCTCCTGTTTACCCTCTCCACTTTTTCCTTTAGGCCATGTTTTGCTCATCTCTAACTCTATTATACCAAAGCAATGTGGAAACAGTATGAAATATTTTGGTTTCTGTCTACGCATTTAGGCGGGTGAAAGGCCCGCCATTTCAAGGCTTTTTCCGCATAGTCGGTGGGTAGGCGGGACAGATTATCAAATCCCCACCAGAACCGACTTCTTATTGCGTAGGAAAATTCCCATAAGAAAGCGCTGGGCGCAGGGCCAGCAGGCCGCGTCCGGCGTTTTCTCATAGGCTGCTCAGAATAGCCCAGATCGGTCTGCTTTGCAAACAACGTTTTATGTACTTATCCACCCGCACATGGGGCGAACTGTCCAGATTATAGAACATCCGGGTACAGAGCTTATTTAGCTATCATAGTAGGATGTTCGTCAATTCCGTAATACAAATTATCAAAGAAAGCTTAAACAGTCCTCATATAGCAAATTTTACTGGAAAAACCTGCTGGCTGCCCCTCATGGGACAACCAGCAGGTTTCATCTTATCTGCAAAACCAGTTCTGCTCTGGCGCCGTGCTCGGTGTTGACCAGATGCAGGGAGCCGCCGTGGCGCTTTGCGGTCTGTCCAGCGAAGAAAAGGCCCATCCCCATGTGGCCCTCCTGGGGTCGGCTGGTATCGCTGGTGTAGAAGGCCTGCTCCCCACGGGCCAGGGCCTCCACCGAAAAGCCAGGGCCGGTATCTTCCACGGCAATGGTCAAACGGCCCTCTGCGGCGGAGATGGATAGCATTACGGTTCCGCCAGCGGGTGTGTACCGTACTGCGTTGTCCAGCAGATTACTCACCGCCCGATCCAGATCCCCCCGGTAGACCGCCACTTCCAGACGTGGGGCCTCCGAACAGCGGAACGTGACCTGTTTTGCCCCGCAAAGGCACTGTCCCACCTCCCACCAGCTTTCGGCCAGTGCCGGGAGGGCGACAGTCTCTTTCTCCCGGCTGGGAACAGCATCAGGACCGGTCATAGCCCGTAGCTGGGCCACATAGTCCTGGACCCGAAGGGCGTTGCGGAGGATGGCATCCACGCTCTCCCGCTGACCCGTGGTAAGGGTATCCTCTCCCAGCAGCTCCGCATTACCGCTGATGACGCTGAGGGGAGTCTTGAGGTCATGGGTCAGCGCAGCCAGCTCCAGCCGGCGCTGCTGCTCCATAGCCCACTGGCTCTCAAGGGACTGGGCCAGATTCTGCCGCAGGTCGTCCATGGCCGTCAGTGTCTCCTCGAACTCCCGAACCTTCGCCCGACCGGAGATAGGCACATCCAGCCGGCGCTGGGCGATGGCCTCTGTGGCTCCAGTCAGCAAAGCGGCATCCCTCCGCAATAGATCAGCAAAATGCCTGGTGGAAATGGCACCCGCCAATAGCCAGGCCGCCAGCAACACGATCGTAGCGCAGGTCTGGAACTCCGGCAGACGGCGCTGGAGCACCTCAGCGCCGTAGGGCATGGAGTAGTCATATTGGATCACGCAGGTGGTCCCGTCCGGCAGTTGGGTCACCCGGTGGTACTGGGAATAGAATATCCCCTGGGGATCGCGCTCCCCGGCCAGGGCGGCCCTGGCGTAGTCAAGGTGCCGCTGGTCCATGTTTCCCTGATCCTGTACCTGACCGCCGGCGTCGAAGATGGCCCAGCGGTAGTAGTATGGAATCTTCGATGTTTCCAATTCACCAGTGGAGAGCGCCTGGCTCACCGTATCCACTCCGCCTGCAGCGGTGTTGGCCGGATGCACGATGCCGAAACGCATCATTGTGGTCAGCCCGATCCACCACAGGACGGCCAAAAGCAGCATAGCCGCGCCGGTGGTGATCAGATATCGCCAGAACAGCGCCGTCAGGCCAGCGGGCCGTTTCATGCGTTTTTCCACTTGTAACCCACCCCCCAGACTGTCTCGATGGGATTCACTCCTGCCGTGCGCAGCTTGGCCCGGATGTTCTTGATGTGCTCCGTAACCGCGGAGGCATCTGCCTCGCCGTCGTAGCCGAAGGCCGCCTCATAGAGCTGCTCCTTGGAGAAGGTCTGTCCCGGGTGCATGGCCAAGTGCTCGCAGATGGCGTATTCGCTCCGGGTCAGCCGGAGGGGCGCATCCTGCCAGTACACCGCCCGCTCCCCCAGGTCAAAGTCCAGTTCTCCCCGGCGCAGGCGGGTGTGGGGCGTGCGCTGCTCCCGCCGCAGATGTGCGGCCACCCTGGCCCGCAGCTCTGCGATGCGGAAGGGCTTGGTGATGTAGTCGTCCCCGCCCAGCCCCAAACCGGTGAGCACGTCGGCCTCCTCGGTCTTGGCGGTGAGGAAGAGGATGGGGCAGTCTGCCAGAGATCGGATACGGCGGCAGAGGGCGAACCCATCCTCCCTGGGCATCATCACATCCAGCAGGATGCAGTCTGCCCAGCGGCAGGCGGACTCGTCCACCTCCCTGCCGCTCAGATGGGTGGACACCTGGTGCCCGTCCCGCTCCAGAGCGGTCTTCAGCAGGGTGCAGAGGTCTTTGTCGTCATCTACCACCAGAATATGGGCCATAAGCCGCTCACCTCAATTCATCAGGAGATACACCCCCCAGGAGAGGGCGTAGAGCAGATAGATATGGGTGGGGTAAAAGGCATAGAACAGCAGTTTGTGCCCCCCGCCCCGCTGGCCATTATACCACAGCATCAGCGGCGCAGCCAAGATGCCGTAGATCTCATAGTACTGGGTGAAGATCTGCCACCATACGAAGTCCGGAGCCATGGCAGAGGCCATGAGGATCATATAGACCACGCCGTAGAGGATATAGTAGACGGAGAAGGCCGCCACCTGCACGCGTCGGCGCTTTCGGAACAAGTAGAGCACCAGCCCCATGACCAGCACCGGCCAGCTGCTGTCCCCAGTAGTCCCCCATGCAGGCAGCACCGAGTAGGCAGCAATCCCCAGCGGAGTAGCCAGAACGGGATATTTGATGGACAGCCAGGATACCAGTATGGGCCACACCAGCGGGAGAATCACCGCCATCAGGCCGGGCAGGATCTTTTTCTGGCCAAGCCAGTCAATCCCCTGCCAGATGATCATCAGAATGACGAAGGTGGTCATCATGCCGTTGGCGGGATAGAAGCCGTCCGGCCTCACCAAGACGCCGGCGAAGGCCATGAAGAACAGCAGGAGCGACATGGCGGCAGAGAGGATATAAACCTTGGCAAAGTATTTCTTCCGGTTGCGGGTGTGGGTAAAGCCCTCCACCAGGCAGAAAAGGAACAGCGGTGCGCCCAGCCGTCCTACCATACTGAACCACTCCGGGATCATGCCAGTGAAGCCAAAGAAGTAGTGGATGTGATCCAGCACCATGGTGATCAGGGCGATCCATTTCAGCCCTGTCTCACTGATGCCTCCAGTCTTGGTCAATGTGCGTGTCGTTTCCATAGCAGAAGTCTCCTTATCAGATTCTACCGCTATGGTAACAGGCAATTCTAAGGAAATTATCAAGATGAAGAATTATTATGTTTTCTCTGTAGATAACCAACAATAGAAATCGTTGGCCATGTCCTGAAATGTCCTGAAATGTCCTGAAATGTCCTGAAATGTCCTGAAATGTCCTGAAATATCAATGATTGAGTTTGAAAATGGCATTTATCTTTTTTAATCTAAGTATGGACAGCCACAGTTGTATTTTATATCCATCTGCGGTACAATCATCTGCGGTGGAGGGCCAAGAAGCCATCCCCCTATCGCATTGATCATCACGCAGAAAGGCAGATCGACCATGATACAAAAGGAATTGAATGAACTGCGCCGCCGCTGGCGGCCGGAAAAAAACGCTGTCAGCCGGATCTACGGCTGTTTTGTCAATAGCAGCAAAGAGATCGTTTCTGATTTGGACGAATCCCTTGGGATGATGCCCCAGGAGGAGGCCGAGAAGTATCTGAGCCTTTTGAAGAAGGGACTGTCCGGTTCCCTGGGAAAAAACCTCATCGACATCGTATTCTCCACCCAGCAGGTGGCAGACAGCGAGGAGCACCGCCTGCTCACCACACTGTGGGATTCTCAGCTAAAGGACAACGAGGCCCGTCAGACCTTTTACCGCAAGGTGATCGATAGTCTGGACATGGGGAACAGCAGTTATTTGCTGCTCCTGGCCTGTGACAGCTACGATGTCCCCCATCGCGGCAAGGATGATTCCCTGCAATCGGATGCCTCGGATGAGGTCTTCACCTACATCGTCTGTGTGGTGTGCCCCATCAAGGAGGGCAAGGTAGAGCTGGGATATTTCCCTGGGGACAATGAATTTCACTGTGCTGCCGGACAAACTGTCGCTCCTCCGGAGCTTGGCTTTCTGTTCCCGGCCTTTGATGACCGGGCAGCAAATATCTACAACGCTCTCTTTTACACCAGAAAGCCCAGCGAGATTCACCAGGAGTTTATCGATGCGGTCTTCCATGTGGAACCGCCTATGTCCGCTGCAGAACAGCGAGAGGTCTTTGAATCGATCCTGGAAGATACGCTGGGGGCAGGTTGCAGCATCGAGGTCGCCCAGGCGATCCATGACCAGCTTTCCTGCCAGATCCGGGAGCATAAGGAGTCCAAGAGCACCGAGCCTCTGATCGTGACCGCAGGTGAGATTGGGAAAGTCCTGCTGGCGTGCGGCGTGACGGAAGAAAATGTTGCAGCATTCCAGGCGCAGTGCGGGGAGCAGTTCGGTGTCGGGGCCGTTCTCGATCCTGCCAACTTGATCGACCCTGGCAAGTATGAAGTTAAGACCGCCCAGGCCACGATCCAGGTCGACCCGGAATTCAGCTATGCAGTTACCACCAGGGTAATCGATGGCTGCGCCTATCTTCTGCTCCCTGCGGATGATATTCAGGTCAACGGGCTTCCCATCCAAGTCACAAACGGTCAGGAGACGGAGACGATATGAGTAAACGGCTTGTAGCTTACTTTTCATGTACCGGGACGACTGCCAAAGTTGCCGAAACTCTGGCGGAGTCTATCGGCGCTGATATCTTCGAGATCGAACCGGCTGTCCCTTACACAGCTGCGGATCTTGACTGGCGGGATAACACTTCCCGAAGCAGCATTGAAATGAATGATCCCCATTCTCGCCCAGCAGTCGCATCGAAGCGGGACAACATGGCTGACTATGACACGGTCCTGGTGGGGTTTCCGATCTGGTGGTATGTGGCACCAACCATCATCAACACATTTCTGGAATCCTATGACCTTCAAGGAAAAACCATCATTCCCTTTGCGACATCTGGTGGGAGCGGTATGGAGCAGGTCAACAGCCATCTTGCTCCAAGCTGTGTCGGCGCAAAGCTGCTTTTAGGGAAAGTATTTCCTTCCTCTGTGACCAAAGAGGAGACAAACACTTGGTTCAGCAAATTACAGGCTCGATTGGAATAACATATTCCCGATGCATAAAGCACCCTTTCTGTGCTGTTTGTAATCGCTTCGTCTATGCTGCAACGCCATAGAGGTCATGGTTCACCTGTGCGGCGTAATAATTCTCCATGGTGGCAGGTGCATTGTAAAGCGCAGTCAGGAGGTACTGTCGAATATTGCGGATGTGAGTGGTGTTGTCCTTGAGGCACTCGAACACATACTGGATATGGCTTCCATCCAGTTTCAACAGCCGGGACTTTACAACTGCCTGGGGCAGATCATTCCCACACACCCGGACATTCTCTCGGTTGGAGCAGACCGTCTCCACCATCAGCTCCACCATCTCATCTAACTGCCCCACATCCCAGGGGCGTTCCTGTACGAAGTCCTCATAGCGAATGTTCTCCCGTATGAGGGACCGATAGGCATCCATCTCCTGATGATCCACAGGTCTCTCCCGGCTCCGCTTCCTTCCCTTCGCATCCATCGTCCCCGAAAAAGGGGTGGAAGGGATAGGAAGCGATTCTTTTTTTCGTGAGTCAGTTCTTTGTTGTTCTTTCTTTTGTTTCTCTTTTATTATTTGCGTTGACTTTTCCGCCGCCGTGCCGCCCACCGCCGGATATTCCGTTGTCGGGTTTTCCGATGACGGCAAGGCAGACGACGGCCCTGCCGGAGGTACAGGAACAGGGCGCTCTCGGATGATATACTCGTTGCTGCTGAATTTTCCTGCCTTATCCACAGTCTGGCAGCGATAGATGTATCCGGCTCGTTCCAGCTCCACCACAGCGGCACGGATCGCATCCTTACCCTCTTGATTGATCTTCGCCAGCCCCGTTAAAGTGTAGTCCCAGTCCTCCGGCAGGGAGAGCATTTGGGACAGCAGGCCCTTGGCTTTTAGGGAGATGCTCTTGTCCCGCAGGTGGTAGTTGCTCATGATCGTATAGTTTTGGGTGCGTTCCACACGAAAAACCGCCATTTGGAATCCTCCTCTGCATTTCTATTCGCCTTTCCCCAGAACCCCATGACGGAAGCCCTCCGCCCCGCGGCTCCGGAAAAATGGCGGGGCGCGGGTCTTTTTCCCGCGCCCCATGTTCATTCTCTGTAATAGACAGGTCTGCCAATGGAAGTAAAGCCACTTTTTCCCGTGATGACCACATTGTTGGCGCTGCTGGCGCAGTGGACGATCAGGAGTTCCCCCGCCTCGTCCCGACCGCCTACGATGCCCACGTGTTCATCTCCGGGATAGAATACCAGATCCCCGGGAAGGGCCTCGTCCCAGGAAATGGGGGTACAATATGTGTGCTGGGCATGGGCGCCACCGCCGTGACCGATGACATACTCCCCGCCGCTGACATTATAGAATACCCAGTCCGCAAAACCAGAGCAGTCCATCCCGAAGGGCCGGTAGGTACCTGTGGTGGAACTGCCTGCTGCGGTCACCTGGCGGAGCGTTCCCCAGCGATCATCCCAGCCGATCTTCAGGCTTTTGCCACCCCAGAAATAATGGACCTTACCCACCAGTTGGCAGGCAGTCTGGACCACAGCCCGCCGCTCCGGTGCCAGGTCCGCGGGAAGCGCGGCCAGCAGATCCTTTGCCGCCTGACTGCTGATGGTCAGATCACCAGCCAAGGATGCCAGCAGTTCTGAATTGTCCAACAGCGCGTCCAGCGCCTGGTCCTGCTCCGCTGTAAACTGATAGAACACCCGCATATCGTCCGGTGTCCTGGGGGTAATGGTGACGGATAGAACTTCCTCTGTCCAGGCTGCGGCGCTGCCGTTGGCTGGATGCTCTACTGTCTTTTTCTCACTGGTGAGCTTTGTCATGTCCCAGAATACCGTCCGCAGGGCTTCGACCTGGGCTGCGTCCAGCACAGCAGGACTGCCGCTTTCTGCCGATCCTGACTGCCTGACTGCAAACACGGCCAGTACCTCCGGCCAGGGCGGCGGCGCACCTGTGATCTTAAGCCGGTCGCAATCAGCATCCACCCGCATTTGCTCCAGGCGTTCCGCCAATTCGCCATTGATCTGAGCCACTGCCTCCGATGGAGAAACAGAACCCGGACCGCTGCCGCCACCCGCGAATAGGATGCCAAGCGGCGAGGCAAGCAGCACGCCTACCAGACAGAGTACGACCACGATAGAAAGGACAATGCTCCCTCCGGCTGCAATGGCAGCCACAACGCCGCGGGCCGCTCTGACTACGGACTGTACTGCCCTGGCTGCTGCCCGTGTTCGCGCTTTCCATGTGACAGCCACCTTGGATGTGTGACCAGCAGCACGGGCAGACCGTATGGCGGAAATCTTTGCCGCAGCCTGGGCTTTGACCTGCGCAGGGCCCAGAGGCGGCTGCCCAGAGGCCAATGACCTCTGGGCAGTCTTTATCTGCTTGGCAGACGGGACCGGCTTTCTCACAGACGGCGGCGCCGCACCCTCTCTGCTCATTCCACGGCCTATACACTGGGGCGCTTCAGGAGAAGCCACGGTTGGGCGACGTCCCCCTTGTTTGGCGGCGTGTTGTTCACCTGAACGACACTCTGAGGGCAGGGATCGACTATCCTGCGGGGCAGTCTTGGCAGCGGTATGTGCGGCACCCTGGGGCTGTCTGCTATTCTTTTCAGCACGTTGCCGGACCTGTTCCTTCGCCGCTTCTCTGCCCCTCTCCTGGGGTGTGAGCGTGACGTTCGGGGCGGGACGGGCGCATGGTTCCATGGGCCTCTCTGATCCCAACAATCCTGCTCCAGTCCTGACCTTCTCTGGGCCGGGCCTGGGGCGGACAATTCCAGAACCACGCTCCGCCGTTGCCTGTTCCAAAACAGCCTCACGGGTCTTGATCCGCAGCAATCCGTTCCCCCGCTTTTCCCCAGTAGAGGGGGCATCTGACGGGGTGCTGGAGTTATTTTGTGCTTGGAACTTCTCTTTTTTCTGTCCCTGTTTCCTGCCTTTCAGCAGACGCTCCACACCTTGGGCCCCACGGCGGAAGCCACCCATTGCAGTATCCTCCAGTGTGTCTCCACCAAACTCATCCCGCTGACCATACTGGGCTGTGTCCCTCAGCTGGCCCCGCAAACGTTCCACGCCACTCTCCAGTCCCCGGCGTGCCAATTCCTTGGGGGCAGATCTGACCTTCTCTGCCACGGCCTTTGTAGCCGTTGGCTTCTCCTTGATCGTTCCGATGCCTTATCACCTCCCCGGCGATCATGCCGCATTCAGGTCAGCGGGTTTGGTGCTCATCAGTTTGTAGAGATGATTCTTGGGGAAGTTGTCCATAAAGGGGACGATCGCACTACCGCACTTGATGAGTCCCCGACCAAAGTCCACATTGGTGATGTAAGAGAGCTGATTGTCCGAGATGTTCAGCAGCTTGGCCAGCTCCTCACGGTCGGTAGCCGCCTGGTTCAGCATGACCAGGAACTCACTGTTTGCCAGCATGGTACGGGCGGTGTGAGACTGGAGCAGGTCATCTACATTCTGTGTCAGGCCGGTGCAGCAGGCGCCATACTTCCGCACCCGCTTCCAGAGGGTAAACAGGAAGTTGGCGCTGTACTCATGCTGGAACAGCAAATAGATCTCGTCAATATAGACCCAGGTGTTCCTTCCCAGCTTCCGGTTCCGAACGATGCGGTTGAATACGCTGTCCAGAACTACCAGCATACCAACAGGCAGAAGCTGCTTGCCCAGATCCCGGATATCGTAGCAAAGGATACGGGAGCTGGTATCCACATTGGTGGGCTTGGCGAAGGTGTTCAGGCTGCCCTTGGTAAACAATTCGATGGCCAAAGCCACGTCCTTTGCCTCGGTCTCCGGCTGGCGTAGCAGTTCTGCATGGAAGTCCCGGAGGGTGGGGACAGTCCCTTCACAGCCGTTCTGGATGTAGGTGTGGTAGCACAGAGCCGTACACCGGTCAATGATGGACTTCTCCTTGGCGGACAGCTTGCCGGCCCCCATGAGCTGCTCACACAGGGAGAGGATGAATTCGGACTTTAGGACAACGGGATTCTCCCCATCGCCATACCCCTGTTCCATGTCCATTGCGTTGATGTGGTTGCTGGAGGTGGCGGAAATGTTGATGACCTCGCCGCCCAGCCCTTCCATGAGGGGGCGGTACTCTGACTCCGGGTCGATCACAATGACGTCATCTTCGGTGGAAAGGGCCAGTCCCACCATCTCCCGTTTGGCGGTAAAGGACTTGCCAGAGCCGGAGACGCCCAGGACAAATCCGTTGCCGTTGAGCAGTTCCTTCCGATTAGCCAGGATGAGATTCTTGCTGATGGTGTTCTGACCATAGTACACGCCGCCCTGGTGCCGGATCTCCTGTGCCTTAAAGGGCATGAGGACAGCCAGAGCCTCTGTAGTCAGGGTGCGCAGGGCGTCGATCCGCCGCAGGCCCAAAGGCAGCGCGGTCACCAGCCCGTCCGCCTGCTGCCAGTTGAGGGTGGAGAGTTGGCACAGGTGCTTGCGGGCGGTGGATCGGAGCGTCTCCGTATCGCTGTCCAGTTCCTCCTTGGAATCGGCCAGATGCACCAGCGTCACCACTGCAAACAGCATCCGCTGATCCCTGGTGGTCAGGTCGTCCAGCATCTCTCTCGTCTCTTTTCGCTGCTGCTCCAGATCATACGGCACCACCGCAGAGAAGTTGTTATTGCTGTTCTGCCGCCGCTGCCAGTTGGTCACGTTGGTCTCCACACCCAGCAGGCGGCTTTGCAGCTCCCGTACCGCCTCATCCGTAGGTACTGGGATGATGTCAATAGACAACATCAGGTTCCGGTCCAGTGCAGTCAGCTCGTTGATCATGGAGTCCTTGATGTAGCTGGCATACTCTTTGAGGAACAGCACCCGCCCGTACTTGTTCCCCATGATGAAGTGGTCTTTCTTGAACTCCAGGCTGTCCGGACAGACAGCATCCTTGAAGGAGTGCCCTTTCCGCATACAGTCCCGGAGGTCGATGCGGAACCCGTTCTCCTCTCCGGGGCGGTAGAAGTCATGGAGGACTCGCAGCCGTTCCACGGCATCCAACTCTTCACAGTGGGAGTCCAGACGGTGGAGATGGGCAGTCACATCATGCATGGTCCGGTCAAAAAAAGACCGGGCCTCCTCCGCGCTCTTGCGGTGGACAGAGAGGGTGATATACCGCTCCTGCACCACGCTGTTGGCAGCGTTGGTGGCCTTGTCCAGAAGCATGGTGTTGTACTCCGCCCGGTATCCGTCCAGATGATCGTCCCGGCGAGGGATGAGGATCTCCTGTTCCACATTTTCCCGTGCGACGCGCTTGTTGTTGATGGTGATCTTGGTAGTGGACCCAGCATCCAGTGCATTGAGCAGTTCGGAGTAGTCCAGGAACATCGCCGTCTTGTCCTCTTTTGAAGCGATGGCATAGTTGATGTCGCTGAACCGCAAGGTCTTGGAGAATTTGCTGCCGAATTGAAACACCCCATCCGGCCACAGGCGGCGGATGGGGATGGCGTCCTGTACAGATCTTGGCACCTCGAATGTTTCTTTGTCCTGCTTTAACGTATTCAGCAGGGTCTTAATCAAGTTTGAGCGCCTCCTTTATCGTTGCATTTTCCAGAGCTTTGGTATACAGGTGATCCGATTTGAATACGAGCCGCTTTGGATAGAGCAGCTCTGAGCGGATGACCGCCAGAATAAACTGTTCAAACGTCATGCTGTTGTATCGGTAAAAGCCGCACAGGGCAAAGGGTGCGGCGGCCAGGACGCAGGCCCAGCCCATATCTGAACCGCCCAGAGCTGGCCCCAGGAAGAAATAGACTGCCAAAGCCACCGCCACGGCGCCAAGGGCGCAGAGGAACTGCCGCAGGGTCAGGCCGAAGAAGATGCCCTCCTGGTAGTCCCGGACTTCTTTGTTGATCCGTACTTCTATGTCGTTCACCTCTCTATTTTTGCCTTTGCCAGACAGACCGTTGCAAACGCCGCCCAGCTATGGTACCATGCCAAAAACCAGAGAAGGAGGTCTCCCGCATGGCGTATTTGTTTTTGATGCTTGGTGTATCGCTCCTGCTTCCGTTGCTCCGGCTGGCCTTTCGTCTCCGCCTGGGTGTCCCGCTTCTCTTTGCCCTTGGGATGCTCACGGTGTTCCACAGCTGGTATCAGACCCACACTACCCTGGCAGATGGGATCTTTCTTGTCCTGGTGGGACTGGCCGCTCTTTCCTGGGTGGTAGCACTGATCCGCAAAGCCGCAGAGATCATTGGCGGCATCCTGTCCGACCGTGTGGCAGGCGCGGCCCTGGCCCGCCGGGTGCGGCAGGCCAGAGCTGAGGGAACTGCTATGGTGAACACAGAGGGGCTATGATCATCCCAGGCCCATCAGCTCCCGGATGAGCCGGTCGCTCATCTTGATAGCCCCCACCAGCACCAACATATTGAACACCAGCTCACCCACATAGTTCCACACGATGGTGGCTGGGGCCAGGGTACTGTCCACAATGGCAGGCGGCGTGGAAGCAAATGCTGAGAAAATGACACAGGCCAATACAATGACACAGCCCTCCAGGCAGATGGCGGAATAGCTTTTGACAAAGGCCATGCCGACACTGCTGGAGGGCTGTCCCGCGAAGCTGGCCAGAGGGACGGGTGCAATGGCGGTGGCGATATAGAGTTTGAAAAAGCGGGAATACACAGTGAGGATCATGACCAGAGCCAAGACCCAAATGAACAGGGAACCCAGTAGAGTGACGGCCCACAGGGGAATGCTCTCGATCAGTCCTACATCCTCAATGATCGTCACCATTTCATCTGGGAGCGTGGTGGCAGTCAGAGCCGAGAGACCAGAAGAGGATATGATGGAAGAGACCATTCCCTGAGCGACACGGAACACAGCCATCATCAGTTCCATCCCATGTCCTACTGCTGCCTGGGCCAGAATAAAGCGTATGAAGCTCTTAAATACCAATTCCGGCTTCTTAAATTCCGTAAAGCTGCCACAGGTCTTGACTATGCCCATCACAAAGAACAGTACCAACAAGGCATATCCAATGGCCTGTAAGCCGCCGTTGATCCCCACGATCACATCCCAGATCCCACCGCCCTTGAACTCCTCCGGGCTGGTGCTGATGAGCTGCCAGATCTCTGCCAGTTTGTTGTTCCAGGTGTTCAGGGCGGAGTTCAGGTTGTCTACGATCCAGTTTTCACTACCCAATTATTTGTTCACCCCCCACCTGCCCGGAACAATATGTCCGGGCAGGTATTTTTTCTCCTCCATCCTCAGCCTCCGGTAATCAGAGTGAGGATCTCCTTGGTAAAGGTGATCACGATACCGCCGGCGATGGTGAGGATGCCGTTGGAACGCTGGGAGGGGTCATGGGACTGGAGGGACAGGCCCACCTGCAAAATTCCGTAGCCCAGCAGGATGAGCCCCACCGCCCGGATCAGAGAGAAGATAAAGTCGGACAGGCTGTTGACCACAGAAAGCGGGTCGTCGGCAGCCAGGGCCGGGACGGTCATCACGGCTGTCATGGTCAGGACGCATACCAGAGCAGCGTATGCCCTGTGGGCGCGACGCTCCTTTTTCCTGCGGTCACTCAGATTTTGATTTTGATTCATGCAGCATTCTCCTTTTCGGATCTATGCTCAGCGGAAAATGCCGTGAAGAGAGGAATACCAGTAAACGCTGGCGTTTGATGCCTGTGATGGATGTAGGGCGGCCCACCGCCGTCCACTGTGTGTCGGATGGCCGGATGCCAAGTGAGGTCGTATTTCAGATCCATGACCGGCTTGGCGCCTCGGATGAAGAGGATGGCGTATCGGTTGT
Source organism: Clostridiales bacterium (assembly GCA_018374635.1). Taxonomy (GTDB): domain Bacteria; phylum Bacillota; class Clostridia; order Oscillospirales; family Oscillospiraceae; genus Pseudoflavonifractor_A. The sequence goes on from JAHAEW010000077.1 coordinate 13,195, forward strand.
CCAGTGCCCGCACCTCGTCTGGAGTGAGCAGCTCCCGACCGCTCATCTGGAAGTTGGTGGACCAGGAACCGGAGCGCCCCTTACTCTGACCGTGGGTCCTGGTATCAATGGTGGCTTTGCCCAGGGCCTCGGAGATGTATTTGTGGGTGCTGGCCTCATTGCCGCCCAGGTAGAGGATGGTGTCCGAGTTGCCGGGGATGGTCTCCCAGGAGTCCTTATACAGCTCCTTGATCTGGGCCATGTTCTGGATGATGGTGCTGGCGGAAATGTTCCGGGACCGCATGGTGGCCAGTTCCCTGGTAAATCCAGGAAGGGACATGGCCGCAAACTCATCCAGCACGAAGTGGACATGACGGGGCAAGGCCCCGTGGTGGATCTGGTCGGCGCTGTAATAGAGTGCTTGGAACGCCTGGGAGTATAGCAGGGACACCAGAAAATTGAACGTATTATCATTATCGGGTATGACGGCGTACAGGGCGCATTTCTTCTCCCCCAGGGTGTAGAGGTCCATGTCATCGTGGTCGGTGATGGCCTTGATCTGAGGCAGATTGAAGGAGGCCAGTCGGACGGCGGTGGAGACCAGGATGCTCTTGGAGGTCTTGCCCGCCGCCAGCTTGAACACCTTGTATTGGCGGACGGCCACACTGTCCGGCTTCTCCCGTTCCATGGCCTGGAACAGGAGGTCCAGGGGGGAGACATACTCCTCGTTCTCCTCCTTGACCTCGGCGTATTCCAGCACCCGCATGACCATGGAGAAGTTCTGCTCATACTCCGGAGCCTCCTGCCACAACATGAGGATGATGGCCTGGAGCAGCGCCGTCTCCGCCTTGGTCCAAAATGGGTCCGATTCATGGCTGCCCTTGGGAGTGGTGGCCTGGATGAGATTGTTCACCAGTTTGAGGGCGTCCTTTTCATCCCGGATATAGCGGAAGGGGTTGTAGCCGTCGCTCTCTGCCAGATTGACCAGATTCAGCACCCGGATGTCATAGCCCTGGCTCTTGAGGTACCCTCCGGTGGCCAGCAGCACCTCCGATTTGGGGTCGGTGATGACATAGTTGGTGTTGGCCTCCAGGATGTTGGGCTTTACATAGCTACGGGTCTTGGCGGCGCCGCTGCCGCCGATGACCAGCACGTTGAGGGAGCGGCGGTGCTTGTGGGTGTCCAGCCCCAGGCGGACGTTTTGGGTCAGCAGCTTGTTCTGCTTCTGGCAGAACTGGGCGTTGACCTGTTGGGGTGTGGCCCAGGCCGCCGAGCCGTGTTCCGCGCCGTCCCGCCTGCGGCCCTGCTCCGCGCTGTGCAGGGCCAGGGCCATGACATAGGCGCCGGTGCAGACCAGGATGGTCAGCAGGCTCTTGTCTGTCCAACGCACCACCCAGGGATTTCGGAGGGCGTCGGTCAGCTTGGCGATGATTTCCGGCAGCCCCCCTCCCAAGGATTGAGCCAGAAGCAGCGCGCCCCAGACCACAGGGATATACAAGAACAGGCAGACCAGCAGGCCGCCTGATTTGATTGGAGATCTCAGTAACGATCACCTCACCAAACTGCAAAAAGAGGGGGTGTCGGAAGAGTTCCGACACCCCCTGTGAGAAGGATCGCCTGTATGATCGTTTCCTGTTATTTCGTTTTTGTCCGATTTTTAGTTCTCTGTCTGGCCGGAACAGACTGCTTCCGCATCTTCTCCCGGTACCCTTTGAGCCGTTCCTCGACCGAGGGCCGGTCATGGGTCGTCCTCATATCCGCGCTCTCGCTGGGTGTAGAGGATCTGGGTCTTGTATCGGGTGAGTCTCGTTCCGACCGAAAATCTTTTTTTTGCGGGTTTTTCTGATGCTCAGGCACAGGGACGTCCTGCCGCTCCTGCGGGGCTTTCTGCAAGTCGGAAACGTCCTTCTCCTGGCTGGATACCTGGGACAACAGCCGCTCAAAGATCTGGTTGGCCCGGTCCAGCTCAGTCACCGGCAGGATCACATCCACCAGCTTGCCCCGTTCGTCCTGATCCCGAATGGTGCTGAACAGCAGCTTTTGTTTTTTTGCCAGCTTTTCAAACTGACGATACTGCTCCGGAGTCATGGGGAATTGACGCAGATCCCTGGTCTCCCGCAGCATTTTACCCAAATTGACCTTCCCGGAGAGCTGCTTATGGTTCCTGGCCAGGGCCAGGGAGAGGGCCAGCAGGTTCTTCAGCGCCGATCCGGACAGCCGAACAGCCACTTCGGTCCCAGACAGCATCATACGCACCATCTGGTCTGCCGCCTCACCGCCTCCTACGTTCATCGTGTCTCACCTCCTCTGGTTCCATTGTATATTGGATACTGCGCTCCATTTGCGGCGCCTCTTTCTGGATCTCCCGGCATATAGCCAGCTTCTGCCGCTCTTGGCGGATCTGGCGGTTCACCTCGGCAAGCCTCTGGTAAACCTCCGCCTTTTCCTGGAGAAGCTGCTCTCTGGAGCAGCCGCAACCCTCCAGCCGCGCGACGGCATCCAGATAGCGGGCAAACTGTTCCTCCATCCCAGATACGCCATCCTTATAGAGCTGCTTGGCTATCGCTAGGGCCTCCACATCCGCCAGAGCCGTATACAGCACCTGTCGTTTCTTTTTCCGCACATTGAGGATGGTGCGCTGCTTTGTCAAGCTGGCCAGCGCATCCTCCGTGCGAGTGAGAAACGCCGCCATGTCCTCCGGCGTAGCAATATCGTTATCCCGCAGGAAATAGAATCGCTGCCGATATCGCTCCGCCTGTGCTGCGGCCTGCCGGAGCTGGGGCGTCATGCGGGGCGGATACCGCCGCTGCCCAGCCTTGCCCAGTAGGTAGAGGTAGTGGACGTACAGTGCCAAAAAGCCCCTATATTTGGGGTGCGGACGAAATGGCTGGTACACTGGTCGTGGAATAACCGCAGGCCGCAGGCCCTGGTCGATGGCGGATAATTCCCCTTGGATCGCAGCCTGGATGCCCTCCTCAGTGAACCGGGGGGCCTTCCTGCCAGGGATGAGGAACCGCTCCTGTCCCCGGAGGCGAAAGCCCAAACGGTTTCCATGCTTGATCTCCCAGCCCTTGTGTTCCATGAGCAGGAAGAAGTGGCCCAGGTCGTTGGCGTCC
>JAHAEW010000207.1 GCA_018374635.1 Clostridiales bacterium
CTCCACCTCGATGGGGGTCTTGTCCAGGCCGTAAAAGTCTGCGGCCTTGGATTCCACGATTTTGTAGCGGCCCAGGGGGAGAGGCCGGGAGGATGCAACGCCGTTCTTGTCCGTCTCAACCGTATCGACCAAGTTGCCGGTCCGGGCGTTGTAGATCTCAAACTCTGTGCCGGGGATGGGGGTGCCGGCGGGCCAGCCGTTGACACTGTTGTAGTCCGCGGAGGTCTTTGTTATCTGGATCTGTCCAGTGATGGGGGTGTTCTCCCACTCCACCTCGGTGGTCTCCCCAGACTCCACATAGACGGTCTTTTTCTCCGTGTCAGGAACATAGCCCTCATTCTCTAACTCTCTGAGATAATACCGCCCGGCCTCCAGACCCTCGATCAGTACATACCCCTCGTTATCCGAAGTGTACTGGCCAACGGGGGTGTTGGTGCTGTCATAGAGGATAAACGGCACCCCATAGATGCCCTCGCCGGTGGCGCTGTCCGTCTTGTGGATGAGGATGGCGCTGACCGGCGTATTCTCCACCTGGAGGGTGGTTGTCTCCCCGTTCTCCACCTCGAAATAGTGGGGCGTATCGTCCATGTGGAAGCCTTCCGCGCTCTCGGTTTCCACGGCATAGTACGATCCATTCTCCAGGGACAGGAACACCCGGCCGTTTCGGTCTGTTGTCACGGTACCCACCAGGGCGTCGTCCATACGGCGGATTTCAAATGTAGTGTTGGGAATCCGCTCCTTGGTGTCATCCGCGTTGACCTTGATCAGCTCCAAGCCGCCCACAGGGTCGTTATACACCGTGATGGTCTGGGTGTCGTTGGGGTTGATGACCACCGTTTGGGTACGGGTCTCCTCATGGATGGTGTAGCCCTCGATGGTCTTGGTTTCCGTGATGATGAATGTCCCCACCAAACCGTCAATGATGATCTGGCCGTTTTCGTCAGTGCGGTAGAGGCCCATGCTGGAGGTCATGCCGCCGTTGTCGTCCACCACCGTGCCGTCCGCCTCGGTGATGGTAAACTCTACCCCCTCCAGGGGCTCATGGGTGACGGAATCCAGCTTGTTGATGACAAGGCCGCCCTTGGGGGTGTTGGTGATGACCACCGTTTGGGTATCTACACCCTCCCCGATGACTACATTGGTGGAGGGGGCATCCATGACGTACCCCTGGGGCGCCTTGATCTCCGTGAGCACGTATGCGCCGGGGGCCAGGTTGGTGATGCGGATCTCACCGCTGCTGTCGGTGGTGAAAATACCGTTCTGGGTGAGGGTGGAATCGCCAATTACCCCGTCCAGTCCCACCTCGCAGCCGGCGGCCGTCGTGATTCTGAACTCCGCGCCGGGAAGCGGCTGGCCGGTGGCGCTGTCCCGTTTCTGGATGATCAGCTCACCCTTCGGCTGATTCTTAAAAGTGAGGCTGACCGTCCGGCCCTCTTTGATCTGCACGGTCTGGGCCTGGGTATCGATGAGGTAGCCCGGAGGGGCCTGGGTTTCCGTCACCACCACGCTCTTTCCGGGCTGGAGGCCGGAGATCAGGATCTCACCATTTTCGTCCGTCCGGTAGATGCCGTTGGAGTCCCCAATGAGGGTGCCGTCCGCATAGGTGACCTTGAACTCTGCGTCAGGCAGGGTCACGCTGGGGTTGGCCGAGCACACCTTGCGGATCAGGAGGTTCCCGTCCGGCATGTTTTCAAAGCGGACAGTGATGACACTCTGCTCCCCGTTGTCTGCCAGGTAGACGGTCTCGGAGGACTGGATGATGCTGTACCCGTCCGCCGGATCCACCTCCTCCACGATGTACGATCCTGGCTTCAGGCCCGTCCAGATGGCCATG
>JAHAEW010000078.1 GCA_018374635.1 Clostridiales bacterium
GGAAGTTAAGCTCACCTGCGCCGAAGATACTTGTCTGGAGACGGACCGGGAAAATAGGTAATGCCAACACAGGGACGGACAGTCGATGAGACTGTCCGTCCTTATTTCTATATGCATTGGAGGAGAATAAGATGATTTTGAATTTTGATGCGATGGATTTGACTCTTTTGGAAAAGTTCTATGGCGGTGAGAAAGCCATTCAGGCGAAAATGCATGTGGATGAGCACAATAAAATCATGCGCAGCGTGCTGGAGCCGGGCGCATCGGTGGGATATCACACCCATGAGACCAGCAGCGAGATTATCTATGTGCTCCAAGGCTCCGGAAAGGTTCTCTATGACAACGGAGAGGAGCGCGTGGAGGAAGGTGTGTGCCACTACTGCCCCAAAGGACATGCCCATAGTCTCATCAATGACGGCACAGAAAACCTAGTGTTCTTTGCGGTTGTTCCGAATCAATAAACAAAACGGCTCTGCATGCTACCGAAAGATGCAGAGCCGTTTTATTTGGCTTAGGTCAGAGACGTTCTGCTGAAAAGCCGTATTTTTGGATCTGGCGGCGCATCCAGTTCCCGCGCACATAGTAGATGATAAACAGCAGGGAAGTAATACTCCAGGTCATGGGATAGCTGAGCAGGAGGGTACCTAACGTGCGGTCCAGCGGGAGGACGGTAAAAATCCAGACCACACGCAGCACGCAGACGCCGCCGCAGGTGAGGAGCATGGGCTTCAAAGAGTCCCCAGTGCCGCGAATGGCGCCGGCCATGACCTCAACACAGATAAAGGTGAAATAGAAGGGTGACATCCGCCAGAGGATGAATGTACCGATATCGATGACCTGGGTATCTGTGGAAAACATACGCAGCAGGGGTTGGGCACCGAGGGCATAGAGTCCGCTGACCAGCAGTGCGGTGACCAGAGAGAGGAGCAGACAGACACGGACGCTTTTTCGGACCCGGTCATAGCGCTGAGCGCCAAAATTCTGCCCCACAAAGGTTGTAATGGAGATGCCAAATGCACCGGAGATCATCCAATAGAAGGCATCCAGCTTGCAAAAGGCAGTCCATGCCGCCATGGTGTTCGTGCCAAAGGAATTGATGCAGGACTGGATGAGCATATTGGAAATGGTATACATATCGGACTGAAGGCCAGTAGGCAGGCCGATGCGGAGAATGGACTTCAAAATATCCGGATGGAACCGGATCTCCTTTCGTGCAATGCAGAAAATAGAATCCGGCCGGCAGAGGACCAGCATGACCAACACCGCGCTGACCATCTGTGAGAGTACCGTGGCAAGGGCTACGCCCAGCACTTCCAGACCAAAGCCGACTACAAACACAAGATCCAGCACAATATTGGTCAAACAGGCGGCAATCAGAAAGTAGAGAGGCCGTTTCGTATCGCCAATGGCCCGGAGGACGCTGGAACCCACGTTGTAGAGGAAGGAGGCGATGCTCCCTACAAAATAGATCCGCAGATAGATCAGGGAGTAATCCATCACCTCAGCCGGCGTGCCCATGAGCACCATGGCCGGATAGGAGAGGGCGATCCCCAGGATCATGATCCCCAGACCTGCCGCGATCGCCAGGGCGAGGGCTGTATGCACGGTGCGGCGGAGTTCCTGCATCTGTCGTGCGCCATAGTACTGCGCGACAATGACCGTAGCACCCGAGGAGAGTCCCACAAAGAGATTGACCAGAAAGTTGATGAGGACTGCGGCAGGACCACCTACGGCAGCCAGTGCCTCTGTCCCCACAAAATTACCCACAATGATGGCATCTACGGTGTTATACAGCTGCTGAAAGAATGTTCCCAATAAAATGGGAAAGAAGAATGAGAGAAGATGCCTCCAGATTGGCCCTTCTGTAATCCGACTTTGCAAATCTACCTCTCCTTCCATACTGGCGGACAATAATAAAAATACACCATTCTAAACACAGCATAAAACAAAAACCGGGGATAAGTCAATACTATCCGTTGACAGCGTGGTGGGAAGCGCCTAAAATGAACTTTGCAACACTTCAGCGATAGAAACGTAAAACAGGCCGTATGGCAAGGTATTCTGCCGGTGTAGGTAAAGGAGAGAGAGAAAATGGAACTGGATCTGCTGCGCTGCTCCCTGTGGGGCGTAGCGGCTTATAAGCACCTGATGGATGAGCCGGTGATGCAGTTGGTGATGTCCATGCTGGACGCGCTGTATGACGGGAATGGTGAAGCGGCGGTAGAACGCTATACCCGCCTCTTTTATACGCTCTGGCAGACAGGGAAGCAGGGACTCTCCGACTGGCTCCATGATGCATTGCGCTATCAGGAGTCTCCCTATGCCTGGCAGGTGGAGCGGGAGGAGCGGGACCCTGTGCTGGAGTCTGCCGCCCAGCGGGACATTCAGACGCTGGCATATTTGGCGGAGTTGGACTGTGAGACCGTGATCCGCGCAATCAGCACCTGCGTCTCAGCTGATTTTGCTCCGGTTTTGGAGGGCCTGCCCCGCTGGAGGTGCAGCGCGCCCTTTGACGCGGAATCCCTCAAGGCCTTCTACCGTGCCCATGGATCAGGACAATTTGCCCAGTACCGCGCCTTCTTGTGGGAGGATGGAAAGCTGTGGCCGGTACAGGAGCCGGACAGCCATACGCCCGAGGAGATGATGGGATACGAGCGTCAGCGGGACCAGGTCATCGCCAATACCCGCGCCATGCTGGAGGGTAATCAGGTGAACAATGTCCTGCTCTATGGGGAGAGCGGTACAGGAAAATCCGCCACGGTAAAATCCCTCCTCTCCATTCCTGGATTTGAGGATCTTCGTCTGATCGAAGTCCAGAAGGAGGAAGTTTCCACACTGCCCGACCTGATCCGTATGTTGGGAGGCCGCCGGCGGAAGTTCATCCTGTTTATCGATGATCTGGCCTTTGACCAGGACGACCGGACCTATTCCGTCCTGAAGACCATTCTGGAGGGAGGACTGGAGCGCCGTCCCGCCAATGTGGCCATCTATGCCACGTCCAACCGGCGCCACCTGGTCCGTCAGACCTTCAGCGACCGGGCCGGGGATGAGGTGGATGCATCGGAGACCATTCAGGAGAAAACCTCTCTGGCCGAGCGCTTTGGCCTGCGCATCCCCTATCTGGCCATGGGCAAGAAGGAGTATCTGGAGATGGTGGACCGGATGGCAGAGTATTATGGGATCAACATGGAGCGTGAAGCGCTCCACGCCGAGGCGGTCAAATGGGAGATGCACCATCCGGGCCGCACGCCCCGGGTGGTCCGTCAGTTTATTGCCAGCCTGCGGGTTTAAACCAGCAAAAAAGAGCAGCAATTTGCTGCTCTTTTTTATTGGCTCGATCGGATGGGAAGAACGGATCAGCCGAGGGCAACGTCCAGGACCATCATGACCAGAAAGCCGCCCAGTACGCCCAAGGTCCCCAGATTGGAATGTTCGCCCAAGTGGGCCTCCGGAATCAGCTCTTCAACGACCACGTACACCATGGCGCCGGCGGCAAAGGAGAGAAGCCAGGGCATCAGCGGACCGATCTGTGGGGCGACCAGTACGGTCAGGATACCAAAGATGGGTTCCACAATACCGGAGAGACTGCCGCAGAGAAAGGCCTTCCAGCGGGGCATTCCCTCCTCCCGCAGGGGGATGGAGATAGCCGCGCCCTCAGGGAAGTTCTGGATTCCGATTCCAATCGCGAGGGCCATAGCAGAGGTATACAGCGAGCCCTCTCCACCGTGCTGTGCGGCCAAGGCAAAAGAGAGGCCGACCGCCATCCCCTCCGGGATATTGTGCAGGGTCACGGCAAAGACGAGGAGCGTGGTCCGCTTCAGACTGCTTGTGATTCCCTCAGGCTGTCTGGCGTCTGGATGGAGATGAGGGAGAAGTCCGTCCAGCAGGAGGAGAAAAAGGGCGCCCAGCAGAAAGCCGCCAGCAGCGGGCAGGTATCCAGGGGTCCCCGCCGCCTCCGCCTCTTCGATCGCGGGGATGAGCAGGGACCAGACAGAGGCAGCAATCATAACGCCCGCCGCAAACCCGAGAAACAGCTTTTGGGCTGTGGCAGAGCTGCGTCCGCGAAAGAGAAAGACCAATGCCGCGCCAAGGGACGTCATCAAAAAGGTGAAACCCGTGCCGGCAGCGGCCCAGGAAAGAGGTCCTAGCATATCATATCCTCCTGATTGTTAGTTGATGCTAACCTTGTGCGTCCAGTATACAGGAAAAAGCCGGGGAAATCAATCCCCGGCCCGCTGAATATGTTCTTTGATTTTTTGAAAGGTCTCAGCGCTCAGATCGTGCTCGATACGGCAGGCATCCGCCGCCGCGGTCTCCGGACTGACGCCAAGCCGTGTTAACCACTCGGTGAGAAGCTGGTGCCGTTCATAGATGGTACTGGCAATGGTACGGCCCTGGTCTGTCAGCTCAATAAAGCCCTCTTTATCCATAGAGATGTATCCGTTTTCACGCAGCAGACTCATAGCGCGGCTGACGCTTGGCTTGGAAAAGTTCATATGACGGACAATGTCAATGGAGCGGACCATACCGCGCTCTTCTTTCAGCATCAGAATGGTTTCCAGATAATTTTCGGCCGATTCCTGGATTTTCATGAAGGTGCCTCCTCTTCGCCGGAAAGACCTGTGAAGTGTACAAATCAAAACCGGAAATTACTTTTTATTTTATCATAAAAAGCACATCGATACAAGAGACGAGATGTTTTCCTTCCATTCGCACGAGATGTTTTCCTTCCATTCGCAATGGATGTTTTTCAAAAACAGCTCACAAAGGAAAACGCCAGGGATGCCCCTGCTGCGGGGACACCTATTTCTTTGGCGCGCCTGAAGATCCGGAATGGATGGGGGCGGGCGGGACGGGAGGCGGATTCCAGCGCAGACCGACCCAACAGGTGGGGGATGCCATAGGGAGACCTCCTTTCCAAATTCTGTATAGGATATTCTATGCTGGGACAGATTGTCTCAGACCGGAAGCGGTGCTGCACCTGGGAAAAGAAGAAAGAAATCTGCTTCAAATAGAATACGCCCCCACGGCTGTCCGATCCGTGCGGGCGTATTTGTGCTTGGAAGGAAATCAGACTCCAAAGAGCTCTAGCGCCTTGGAGGCCATGCGCGTGCCGTAGGCCCGGAAGGTGGGGGCGTATTTGGCCAGGTCATCGCTGATGGCCACTGGGCCCAGATGAATGTAGGGCTTGCCCCAGGAGCCTCCTCCCGAGTAGACCAGCATGCCCCGTACCATGAAGTGGGTCAGGATACCCTGCACCGCCATGTCGCCGCCGCCGTGGACATAGTCCGCGGTGGCAAAGGCGCCGCCCAGCTTGCCGGCCAGGCCGTATTTGCCGCTCTCGGTGTCCAGCCAGGTCTTGACCGGACCGGCCATACAGGCCAGATAGGAGGGTGTGCCCAGTACCACGCAAGAACTCTCCCGGAGAAAGTCCGCATCGACAGCGTCCAAGGGAAAGGCCCGGGCCTGAGCACCTTCCACGGTATTCATGCCGGATACGATCTCTTCGGCCATGTCCCGGGTGTGTCCGGAGCGGGAAAAATAGAGTACGGATAGTTTCATGCCAAACTGCCTTCTGTGTTTTGTATCTGTAACGACATTATAAAACCCTCCGGCGGGAAAGACAAGGCCTTGCACAGAAGCGGAAAACGTACTATCATGGAACAGACGACAGGAAACCGGGGCGGGAAAGGCGCGTCGGACGGAGAAAGAGGGGAAGATATATGCGGATCGCAGACCTGCACATCCATTCCAGGTATTCCAGGGCGACCAGCCGGGACTGCGTGCCCGCCGCGCTGGATTTCTGGGCCAGACGCAAGGGCATCCATCTGGTGGGGACCGGAGATTTTACCCACCCGGCCTGGCGGGCCGAGCTGGCGGAACAGCTTGCCCCCGCGGAGGAGGGACTCTATACCCTGAAAGAGGAGGCGGTCCGCCCGGGCGCCCTTTCGGTGGAGGAGGCCCCGCGCTTTGTGGTCAGCGGGGAGATCAGCACCATCTACAAGAAAAACGGCGCAGTGCGCAAGGTTCACAGCCTGATCGTGCTGCCCGATCTGGAGCGGGCGGAGGTCCTCTCCCGGCGGCTGGAGGCCATCGGAAACCTGCACTCGGACGGGCGGCCCATCCTGGGACTGGACTGCCGGGACCTGCTGGAGATCACGCTGGAGGCCGCCCCCGACGCTATTTTTATTCCCGCCCACATCTGGACGCCGCATTTTTCCCTGTTCGGCGCCTTTTCCGGCTTTGATACCATTGAGGAGTGCTTTGAGGACCTGACCCCCCATATCCATGCGCTGGAGACCGGGCTCTCCTCCGATCCGCCCATGAACTGGCGCTGCTCGGCCCTGGACCGCTTCCATCTGGTCTCCAACTCGGACGCCCACTCCCCCTCCAAGCTGGGGCGGGAGGCAAACCTCCTGGAGATCCCCTGCTCCTATGCCGCGCTGGAAAAGGCCCTGCGGACCGGGCGGGGGTTGAAGGGGACGGTGGAGTTCTTCCCGGAGGAGGGAAAGTACCACTACGACGGCCACCGCAACTGCAAGCAGTGCCTCTCGCCCCAGGAGGCTGAGGCAGTGGGAGGGGTCTGCCCCGTCTGCGGCAAACGGCTGACCACCGGCGTGCTCCACCGGGTAGAGCAGCTGGCCGACCGGCCGGAGGGATATGTGCGCCCCAGAGCGCCGGGTTATGAGCGGCTGGCGCCGCTGCCGGAGGTCCTCTCCGCCACCTTGGGCGGCGCTCCGGAGTGCAAGCGCAACCAGCTGCGCTACGAGGAGATGCTGCAAAAACTGGGACCGGAGTTCCACATTCTGCGGGAGGCGCCCATCGAAGACATCGCGGCGGCCGCCGGACCCTGCGTGGCCGAGGGCATCCGCCGCCTGCGGGCGGGAGAGGCCCTGTGGGAACCTGGCTTTGACGGGGAGTATGGCAGGATGACTCTCCTCACCGAGCAGGAGAAGGAGTCTTTCAGCGGACAGGTGAGCCTCTTTGGCTGCGACGTTCCCAAGGTCAAAAAGAGGAGCGTTTCCACCCGGGAAAAGCATGCGGTGGAAAAACCGGTTCCGGTGGAAGAGCCGCAGGTGCCCCGGCCGGAAGCTCTCAATGCCGCCCAGCAGAGCGCCGTGTGTGCCGGTGAGCGGGCGGTGGCTGTGGTGGCCGGACCGGGCGCTGGAAAGACCAAGACCCTGGTCTCCCGCATTTTGTGGCTCCTCGCGCAGGGGGAGCGCCCCTCAGAGATCACGGCGGTGACCTTTACGAAGAAGGCGGCAGCCGAGCTGCGGGAGCGGCTGGAACAGGCGCTGGGAGACCGGCGGCTCATGAGCGGTATGACCATTGGGACCTTTCACTCCATCGCGCTCCACCTGCTCTCCCGGGAAGAACCGGTGGGACTGGTGGGCGAGTATGAGGCTCTGGAGCTGGCGGGACAGGTCCTGCGCGCCCTCGGCATGTCCCTGCCGCCCAAGCGGCTGCTCCAGGCGGTCTCCCGCCGGAAAAACGGCATGGAAGAGCCGGGGGACGGGGAGCTGGAGCGGGCCTGCGCTTTTTATGACCGCCGCCTGACTGAGCGGGGGATGATGGACTACGACGACCTGCTCCTGCGGACACTGGAGGAGTGGGAGGGAAAGAGCCGGAGCGACGCGCGCAAGTTCCGTCATCTGCTGGTGGATGAGTTTCAGGACTGCAACCCCATGCAGTACCGCCTGCTCCGGGCCTGGAACCGTCTGGGCCGCAGTCTCTTTGTGATCGGCGACCCGGACCAGTCCATCTATGCCTTCCGGGGGTCTGATCCGGCCTGTTTTTCCCGGCTGAAGGAGGAGACGCCCCAGCTGCGCACCATCCATTTGAGAGAAAATTACCGCTCCACGCCGGAGATCCTGGAATGCGCCCTGGCGGTCATCCGGCACAACGGGGGCGGAGAACGGGTCCTCCATGCCGTCCGGCCAGGCGGGGCAAAGGTGCGCCTGGTGCATACGGGGAGCGACCGGGCCGAGGCTGTCTTTGTGGCCAAGGAGATCAACCGCCTGGTGGGCGGGGTGGATCTGCTGGAGGCCCGCCGCCACCAGGACCGCGGGCGAAACTGGAGCTTTTCCGATCTGGCGGTCTGCTACCGCACCCGCCATCAGGCCGGTGTGTTGGAGCAGTGCCTGCGGCGGGAGGGGATCCCCTGCCGGGTCGCTGGGCGGGACGACTTTCTCCACGACGATACGGTGCGGGGCGCGCTGTGCTTTTTCCGGGTGCTGCTGGAAGCGGCGGATACCCTGGCGCTGGAGGCGGCGCTGCGTCTGATCTGGAAGGTTCCGCCGGATCTGGTCCGGGCGGTGTCCCACACCTGGGCAGTCGCCGAGGGGGATGCGGCCCAGCGGGTCAAGGCGGTGGAGCAGGACTATGGGGAGCTGACCATCCTGCGTCCCTGGCTGGAGCTGACCGCCTTTTTTGGACAGCAGGCTGACTGGGAGCGCCCCTGGCGGCTGCTGGAGCGCTGGGCCGGCGCCGCGGGCTGCGCCGGTTCGGACGCCCTGGAGAAGCTGATGGGCATGGCCTCCTTCTATAAAACCATGCCAGGACTGCTGGAAGGGGTCGCCCTGGGAGGCGAGGGGGACCTGTGGCGGCGCTCCGGCGAATATGACGCGGGGGCAGTGACGCTCATGACCCTCCATGCCGCCAAGGGGCTGGAATTCCCTGTGGTATTCCTCTGTGGAGTGCGCAGGGGCGTGCTGCCGCTGGAATCGGAGCGCCATCCGGTGGACGGCGGCGAGGAGCGGCGGCTCTTCTATGTGGGGATGACCCGGGCCAGAGAAGAGCTGATCCTGCTCACCTCGGGGGAGGAGCCCTCTCCCTTCCTGGAGGAGCTTCCCTCCACTTTGGTGGAGCGGGAGGAGGCCCAGGGACGCCCCAGAGAATATGAGAGCGGTCAGATCAGCCTGTTCTGACGGCCTTCGTTTGGTAACTGTGAAACCCAAAAAGGAGCGAGAGACCCATGAATTATCAGATCCATGAGATCCCGGCGGGGGCGGGAGGCCCCACGGCAAAGCTGTCCCTCTACCTGTGGGACAATTCGGAGGAGTTGGACGACGGGCTGCTCCGGCCCATGGTGGTCATCTGTCCCGGGGGCGGATATGCCATGACCTCCGACCGGGAGGGGGAGGCCATTGCGCTCAAGTGTATGACCATGGGGGCCCATGCGGCGGTGCTGCGCTACTCCGTGGCACCGGCACGCTTTCCCACCGCCCTTTTGCAGCTGGCAAACGCCGTATCCCTCATCCGCCGTCACGCGGCGGAGTGGTATGTGGACCCCGGGCGCATCGTGGTGCAGGGCTCCTCGGCAGGGGGGCACCTGGCCGCCTGCCTGGGGGTGTTCTGGAAGGCGGACTTCCTCGCCCGGGCGCTGGACAGCCCACCCGAGCTGCACCGTCCCAACGGCCTGATGCTGAGCTATCCGGTCATTACCATGGGGCCATTCGGCCACCGGGGGAGCGCGGAGAACCTGTTGGCCGAGCGGGAGGAGGAGCTGCGGGATTTCCTCTCCCTGGAAAAACAGGTGAACGACGACGTGCCGCCGGTCTTCCTCTGGCACACATTCACCGATGAGAGCGTGCCGGTGGAAAACTCCATCCTCTTTGTCCAGGCGCTGCGCGCCCATGGGATCTCCACCGAATTTCACCTCTACCCGGTGGGGCGGCACGGCATCGGGACCGCCGGTCCCCTCACCGCCGGGCGGGACAACCGGGGCCTCCAGATGGAGTGTGCCGGCTGGATGGACTTGGCGGAGATCTGGCTCCGCGGTCTTGGGAAACATTTGTAGAGCTCAAAATGAAAACGAGCCGTATATCTATTCAAAAGATATACGGCTCGTTTTCGCTAAAATGGCTTATCCAACGACTTGCAGATCCTTTGGATAGTGGTTGAGCACTTCGCAGCCGTCCTCCGTCACCAGCACCAGGTCCTCAATACGCACGCCAAACTCCCCGGGCAGATAGATCCCCGGCTCCACCGAAAAAACCATGCCGGGTTCCAGGGGGGTGTCCGAGACGCCGCTCACGTCCGGGGGTTCGTGGCAGTCGAGACCGCAGCCATGGCCCAGGCGGTGGGTAAAGCAGGGCCCGTATCCGCCCTTGGTGATGATGTCCCGGGCGCAGCGGTCCAGGTCGGAGAGGAGGACGCCGGGGCGGATCATGGCCTCAGCCGCCTCGTTGGCCTGGCGGACCAGCTCATAGACCTCCCGCTGTTTGTCGCTGACCGTCTGGTAGAAGACCGTGCGGGTCATATCGCACCAATAGCGGGAGATGGGGGTGAAGAGGTCGAAAATCACGCTGTCCCCGGGCTGGAGCACGGTGGAGCCGCCGCTGTGGTGGGGATCGGCCCCGTTGGCGCCGAAGCAGACCAGCTGCGTCCCCTCACAGTCGGCTCCACGGGCCAGGAATTCCCGGTTGACCAGCGCGGCCAGTTCATTTTCCCGCACGCCGGTCCGGACGGCCCCGATGGCGGCGGCCACCACCTGGTCGTTCATGGCCGAGCTGTGGCGCATGGCGGCGCGCTCGGCCTCATCCTTCTGTTTGCGGCAGAGGTCCACGGGCCCGGAGCCGTGGACGGGGCGCACATCGGGGCGGTGCTCCATGAGGCCGATGAGAAATTTGCTGTACCAAAACTTGTCCACACCGAGGGAACCGGGGCGGAGGGCGCCGGCCAGAGCGGCGACAGGGTCCTCCCCGTCCCTGTGGGTAACCACCGGCAGCTCCGGCGTGGAGGGGAGGCCGAAGATCTCGTTGCCATACAGGACGGCCTTTCCCCCTGCATCCAGGTAAAGGGCCAGCAGACGCTCATGGGGCTCTACCCAGAAGCCGGTGAGGTAGTAGACTGAGGTGGTAGCGGTGATGAGGATCTGGGAGAGTCCGGCGGCTCTCATCTCCGCCGTGACACGGGAGACGCGGGATTGTTCCATAGATATACGTCACTTCCTTTGAACAGATGAAGGGGCCGGCAAACTGCCGGCCCCTTCATTATAGCATAATTTGACTTGGGAGAGGGCTCTTCCATACAAAAACATGGAAAATGACCGTGGCAGAACGCCTTATGCCAGTCCGCAGGCGCGCTCGGCCGCCTCCACTACATGACCCACCAGAACACAGGTGGTGACCGAGCCGACGCCGCCCGGCACCGGAGTAATGGCCTCCACCACCGGCTCCACCGCGTCAAAGGCCACGTCGCCGCAGAGTTTGCCCTCGGCGTTGCCGTTGATGCCCACGTCCACAACCACCTGACCGGGAGAGACATAGGAGGCGTCCACCACGCCGGCTTTTCCGGCCGCAACGACCAGGATCTCTGCCTCCCGGCAGACAGAGGGCATATCCACTGTGCGGGTGTGGCAGAGGGTGACGGTGGCGTTTTTCTGGAGCAGCATCATGGCTGCGGGCCTGCCCACCACCAGGCTGCGGCCCACCACAGTGACCCGCTTGCCGGTCAGATCATAGCCGTAATGGGCCAGGATCTCCATGCAGGCCTGGGCGGTGCAGGGCGGAAAGCCCCGTTTTACTCCGGCAAATACCCCGGCCAGAGAGCCGTCGGTGATCCCATCTACATCCTTTTCCGGGGCGAGGGCGCGGCGCACGGTCTCGTCATCCATCTGTTTGGGCAATGGACGGAAGAGCAGGCAGCCATGGATGGACGGGTCCCGGTTGACCTGGTCGATGACCTGGAGCAGCGCCTCCTGGGAGGCGTCGGCTGGGAGGACAAAAGAGCGCACGGCCACACCGATCTTCTCACAGCGCTTGGTGGCGCCGCGCTCGTAGCTCAGGTCGTCTTCCCGCGCTCCGACCCGGACAATGGCCAGAGCAGGAGAGATCCCCCGCTCTTTAAGGACGCGGGTGCGCTGGACCAGTGTGTCGGTCAGGGCGGCGGCAACCTCTTTGCCGGAGAGAATGGTAGACATGTACATCACCTTTCCTTTTTCAGTGTGCGCCGGCTGTCAGCGCAGGCGGCCCAGCACCTGCGTGTGGATCTCATCCGCCATGGGAACATATTTGGAGAGCATGGCTTCGGTTTTCTCCTCCAGAGCGCGGGCCTTCGCCCGGTCTGCCATGGACTTCGTGTTGATAAAGACATTCAGGCTGGCGCCTTGAAGCGCCGCTTTGCAGAAGAGAACGCCGACGCCTACATCCGAGATGGCAATGGCAGAGCCCATACGCGCATAATCTCGGTGAAGTTCGATCGCCTCGCAGAGGGCGCCCATGATCTCCATGGGAACGGAACAGGCGGTGTTCAGAGCCTGCTCCATGACCTGCTCCTTATAGGAGCGCTGCTGTTCTGTATCCTTGGGCAGTCCGTAGGCGCGGGAGAGGGGCTCAAAGACTTCCGCGTCGGCGGCCACCAGAGCCTCCAGTTTCCGGCGCAGCGCTTCCGAGCGCTGGTCCAGCGCGCGGACATCAGCCTCCACATCGGCGTATTTTTTCTTTCCGACGGTGAGATTCCCCACCATATTGCCGAGGGCTACGCCGACGGCGCCCACCAGGGCGGAAGCGCCGCCGCCGCCGGGAACCGGGGCCTTGGAGGCCAGCGCTTCCAGAAATTCCGTACAGGTCTGTGTCGCGATATTCATAGGATCCCTCACTTTGCCTTTTTTCAGATACATCAGCGTTGGTTGAAATCTCTGTTCCATAATCATAACTGACTGGTTTAAAAAAAGCAATACTCGTGAGTGTAGAAATACAGATTTTGGAGGGAAAAACTTTATGTCTGACCTGCACGGTGGGAACGGGAGGAGCGCGCCGGCTTTGCTGCGCACCGATATGCCGGAACAGATGGGAAGACAAATCTGCAAAACAAGTGGTCGTTGACATCGTTTTCCGCAGCAAGTACAATAGAAAGGAAACTCCGTGCCGGAAAGGAATCAGAGCATGAAGGAGCGATAGCATGAAGCGAAATGGTGGAAAATCCATCCATAATGGCGGGTCAAAGTCCATCTGGAAGCAGATGCGGTTCAATCTGCTGGTGTTGCTTGCGTTTGCGGTGTCCGCACTACTGGGATTGACTCTGCTGCAGAATAGCCTGCTGCAAAACTCCCAGAAGGTGGGCCAGTCTTTGGCGCAGAGCTACTCGGTGGAGGAGGAGCGCAACATCGCCGTCTTTGAAATGCTGATGGAATTCGGAACAGAATATTTGGATCAGCAGCTTCAGGAGAATGCCTCCTATGAAAGCGTGCAACGCTGGATGAGCAGTTTTTTTGATACGGTCCGGGATATGTTTGGGGAAGCAGTGATCGACCCCTATGTGGTGATTGATGGGAAGATCATTGCGGCCAATTACTGGGAGGGCGGAGACCTATGACGTAAGCGAAGCCGAGTGGTATCAAAAAGCCCTTGCAGCGGATGGGGATATTGTATTCACAGACGCATATATGGATGCCATTACAGGGCGTCCGGTCGTTACGATTGCAAAAAGGTGCGGCCATTCCGAGCGTGTAAACATCATGGCGTTTGATATTTTTCCCGAAAATTTTCAGATAGCGGTGAATCCGCAGAATCTTCCGGTGGGAGGTTCCTATTATCTGTGCGACACAAAGGGTACGCTTTTGTATGCGCATACCGAAACGGAGGGGAGTTCCAGAGAGATACAGGAATATGTCAAACAACTCTTTGGACAGATCGAGGCCGGAGAGGTAGACGCTCCAGGGGAGTTTGTCTACGACCTGGAGGGGGCCAAGCGGGGCGTTTACTATACGGCCGCCCCCAATGGATGGATGTCCATCATTACCGTTCCTTTCAGCACGATTTTGGGAGATCTTCAGACCTTTACGCTCTGGTTTTTGATGCTGCTGATTGGATTGCTGGCCATTGTAGTGGGAATGAGCGCGCGGGAGCATGTGCTCAACCGCCGGATCGAACGGACCAACGAGACGGTTCGGGTGCTGGGAAACTCCTACTACGCCATCTACCGGGTCAATGTAGAGCAGGAGACCTACGATATGATCAAAGGTTCGGACTATATCCGGAGGAATCTGCCGCAACAGGGGCCCTATGCCGACCTGCTCCATCATCTCGGCTCGGTGATCGAGAGCAAAGCGTCCGAAGAGTTCCAGAGCAGCTTCTCCATTCAGAACATCCGGGACCTGATGGGGCGGCGGGTCAGAAACTTCGGGGGAGAGTTCCGGCGGATCTTTGACCAAGAACTGCGCTGGGTCCAGATACAGATGCTCTTTGATGAATCCCTGAACCGGGGGGAGGTCGTGCTCTGTTTCCGGGAGATCGATGAGGAAAAGGGGCGGCAGCTCCAGCAGATGCAGCTGCTTCAGAACTCTTTGGATGCGGCACACAAGAGCGAGCAGTCCCAGAAAAACTTCTTCTCCTCAGTCTCCCATGAAATGCGCACACCCCTCAACGCGATCCTGGGCTTGACCGAACTGGCCGGAAACTATGTGGAGGATTCGGAGCGGATAAAGGATTATCTGGGTAAGATCGAAACCTCCAGCCGCCAGCTTCTGGGGCTGATCAACGATATTCTGGAATTGTCCCGGATGGAGCAGGGTGGGATGACGCTGGACCGGCTTTAATCTGCGCAGCTGTGCTGCGGGCTGTGCGGAGGTGTTCCGTCCTCAGGCAGAGAAGGAGAAGAAGGACTTTGAGATTTCTATTGACCTCAAAGAAGAGCAGGTCTATGGAGACTTCTTCCGGGTTGGACAGATTTTGAACAATTTGCTTTCCAACGCGTTCAAGTTTACCAGGGAAGGAGACTCCATCGCTGTTTCAGTACGGCAGATCGATCACCAGAAGCATGCCAAGTACCAGATCAAAGTCTCGGATACCGGCGCCGGCATGTCCAAAGAATTTTTGGAACGGATTTACCTCCCCTATGAACGGGAGACCCGTTTTGGAGCTAAGTATGTGCTGGGAACTGGACTGGGAATGCCCATTGTCAAGAGCCTGGTGTCGCAAATGGGGGGCGAAATCGTTGTTGAGAGCACCCTGGGAGAAGGCAGTACGTTCACAGTAACGCTGCCCCTGGAGGTGGCCCAAGATGAGCCGGAGGTATGCGGGAAGAAGACTTGGAGTCCGGCCGGGGCGGCAGACGGGCTGCGGGGAAAACATATTCTCCTGGCAGAGGACAACGCCATCAACATGGAGATCACCACAGAGCTTTTGCATATGCATGATATGTCTGTAACCCAGGCGTGGAACGGCAGAGAGGCCGTGGAATGCTTCCAGAGCTCCCCGCCCTTTGGCTTCGACGCGATCTTGATGGATATGCAGATGCCGGAGATGGGCGGATGTGAGGCGGCCAAGATGATCCGCGGTT
This sequence comes from Clostridiales bacterium, assembly GCA_018374635.1. Taxonomy (GTDB): domain Bacteria; phylum Bacillota; class Clostridia; order Oscillospirales; family Oscillospiraceae; genus Pseudoflavonifractor_A. Next base: position 15,283 of record JAHAEW010000078.1, read on the forward strand.
TGGACCGCCCGGATGCCCTGGAGATCCCGATCCTTGCGGTGACTGCGAATGCCTTTGCGGAGGATATCGCGGCCACGGTAGACGCGGGAATGAACGCCCATATCTCCAAGCCGATAGATTTTGAGATCCTGTCAACAACGCTGCGGGAGCTGATCCAGAGGCAGGAGGAACAGCGGGAACAAGAGGGCCCCTGAGCCATGAACGAGAGAAAACGTGCGGACTTCGAAAGAAGTCCGCACGTTTTTTCTCAGGCGGTTACACGTAGTTGCACACGCGTGCAATGGCCATTTCCATGTAGCCGAGAGACTCGGCCTTGGTCTGCTTGCCGCTGGCCACGTCGGCCACCAGCTGCAGGAGCTCGTCGCCCATCTGGGTGAGATCTCCGCCGTAGATGATGGGGGAGGCGTCCACATCGATGTTATCCTCCATGTTGGCGAAGGTGATGCGGTTGCCGGTGATCTTGATGACAGGGGCGATGGGGTTGCCGGTGGGGGTGCCGCGGCCGGTGGAGAAGACCACCACCTGGGCGCCGCCGGCCACCATGGCAGCCACGGAGGAGGGGTCGTTGCCCGGGGTGTCCATGATCACGAGGCCGCTCTTGGGGGCAACCTGCTTGGCGTAGTCGTACACGGCGTTGACGGGGGAGTGGCCGCCCTTGTGGATGCAGCCCAGGGACTTCTCCTCCAGGGTGGTGATACCGCCGGTCTTGTTGCCGGGGGAGGGGTTGCCCTCACGGACCTCCTCGCCCACCAGGCGCAGGGCCTCCTCATAGCGGTGGACGATCTCAAAGATGCGCTCCCGGACCTCAGGCGTGGCGGCGCGGCGGGCCAGGATGTGCTCGGCGCCGATGAACTCGGTGGTC
>JAHAEW010000208.1 GCA_018374635.1 Clostridiales bacterium
CATAGGCGGCGGAGCGGTCTACCTTCGTGGGGTCCTTGCCGGAGAAGGCGCCGCCGCCGTGGGGGGCGCTTCCGCCGTAGGTGTCCACGATGATCTTGCGTCCGGTGAGTCCGGAGTCGCCCTGGGGACCGCCGATCACAAAGCGGCCGGTGGGGTTCACATAGATCTTGGTGTGCTCGTCCAGCAGATCGGCGGGGATGGTGGGCCGGATGACCAGCTCGATCATGTCCTTTCGGATCTGCTCCAGGCTGACCTCGGGGCCGTGCTGGGTGGAGAGGACCACCGCGTCCACCCGGACAGGCCGGTTGTTCTCGTCGTACTCCACGGTGACCTGGGTCTTGCCGTCGGGGCGCAGATAGTCCACCAGGCCCTCCTTGCGCACCGCGGTCAGACGCATGGCCATCTTGTGTGCCAGCGAGATGGCCAGTGGCATGAGCTCGGCCGTCTCGTCACAGGCATAGCCGAACATCATGCCCTGATCGCCGGCGCCGTTGGTCAGGTCCTCTCCCTGACCGCCCTCCTTGGCCTCCAGGGACTGGTCCACACCCAGGGCGATATCGGCGGACTGTTCGTCAATAGAGGTGATGACGGCACAGGTGTCGCAGTCAAAACCGTACTTGGCCCGGTCGTAGCCGATCTCCCGGATAACCTCCCGGGCGATCTTCGGGATGTCGACATAGCAGCTGGTGGTGATCTCGCCCATCACGTTGACCAGGCCGGTGGTGACGGTGGTCTCACAGGCCACACGGCCCATAGGGTCTTTGTCCAGAATGGCGTCTAGCACTGCGTCGGAGATCTGGTCGCAGATCTTGTCGGGATGCCCCTCTGTCACGGATTCCGAAGTAAAAAGTCGCTTTGCCAATTTGATTCCTTCCTTTCCAAAATACATGCCTTGCCGAGAATGGGAACCGCAAAAAAGCGCTCCGCCGGACGGCGGAGCGCATGGAGTCTAGTTGTCCATCCTCATCTTTCGATTTGCACCGCCGGATTTGGCACCTTTCCCTCCCGCGTTTCACGGCGTTCAGGCAGGTTGCCGGGCTTCATAGGGCCGTTCCCTCCACCTCTCTCGATAAGGCTATTCAGTTGGTACAAGATATTCTATCCTCTTTGCCGAAACTTGTCAAGAGGCAATTCCAACTATATCGCTGGGATTTATGCCTTCCAGCCATTGAGATAGGCCCGCTGCTCCTCGGTCAGGGCGTCGATGTGCAATCCCATGGCGGCCAGCTTGACCCGGCCGATCTCGTCGTCGATGGAGCCGGGCACGTTGTAGACCTTCTTCTCCAGCTCGTCCCGGTGCTTCACCAGCCACTCCAGGGCCAGGGCCTGGACCGAGAAGGACATGTCCATGATCTCGGCCGGGTGGCCGTTGCCCGCCGCCAGATTGACCAGGCGGCCCTCTCCGATGACGTTGAGCACCCGCCCGTCAGGCAGGGTATAGCCCTCAATGGAGTCCCGGCGGACCTCCCGCTTGACGGCCATCGCGGCCAGGGAGGCCACGTCCACCTCACAGTCAAAGTGGCCGGCGTTGGTGAGGATGGCATTGTGCTTCATCTTCTCAAAGTGCCGGGGGGTGATGACGTCCTTGCAGCCGGTGACCGTGACGAACACGTCCCCCAGGGCCGCGGCCTCGTCCATGGTCATGACCCGAAAGCCGTTCATGGTGGCGTCCAGAGCCTTGAAGGGGTCCACCTCGGTGACGATGACATTGGCGCCCATGCCGCCGGCCCGCATGGCCACGCCCTTGCCGCACCAGCCGTATCCGGCCACCACCACGGTCTTGCCCGCCACCACCAGGTTGGTGGTATGCATGATGGCGTCCCACAC